>JAJZSQ010000093.1 GCA_021849615.1 Pseudomonadota bacterium
TCGTCGATTGGTACATGGATAAGAAGATCCACATCGACGAGCTGATCACGCACGTGATGCCGATCGAGCGCATCAACGAGGCGTTCGACCTGATGCACCGCGGCGAGTCGATCCGTACCGTCGTGACGTTCTGAACGATCCGTCGGCGCAGATGCCGGTGCACCGGGCGGCAGTCCGCCCGGTGCACCGCAGTCACCGCATTACTCGAGCGCGACGTCCATGCGCTGGGTGTAGAAGGTGTTGGTGCTCGAGTCGTAGGTGCCGATCGCCACCAGCTTGAACACCTGGTTCGTGCCGTTGATCGTGCTCGACAGCCCGCTGATGAAGCTCGAGGCACCGCCGTACACGTTGACCCCGTTCGTGGCGTTGCCGATGGCGTACTCGGAATTGCCGCTGCAGGTGCCGCTCGCGCAACCGGCAATGATCGTCGGGCTGCCGGAGAGGCTCGAGAGCTGCACGGTCTGCGGCCCGGTGCGCAGGATGGCGGACGTAATGCTCGTATTGCCGAGGTTCACCACGATGCCTGAATTGCCTGCGCTGGAGAATGGCGCGGTCGTGCCGGAGGTCCACTCCACGATCAGCGTCGAGGGGCCAGTGGTCATGTTCGTCACGGCGCTGGTCGTGAAGTCCGGCGGCGCTGCGCCGAACGGCGCGACGATGCCGACGGCATTGATCAGCGTGCTGGCGCTGAGCGTGCTCGCGTCGAACGTGCCGGTGTTCAGCGTGTAGCTCGCGGCGTTGGCGTCCTCGCTGCTCGTGACACCCGTGCCGGCGAAATTGAAGGCGCCGGGTGCGTTATTGGCGAGCTCGAGCAGGTTCACCGTCGCGCTGCCGGAGGCCCCGCTGCTCAGCGTACCCCACAGGGGGGTCGGCTGCAGGCGGATCTGCCCGGGGTTGGCATTCATCGAGAGGGCGTTCGAGCTGCTGATCGAACCGACCCCGAGTGCCGTGACCTGCTGGCCGACCGACACCGATTGCGTGCTCAGTCCGCGCGCAGCGACGCCATCCTGGCTCACCACGGTCCCCGAGCCGATCGTGACCGTGGCCGTGGGGTAGTAGTTGAACGAGGCGTTCGAGTAGCAGGGGCCTTCCTGGCAGATGTACTCCGCGCCGGACAGCGTCAGGGTGTTGCCGCTGCGGGCCGTGACTACGCCGCGCAGCGCTTCGTTGCCCTGGCTGATCACGGTGGTGCCGGCATAGACGGCGGTCGCGTTCAGCGCCGGTGTGATCGTCGAGAGGTCCCCGAGCGTCCCGTACGCCGTGATGGTGATGCCGGGATTCAGGGCGGCCATCGCGCTCAGTCCGGCCGAGCCGGTGTACGTCGTGCCGTTGATGTTGAAATAGGTGCTCGAACTCGTATTGACGGTGAGCGCCCCGACGTCACCGTCCGCATAGTACGTATCGTCGAACGGACGGATGTTCTCGGTGAAACTTCCGGCGCTCGCATTGGTGAGGACGATCTGGCCGCGGGCACGCAGCGGGTTGTTCTCATACGGCTGGATGGTCGCCACGATGAACGGCTTGACCGTGACCGTGTTGGTGCTCGCATTGATCGAATTCGAGGCTGCCAGGTCGATGTCGAGGGCGAGCGGGGTGGATTTGTTCAGACCGATCACGAGCGGATTCGACGGATCGAAGTTCACCGTCTCGGTGATCACGCCCGGGTTGGCGGTCCCGGAGGTGTTCTCGACCTTCGCCGGGGTGCTCTGACCCTTCAGATAGACGATCGGCGAGGAGTAATCCAGGCTGACCGTCATGCTCTTGTACGTCCCGTCCGGAACGCCGGTCGCATTGAACAGCTCGGTGAGATTCGTGCGGCGGGTCAGATCGACCTGCTCATCGGAGGTCTGCACGTAGGCGACGTAGCCGTCCGAGCGGGTGAGGGTGATGGTGTACAGGCCGACCGAGTAGGTACTGAAGTCGCCCGCGGCCTCGCCGGTGAGCAGCATGACGGGCGTGCCGTTGTACACCTGCGTATTCGCGCTGCAGCCGCCGAGCGCGATGGCCAGCGCCGCGCCTACGGCGCAGATCGAGGTGCGCAGGGTGCCCACGGCGCCCGGTATTGCGCGAGCGCAATCGAATCTCATCAATCTCCCCCTTGGCTCGGGTATTTCAGGTCCGTTCAGACCGAACGGCTGTAAAAAGTCCTAGTGTAACGTCTTTGAGCGGGCTGCGTCGCCGGGGTTCCGGTCCCCGGCGCCTTTGTGCCCGCAGCGGCGTCGAGACCTAGCGGTCCTGGGAGAGTACCCCGACCGGGGCGCTGGTGCTGCCGAACATGAACATGCTGTACACGTTGCCCGAGCCCAGCGGCGCAGTGGTCTGCGAGTACAGCGTCTGGGCGGTGGTGTAGTCCGTAACGGTCACGGTTCCGCTCGTGGTGGCGACCACCTGGGTATTGTACGGGGAGGTGCCGCTCGCCGCTCCGCCCGGCAGGTCCGAGCCCAGCGGCACTCCGGTGGCCACCGGCATGAAATTCACCGCGAGCGAGAGCGGATCGCCACTGCCGGACATGGCATTGACCAGCCGGACGCTCGAGTAGCCGCTGAGGGCCGGGATGTTGCTGTCCGCCAGCCAGCTCTCCTGCACGTTCCCCGGCGTGCCGTAGACGAGCAGGGTGTAGTCCTGGCCCGCCGTGAGACTCTGGTTCGGGGCGCTCACGGCCGTGCCGTCGACCGCGAGGCTCACCGTCTGGCTGCCGGCGGGCACCAGCTGGTAGCTACCGACCGTCGAGGCGGGCGCCGCACTCAGCAGCGCCGTCGAGCCCACCGAAGCGGAGACGCTGCTCGCGCCGCTGACGCCGATTGCGGCGCGGACCCGGGCGTCGGGGTTGGTGTAGACGGTGAGCGCGCCTTTCTGCGGCAGCGCCATCACATTCACCAGGTAGCCGCCGGGCGATTCGGTGACGATCAGCGAGAGGGTCTCCTGGTCGGAGAGCTTCAGGCTCGGCAGTTCGAAGCGCAGGTCCGTGTTTTTGCCCGCCCCCGTGATGCGCAGCTCGTACGTGCCCTGCGGGATGGCACTGAACGCGCTCGCCTTGCCGCCGGCGAGGGCACTGAAGTTCGGCGAGGCGCTGCTCAGCGGGATGCCGGGACTGGTGAGGTACACATCGAGACTGCCGGCATCCGGGTCGGCGTTGAGTACTTCGACGTTCGCATAGCCGCCGTTCGGGGCGGCCTGCTGCTCATTGATGTCGAGGACGCCGAACGAGCCGCTGTCCCCGTAGGCGACGTAGGTGCGCCGTTCGCTGTTGGCGAGGGTCTTGCTGACGCTCGATAGGGCGTTCGCAGCCCCGACGCCGTGGCTGGTGAAGTACACCGTATAGGCGACCGGAACCACCGCGGTGTAGCTGCTTACCGTGCCCGAGGCGACGTTGCTGATCTGGGGGGTGCCTGCCGTGCCGCTGCGCTCGAAGTACACGTCGAGGGCAGCGTAGCCGGCGCTGGCATTGAGCAGGCGGATCTGGGCATCGCCACTGTTGCCGCACCCGCTCAGGCTCAGGGCGAGCAGCACCGGCAGCCAGGGTGCGCCGCGACGGACGATCGACATGCGGACATCTCCTTGCGGTCGGCCGGGGGCGGCTGCGCCATTGCGGGCACCGGGCCGGGCCGAATCCCACGCAAGGATAGCGGAATGCGCTGGCGCCCGCCGCTGCGCTCAGGCGTCCTCGCGCTGCCCGTCGATCCAGGTGGCGCGCACGTGCAGCGTCTCGTCGGTCAGCACGAGGTTGGCCCGGTAACCCGCCTCGATCCGTCCGAGCTCCCCGGCGAGCCCGAGAAACTGCGCCGGATACAGGCTCGCCATGTGGACCGCTTCGTGCAGCGGCAGGCCGAGCAGCCCCATGGCGTTGCGTACGCAGCTGGCCAGGTCGATGTTCGAGCCGGCGAGCCGGCCGTCCTCGTCGTAGCACACCGGGCCGGACACGATGATCCGCCGGCCCTGCAGCTCGAAGGTGCGCAGCTCGGTCCCGAGTGCGGGCATCGCGTCGGTGACCAGCATGAACCGCTCGTGCGGCTTGCAGCGCAGCGCGAGGCGCAGCACCGGCGGGGCGATGTGCTCCCCGTCGACGATGATGCCGCACCAGCTCGAGGAATCCTCGAGCGCCGCGCCTACGACACCCGGCTCGCGGCTCGTCAGCTGCGACATGGCGTTGAACAGGTGCGTGAAGCCGCGCAGCCCGTGACGCAGTGCCTCGGTCACTTCCGCATAGGTCGCATTGGTGTGCCCGGCCGAGATGATGACGCCGGCATCGGCGAGCCGCTGGATGATCTCAGGGGTGGTCACCTCGGGAGCGAGCGTGACGATGGTGCGCCCGGCGCCGAGGGAGCTCAGCAGGCCGACGGCGCTCTCGTCGAGTTCGCGCAGCATCGCCTGGTCGTGCACGCCCTTGCGCTCGACGCTGAGAAATGGCCCCTCGATGTGGATGCCGAGTACCCCGGGCACGCCGGCCGCGAGCGCCCCGCGCGTGGCGCTGATGGCTTGCGCGACCACGTCGAGGTCCGTGCTGATCAGTGTCGGCATGAACCCGGTGGTGCCGAACCGGCGGTGGGCGCGGCCGATCTGCCGAATCGCCTCGACGCTCGGCGCGTCATTGAACAGCACACCCCCGCCGCCGTTGACCTGGGTGTCGATGAATCCCGGCAGCAGCAGTCCGCCGCCGAGATCCACCCGATCGATGCCCGGGCCGCGCGCCTGCGCGACGGGCACCACGTCTACGATGCGCCCGCCGTCGATGAGCACGCCGTGCTCGTCGAGGAGTTTGCCGTCGCGCAGCACCCGCGCGTTGATCAGTGCAATGGACATCAGACGGTCTCGGTGACCTTGCGCAGGTGAGGGGGATGATCCGGATCGAGTCCGCGCGCGAGCGACAGCGCGTTCGCCAGCCGGTAGAACGTCTGGATCAGCAGCATCGGCTCGATGACCGGGTGGGCGGGCTCGGCCGGCAATTGCAGGGCCTGCGGGCAGCGCGACCCGGCGATCATCACGGTGGCGCGGCGCGCGGTGAGTTCCTGCGCCAGCATCTCGATGCTGGAGCGCGCCTCGTCGTTCTGCGAGAAGACCAGCACCGGGAAGCCAGGCTTCACCAGCGCCATCGGTCCGTGGCGCAGTTCCGCGGCGCTCACCGCTTCGGCGTGCAGCCCGCAGGTCTCCTTCAGCTTCAAGGCCGCCTCCTGCGCCACGGCAAGACCGATGCCGCGGCCGATGACGTACAGGTCGCGGGCTTCGACGAGCGGCTCCAGAGCGGCGCTCCAGTCGAGGCTCCAGGCGCGCTCGAGGTGTTTCGGGGCCTTGCGCAGCGCCTCGGAGAGCGTCCGATCGGCACTCCAGCAGGCCACCAGGTGCGTGATGGCTGCGAGCGAGGCGACGAAGGATTTGGTGGCTGCAACGCTCGTCTCGGCCCCGGCGGTGAGGGGCACGACGTCATCGGCGAGTGCCTCGAGCGGCGAGTGTGCCGCGTTCACCAGCGCCACGACCCGGGCGCCGGCCTCGCGCGCCTTGCGCACTGAGGCGAGCAGGTCGGGACTTGCGCCGGACTGGGAGATCGCCAGACACAGCGCGCCGGAGAGGTCCGGGCGCGCATCATAGAGCGAGCTCACCGATGGGGCCGCGGAACTGGTCGGCACCGCCAGGCGCGTCTCGATCAGGTACTTCGCGAATGTCGCGGCATGGTCTGAGCTGCCGCGCGCGCACGTCACCACGACGCGCGGGGGCTGCGCGCGCAGCCGCTCCGCCAAGCTCTCCATGCGCTCGGCGTTGCTGAACAGCTGGTCGCGCACGACCTGGGCGGCCTGCGCGGCCTCGCAGTGCATGCGGGTGGCCGATTCGGGCATCTGCAGGCTCATACGTCACTCAACTCCGCCACGAAGTCGTAGATGTCGCCGCGAAAGTACGACTGGGTGAATTCCACGGCCTGCCCGTCCTTGAGAAACCCGACCCGCTCGACGAGCAGCCCCGCATCGCGCTCGCGGATCTGCAGCAGCTTGGCCTGCTCGGCGGTGAACAGCACTGCGCGCAGCCGCTGCAGGGCGCGCGCGGGGCGGCTGCCGGCGCGTTCGAGCGCCTCGTACAAAGAGGACTCCACCGCATCGAGCGACGGCAGGCAAGAGGCGAGTACGGTCGCGTACTCAATCGACATGGGTGCATCGTCTGCGAAGCGAATTCTGTGAAAGCGGAACACCGGCGTTCCGGGGCTCGAGCGCAGCGTGAGGGCTTCCTCCGGCGTGACGCTGCCCTCGGATTTGCGCAGCCACACACTGCGCGGGGCACGGCCGCGCGCCTGCATGTCCTCGGAGAACGACGTCAGTTTGGAGAAATTCTTCTCCACGCGTGAGCACACGAAGGTGCCGGCTCCCTGACGGCGCACCAGCAGCCCCTCGCTCACCAGCCCATCGATGGCCTTGCGTACGGTGATGCGCGAGATGTGGAAGTCCTCCGCAATGTCGCGCTCCGGAGGCAGTGCATCGTCGGGGCCGATATGGCGCGTCTCGATCGCCTGGCGAAGGGCGCGCTGCAGCTGCTGGTACAGCGGCAGGGCGCTGCTTTCGTCGAGCTTCCCCAGCGTGTGCGACAGCATCAATGGCATGTCCTCCGGAACTGATTCGACCTTGGCGTCACAATACCATTATAATACCAGTCGAGGGGCGGACTGTCTAACTCGGACTGACACCGGATTGATTTAAAGGTAACAATATATTTATCAATATGTTAGCGCATCGACGCCATCGCGTTTACAAAATATGGGTATTACAGTGGCACTTAAAAGGTACCAGCATGGCGCACCCATATCGACTGGTGTCGCCCCATTGGAGCAGGCGCGCCACGGCTTCCGCACTCTCGGATTCCGACACGGGCGGCCCATGCGGCATGACGCATGTCGAGCATCGTGCGCGGCCGAACTGCCGTGAGTCGCCTCGGACCACCGTTCCGTTCCCGGCAGACGGACTCCCACCTGGCCAGGCCGGTGGGGCACTCGGGCGGGCGGTGGGCGATGTGACGGCTGTGACGGCAGGGCTGATCGGACTTGCGGCCTGATGAGGCGGCTGCAGCGCGCGGGAAGATTGTGCTCTCGATTCGGACGGCACCGCACGCGACCCGCTGCGGTACCGCGGCGCCTCGGTGCCTTCGGGAGCGTCTCGAGCGTATGCGAGGCCGTCGCCGCGGTCCTCCTTGGACTCTGGGTGCTCCTCCCGCCGAGCATCGCGTCATGCGGCATGCGTGCTGATCTGCTGCCCGGATTGCTCGCGCGCGCCAAACCGTCCACGTTTCGGCAGGGATCTGGCGTGCCTCGGGCCTCAACGGCGCAGGGCCTCCGCGAACTCTCTGGCGCGAAGTCCCTGGCGGGCGCTCGCGCAGGTCAGATCGCCTCCACGAGCACGCGGCGTGTCGCATGTGCAGCCGGATCACAAGCCGATCCCGAGGGACTTCGCCCTCTGACCCCCGCGTGGCTTTTCGCGGCGGCCTCGCGATCGGCATGGGCTTCACCGTGTACTGAATCGGAGCGCAGTCGCTGCGGCACCCGAAAGTCGTGACCACAGCTCAAACGGCAGCGAGCGGTCGATCGCAAACCCGAAAGATACCAATCAGAAACCAATTATGTTGTGAAAATAATACATGATAATTCATAACTCACTGATTTATTTATGATCGAGCTTGAGATGCGACGCAACACTGCCTGGGTGTGGCACTTTTTTTAAACTGGTATTATAGTGGCCACGAAATGGTCATGTTCGCGGATTATCCATTGGGGGCGGAATCGAATCACGGCTCGACTGGACTCGAGCCGGTGGATGGGGCCGCGGCGCGGGCTGGTTCTTGTTGCAAAGACAACATCTGAAAACATCTGGGGTGAGCACTACTATGAGAATCGCAAGGTCCACGTTGATCGGTACAGCCGTCGCGATGGCGTTGTTTGGGCACAATGATCTCGCGCAGGCACATCCGCTACCTGCTCAGGAGCACGCGCGGCCCGCCGCGAAGAGCAAAGATTCTTCAGTCGCGCTGCAGGAAGTGGTCGTATCAGGGATCCGATACTCACTCGAGAAATCACTCGCGCTGCAGCGCGGCGCCGTTGGCACCGTGTCGGTTGTCACCGCTGAGAGCATCGGTAAGATGCCGGACCGAAACGTTGCGGATGCGTTGCAGCGGCTCCCGGGAGTTAACATCAGTACAGCGGGCGCCACAGAAGGCGGATTCGCTGAATCCGACCGTGTGAGCCTGCGCGGCCTGAGCCCGGGCCTTACGATGACCACGCTCAACGGTCACTCGGTCGCCTCGGGCGACTGGTTCGTGCTGGATCAGAGCCAGGAGGCAGGCCGCAGCTTCGATTACACACTGCTGCCGGCGGAGATCGTCAAGGACATCAAGGTCTACAAGAGTCCCGAAGCTTCATTGCCAGCGGGGGGCGTCGCAGGCGAGGTGGATGTCGTGACGCGCAAAGCGCTCGATTTCCACAAATCCGTCACTCTTGAGGCCGATCTCGGTGCGGTTCACGACACCTTGGCGGGTCACACCGATCCCCAATTCAACGCCCTCGGCGACTGGATCAATAGCGATCGTACCTTTGGCGTCATGCTGCAGGTATTCTCTGAAACGGAGCACTTCCGGCGCGACGGACAGGAGATGCTCGGCTACAATCAGATAAGTCCGACCAGTCCGGTGGCTACCGCCAATCCGACACTGGCGAATGTGTACTACCCGAGCATCCTCGACGCGGCGTATTTCACCCAGCGCACGCAACGCAACGGAGGAAACGCGGATATCGAGTGGCAGCCGACTCACGCGCTGTCCCTGAACTTGAACCTGTTCACCTCGAAGCTCCAGGCGAGCAACTACAATCGAAGCTACTCGATCTGGCCGTCGGAGATCATTGGCGAAGGTTTGGCGCCCGCGCAGTACACGGTGCAGGGTAACACTCTGACATCGGCCACCTGGGCGCCTGCGGCAGGGAAGAATTTCGGCGTCTACGACCAAATCTCCCGGCCGGACGAGAGCGCGAGCACCAACTGGGCGGATTTCAGCGGTAAATGGCGACCGGACGACAACTGGGCGCTCTCGTGGGATGCCGGTGCATCTTTCGGGCATAGCAGGACTCCGAATCAGAATGTCCTCGAGACACTACCCGGCGTGGGTGCCGGCGGATCGTATACGATGCATGGAACCGGTACGGCTGCCAGCTGGAACCTCGGCAATACCATCAACACGAGTCCGAACCCCGGTGGCACGCCGGTGGCGTTCAGCTGGATCTTCGGCGACCAGAACATCGACGTGCTCGATGCGGAGCGTTGGGGCAAGATCGATGCGGACTACGCGCTGGATCGAGGAGTCTTCAGCGATGTGAAGTTCGGCGTGGATTACAAGACGCACGACCGACATCTCTGGAATGCCATCGGACAGGGGCCGGCGTGCAATGGTGGTGCATTTGACTGGGGCTCGCCTCCCTACTACTGTGCTGCTGGCGCCCAGTACTCTGCCTATAATCCGGCGAATTACCCGACCGGCTACCAGAACTTTCCGACCAACTTCGGCTATGGGCTGGGCGCGGGCTTCCCGACACAGATCTGGTACTTTACGCCGGCACAACTGGCCGCCTACGATCTGTCCTATACCAACCGCAACCCTATCACGCGTGCCGACTGGACCGTGGACTTCGGATTGCAGGAAAAGGATACCTCCGGATACGTGCAGCTCGACCTCAGCGGTCATCGCTGGAGTGGCAATGTCGGCGTTCGGTTCGTGAGAACCCAGGATGATATTCTCACCAACGTTGGCGTGCCGGCGACGACGCCCGGTGCGATCACGACGTCAGCGTTCGGTCCCTACGCGCAGGTGTCGACCAACCACAGCTATACAGATGTCTTGCCGAGCGCCAACTTGAAGCTCGATCTGACGCGAGACCTGGTCGGGCGATTGGCAGTCGCGCAGACCATGGCGCGACCGGCCTACTCGGCCCTTGCCGGATCGACGTCCCTGGAAGTCCAGGCTACCTACGGCGGTGGTGTGGGTACCGGCACTGGCAGCAATCCGAACCTCACGCCGATCAAGGCCACCAATGTGAACGCGGGCTTGGAATGGTACTTCAATCCGCAATCGGTGTTGTCAGCCGAAGCCTACTACATGCGGCTCTCGAATTACGTGTCGTACGGAACGGTTAACGAGCAGTTCATGACGTTCGACACAGCGCATCCCCAGGGCTTCGAGGGGACCTATGCCATCACGGCTCCAGAGGAGGCCAGCGCCAACGTCCACGGTGTCGAGCTCAACTACGAGCAGCAGTTCTTCAAGCATTGGGGGTTGCAGGCCAACGCCACTTTCAATGGCGGCAGCGCGACCAACCCATCAGGACTGGCCGGCGGAAATCGCGTCGTGGGTCTTTCTAAAGAGACTTACAACGTCGTCGGCTTCTATGAGAACAGCAAGTTCAGCGCGCGAGTGGCGTATACATACCGGTCGCAGTTCTTCAGCGGAGTGGATCGCAGCTCGGCGTTTACGATGATGGGCGAAGGAACCCTTGCAGCCTCCTTGAATTACGACGTCAACAAGACTTTTTCCATCTCTCTGGTCGGGCAAAATCTGAACAATCCTGAACTGAAGTACTACGCGTCGAATCAGGATCAACCACGGGCGTTCTACGTGAACGGTCGGCAATATTTCCTGGACTTCCGGTTCGT
>JAJZSQ010000094.1 GCA_021849615.1 Pseudomonadota bacterium
CCGGCGTGGATTTCTCGCGAGTGACCCTCGAGACGCCGAAAGGGAGTTAGGCCGCCCGGGGCAGCGTTCGATACAGCTCGGCAAGACGGGCGGCCATGCTGGCCGACGACCAGCCGCGCGCGTAGGTGCGGGCCTGAGCGCTCAGCAGGTCGCGCAGGTCGGCGTCGCGCAGCACTTGCACCACCGCGGCGGCGAATGGCTCTTCGTGCTCCTCGGCGATCACCGCGCCACACGCCGGGGCGAGGATGGACTTCGTCCCCAATTCAGCCGTGGACACCACGGGGGTGCCCTGGGCGAGCGCCTCGAGCAGCACCAGTCCCTGCGTTTCGGTGCGCGAGGCGAACGCGAACACCGACGCAGCCGCATAACAGTCGAGCAGCGAGGTGTCGCGGTCGAGGTAACCGACGAACCGGACGTCCGCCGTCAGACCGAGCTGCCCGACGAGCTTGCGCAACGGCTCACGCGCCGGTCCCTCACCGGCGATGATCAGCATCGCCTCGGGCACGGAGCGGCGCACACGCTCGAAGACGCGCACCAGAAAATCGATGTTCTTCTCATGCGCGACACGGCCGACATAGGTCACCAGCGGACGATGCGCCGGCAGCTGCGCAAGCGCTCGAAAGCGTGCAGCGTTGCCCGGCGCGAAGCGGTCCGCCGGCAGCCCGGTTGGAATGACGTGCACCGGCGTGTCGACCCCGTATTCGCACAGCACCTGGCGCAGCGGCTCGGACGGGGCGACCAGCGCCTGCACGGCGGAGCATTGAGAGCGAGTGAACGCGCGCGCCAGCGTGCGCCCCAGGGGGCGCGGCAATACCGGCACGTAATGATGCAGGTATTCCTCGAAAAACGTGTGGTAGGTCGCCAGAGCCGGAACGCCGCGGCGGCGCGCCTCGCGCACGCCCGCATAGTGGGCGACGAACGGAGTGTGCACATGAACGAGGTCGAACGATTCGCGCTCGAGTCCCGCAAGCGCGCGGCGCAACGCTCCCCAGCGCATGCGCCGGTCCTCCGGGTCGCCGGGCACCTTGCTGCCGGCAACGCGGACCACGCCGTGCTCCTCGCTCACCGTCTCGCCCGCATAGCGCGGCGCCACGAGGAGCGTCTCGACGCCGAGACGTTCGAGGTCGGCACGAAACGTGGCGATGGACGTCGACACGCCGTTGACGCGAGGAAAGAAGACGTCCGAGACGAATAGAACTCGCATCAGGCGAGCGACACGCCCACCAGGCCGAGCGCCAGTCCGATGGCCGCGCCGGCGAGCACGTCCGTCGGATAGTGCAGGCCGAGCACGGTACGCGATCCGGCGATGAGCAGCGTCAGCGGGATGAGCACCCAGCCGAGCACCGGAAAATGAGCGGTCACCTGCACCGTGAAGCACACGGCATGGAGCGTGTGCCCGGAGGGAAAGCTGTAGCGATCGAGCGGCGCCATGGCCAGATCGATGTTGGCGTGGGTCATGAACGGCCGCTCGCGCACCAGCGTGTGTTTGAGCACCTTGTAAAGCCCCAGACCGGCGATCCCGGTCAACGCCATCACCAGCGCCGGCCACACCGCGGTGCGGCCGTAGAGCAGCGGCAGCGCCAGAATCACCACGTACCAGATCAGCCCGTCGCCGAGCCGGCTGGCGATCTGGAAGATCCGCCGGGGCAGCGCGAACGCCGCACCCCGGTTCAACCGGCGGCACAGCGCGTACTCAGCGGCATCCGCGCGCGCGATCCACTCGGAGAGGGCGGGTGCTTTCATTGCGGCATCCGGACGTGCACTATTCAGGTGCGAAATAACTCGTATGTTCAGGATCTGCGGTCAGGAAGTCCGCCAGATGACAGTGTCGTGAAGTTTTTGTTGCAGCCAGCACGCTGGGCGCTCGGACTGCTGATCGCGGTCCTGGCCGTACCCGCCCATGCCATTGATCAGGTCACGCTCACGGTAGCGCGGTTGCGGACGCCGCAGGCACGGGTGCGCGATGCCCAGGTGGTGATGCGCCTGGGACCCGGCGGACTGTCGGGCAGCCTGCAGGCCGCCTCCGTGCAGATGACGCGTCCGGGCGTCCTGCCCGTGCGCCGTGCTGTGCTGCGCTGCGCTGTGATCCGCTTCGGCCGCCCCTACCAGTGTCAGGGCGGCCGCTTCGCGCTCCAGGCGGGTGCGTTCGGCGCGCTGCGCGGGGACCTCACGACGGCCTACGACGCCCAGACCGGCGCCCTCACCGTCAGCGCGGCCGGCGTGGCGCTCGCGCACGGCCGGGTGCGCCTCGCGGCCGCGCTGCGCCCGGGCCGGTGGCGACTGCGGATGAAGGCAGAGGGGGTGGAACTCGCCGAGGCCGTACGCCTGGCGCACCCCTGGTTCAGCCTGCCGCCCGGCGATACGGCCGGCGGGCCGGTAAGTCTGGCGCTGCGCGCGTCGAATCGCCCGGCCCTGCATGCCGACGTTCGCGTGCGCAGTGCGGATCTGAACTTCAGCAATGCGGCCGGCACGGTCGTCTCGCAGCACGTGGCGGCGACCCTGCACGGTACCCTCACCGAGCACGGCGGCGTGCTGAGCGGCTCGCTGCTGCTCGCCGGCTCGCGCGGCGAGGCGCTCGCCGGCCCGCTGTATCTGGATCTGGCGGCCCACCCGCTCACCTTGCAGCTCACCGCCGCGCGGCACGGCACCGGGCCAATCGAGATCTCACGCGTCACGCTGCACGAGCGCGGCGTCATCGACGCCGAGGCAACGGCGCAGGTGGGGCTCACCCCCCGGCCGACGCTCGAAGATGCGCAGGTCCGGCTCGCCCGCCTCAGCTTCCCGGGCGCCTACGCCAGCTTCATGCAGATGACCCTGGCCTCCGGTCCGCTCGGCTCCCTGCATACCCGGGGCTGGGCGAGCGGCTCACTGCGGTTGCGCGCCGGGCACCTCGAGCGCATCGACGCACTCCTGCACGGTATCGGCTTCACCGACCCCACCGCGAGCCTGTCCATCGCCGGCCTCAACGGCGCGATCCACTGGGCTTCTGCCGCCGGCGTGGCAGTGGCGCACTCGCAGCTCAGCTGGCAGCGCGTCGGGCTGTACGGTCTGGCCGGCGGCGCGACGCATCTGACCTTTCTCACCTGGAGTCGCAACTTTGCGCTGCTCGGGGGCAACGTGCGCGTGCCGGTGTTCGACGGCGCGATCCTCATTCATACGCTGGTGGGCCGCAATCTCGGCACGCCGCATGCGCAGTTCGATTTCAACGCCGACCTGACCCCGATCAGCATGCCGGTCATGTGCAAGGCCTTCGGCTGGCCGATCATGAACGGTCGGCTCTTCGCCCACATCCCCTTGGTGCAATATCGCCATCACGTACTGACGTTCGACGGCAACCTGGTCGCACACGTATTCGCCGGTGTCATCACTGGCAGCCACATCCAGCTCGACGACCCGCTCGGACAATGGCCACAAATGCATGCCGATGTCACGGCGCGTGCGCTCGATCTGGGCATGGTGACCCACACGTTCGCGTTCGGCTCGATGACCGGTCGAATCGATGCCGACATCACCGGATTGAAACTCTTCGACTGGTCTCCGGTGGCGTTCGATGCGCGCATTTACACCATGCCGGGGGATCGCTCGAGTCACCTGATCAGCCAGAAAGCCGTCACGCGCATCGCGGCCTTCGGCGGCGGCGGCGGCGAAGTCGCCGCAGCGCTCGAATCCGGCGTGCTGCAGTTCTTCAAGACCTTCCACTACCGGCGCCTGGCCATCGGCTGCCGGCTGCACAACGAGGTCTGCCACATGTCCGGGGTGGGCCCGGCCGACGACGGCGGGTACTACCTGGTGCAGGGCAGTTGGATTCCGCGTCTGGACATCATCGGCAACGTCCAGCGGGTCAACTGGCCGCAGATGCTCGAGCAAATCAAGCAGGGCATCAGGAGCGGAGGCATGAAGGTGAACTGAGCCGGTCCGGGCGGTAAGATGTTCACGGCGCGGCCGTGTTCGCCGCGACCGGTTTGCTCAGGCGACATGCAGCCTCAAGTATCAGATTATCCGCACGGTTCCATCGGAGAACGTCCATGCGATTCGCAACCCATTCCGCACCGCCCGAGCGCGCCTCGGCGCGCGCCGCCCGCCTTGTTCTGCTGCTCGCCGCGGCCGGGGTGCTCGCCAGCTGCGTCACGGTCAATGTGTATTTTCCGGCCGCCGCCGCCCAAAAGGCGGCCGACAAGATCATCCGGGCCGTCACCGGCAGCAACGGCAGCGCCACGGCGCAACCGGCCAGTCCGCAGAGCGCACCCCCGGCGGCGCCTCCGACCGCCGCCAACACTCGCGAACCTGAGGGCGGCTCGATCCTCGAGGCGCTCGCCGGCCGGATGGTGATGGCGCTCGTTCCGGTGGCGCATGCGGCCGGACAGGCCGATCTGGACATCTCGACACCGCAGATCCGGGCCATCGTCGCGGCGATGCATCAGCGCTTCGCGCAGCTCAAACCGTACTTCCGCGAGGGCGTGATCGGCATCACCAGCGAAGGGGTCATCGCGATCCGCGACCAGAGCAGTGTGCCGCTGATGCAGCGGGCGCAGCTGGCACACCTGGTGGCGCAGCAGAACCACGACTTGTCGCAGCTCTACACGCAGATCGCCGATGCCAACGGCCATCCCGCCTGGGCCGGCCACATCCGCAGCACCTTCGCCAGCCGCTGGATCGCACATGCCAAGCAGAACGGCTGGTACTACCGCGACAGCGGCGGCAACTGGGTCAAGGGCTGAAGGCCGATGCGGCCGCGCGCCCCGCTCGGGGGGCGCGGCCGCATCGGTTCATTCGCGGATTCCGCTGCTGCGATCGAGCAGCAGGACGGCGGTCGAGAACAATGCCAGGATGGCAACGAGCATGATCGTGAACGCGACGATGACCGGAACGTCGGACACACCGAGGAATCCGAACCGGAACGCGTTGACCATGTAGAGGATCGGGTCGACGAGCGAGAGGTGATGCGCCCAGGCCGGCAGCTGGGCGATCGAGTAGAACACCCCGCCGAGGTAGATCAGTGGCGTCAGCACGAAGTTCGGGATGATGCTGATCTGATCGAAGTTCTTGGCGAACATCGCATTGAGGAACCCGCCGAGCGCGAAGGTCACCGAGGTCATCGCGGCCGCGGCCACCACGATCACCGGGTGCTTGACCGGCAGATGGGTGAAGAACAGCGTGACGATGCTCACCAGCAGGCCGACCATCGCGCCGCGCAGCAATCCGCCGGCGACATACCCCGACACGATGATCCAGCTCGGCAGCGGCGAGACCAGCAGCTCCTCGATGTGTTTGCCGAATTTCGCACCGAAGAACGACGAAACGACGTTGTTGTATGAATTGAGGATCACCGCCTGCATGATCAGGCCGGGCGCGATGTACATCATGTAGCTGATGCCGTCCATCGGGCCGATCCGACTGCCGATCACGGCACCGAAGATCAGGAAATACAGCGTCGCGGTAACGCCCGAGGGCAGGATCGTCTGGCTCCAGATGCGCACGATCCGGTGGAATTCCCGGATGATGATCGTCTGAAAGCCGATCCGGCGGATCTGCGCCATCGATTGTGGGGCCGCTGCCGAATGTTCCACCAAGGTACTCATGCTGCGGCTCCCTTCTCCACCAGGCGCATGAAGATTTCCTCCAGGCGGTTGACTTTGTTGCGCAGCGAGAGCACCTCGATGCCGAGCGCCGAGAGCCGCGCGAACAGATCGTTGAGGTTCTCCTGCTTGGAGACCTCGACTTCGATCGTCGTCTCATCGATCAACTTGACCGGGTAGCGTTCGAGAGCCGGTGCCGCGGTGAGCGGCTGGCGCAGGCTGAACACGAACGTCTCGCTGTGCAGCCGCCGCAGCAGATTGCTCATGCGGTCGCGCTCGATGATGCGCCCGCCGTCGATGATCGCGATGTTGCGGCAGAGCGTTTCGGCCTCCTCGAGATAGTGGGTCGTGAGGATGATCGTCGTGCCACGCTGATTGATTCCGCGCAGGAAGTCCCACATGGAGCGTCGGATCTCGATATCGACGCCCGCGGTCGGCTCATCGAGGATCAGCAGCCGTGGCTCGTGCATCAGCGCGCGGGCAATCATGAGGCGGCGCTTCATGCCGCCGGACAACCCGCGCGAGGCGTGATTGCGCTTCTCCCAGAGCTGCAGCTGCTTGAGGTACTTCTCCGCGCGCTGATGGGCGATTGCGCGCGGAATGCCGTAAAAGCCCGCCTGGTTGACCACGATGGTCAGTGGCGTTTCGAACTGGTTAAAGTTGATCTCTTGCGGCACCACGCCGATGCAGCTCTTGGCCTGCTCGAGCTGCCGGTCGATGTCGTAGCCGAAGATGCTCGCTTCACCGCCGGTTTTTCTCACCAGCGAGGTCACGATGCCAATCAGCGTCGTCTTGCCGGCTCCGTTCGGTCCGAGCAGTGCGAAGAAGTCCCCTTCCTCGACGGCAAGGTCGATGCCTTTCAAGGCCTGTACGCCGTTGCGGTAGGTCTTGGTCAAACCCTGGACGGAAAGCGCGTTCATAGCCGCTAAGAATCCCTTACCGGCCCGCGCTGCGCAATGGCCCGTGCGGGAGATTGACCCGATTTTCCCGCCGGCGGACCGCGCTCAGGCCGCGAAGTAATGGTCGAGATATTCCTCGAACGTGCCGCGATCGGCGGCCTCGATCGCCTGCTGGCGCTCGAGCGACTGCCGCGCCTCGACGGCGAATTCCGCGAGGCGCGCCTGGTTCGGCGGATACATTTCGAGGAAATACGCCTTGTGCAGCTTCGACATCCGCAAGGCGAGCTGCGCGAACGACTCCCCGGTCGAGGCCAGCTCCGCCAGCATGCGGGCCGAGGGGGTGCGCGAGACGTCGGCGATCTTGGCGCTCTGCACGGCGAGCGCCTGCGTGTACGGTCTGGCCGCCTCGCCACGGTCAAGGATCTCGCACAACGGGCCCATTTCCTCCAGCAGCGCCTCAGCCCATTGGCGCATCGGCACCTCGCGATCATCGCGCCAGAGCATCAGACCGGGTTCGCGGCCCCGGTGCGCCACCGTGAGGTGGTTGTGATCGACCGCATGCTGCTCATGGTCCGCGAGCGGCGGACTTTCCTTCAGCAGGCACAGCGCGAGGAACGCCTCGAGGAAGCGCATCTTGTTCTGGTTCACGCCGACCGGGTCGAAGGCGCTGACATCGAGCGCGCGCACCTCGACATATTCGACGCCGGCGCGGGCCAGCGCCTGGGTCGGCCGCTCGCCGGAGCGCGCCACGCGCTTCGGCCGGATGAAGCTGTAGTACTCGTTCTCGATCTGCAGCACGTTCGCATTGAGCTGCCGATAGCCATCGCCGCTGCGCACACCGAGCGCGGCATACGGCGCATGCGGCGTACTGATCGCCCGGCCGAGGTCGCGCACGTATTCGTCGAGACTGTTAACCGAAACGGTCAGTTCCGCCTGGTTGCGGTTGCGATAGCCGATGTCGCTCATCCTCAGGCTGGTCGCGTACGGCTCGTAGGCGCTGTGCGCGGTGAGGTCCATGAGCGTGTGTTCGCGGCCGCGCAAGAACGACTTGCACACAACCGGCGAAACACCGAACAGATACAGCACCAGCCAGCCGTGACGGCGATAATTGCGCAGCAGGTCGAAATAGCGCGCCGAGATGAACGCCTGGGAGTCATCGCGCGAACCCAGCAGTTCGGCATACGCCGGCCAGAATGCGCTCGGAAACGAATAGTTGAAATGCACCCCGGAGATCGCCTGCATCATCCGGCCGTAGCGCACGCCGAGTCCTTCGCGGTAGATGCTCTTCATCCGACCGATGTGCGAGCGCCCGTAGCGGGCGATGGGGATGTCCTCGTCGCGCTCGATCCGACACGGCATGCTGGTCGTCCACAGCAGCTCATCGCCGAGATGCCGGTAGACGAACTGGTGCAGATCGAGCAGGTACTGGAGCAACTCCCAGTTGGTATTGAACGTGGGCGTGACCAGTTCGATCAGCGCCTCGGAGTAGTCCGTGGTGATGTGCTCGCTGGTGAGTGCCGAGCCGAGCGCCACCGGGTGCGGCGTCTGCGCGAGCAGACCCGCGGGGGTCACGCGCAGCGACTCCTTCTCGACCCCTCGGCGACCGCCCTGCAGCAGCTCGGGCGCGCCGCTGGCGAGCAGCGCGGCCAGGCGTTTTTCAAACACGATGTCGCGGGCGGTGCCGCTCATGAATGCCAGTGCCTCGTCTCAGTGCGTCTGCATGCGGCCGAGAAACTGCCGGATGCGCGCCGCGTTGGTTCCAATGTCGCTCAGGCCGACCCGCGACTCGCTGCGCACGTCGACGCGCGAGCCGGTACCGTTCGGCCGGACCCGCACCACGATGTCGTCCTTGAAGTCGAAGAAGAACGTGTGGGCGGTCGCCTCGAGGCGCCCCTGCGCCGGCTCGAAGGCATCGATGCGCCAGCCGAGCGCCGCGGCCACCTGCCGCGCTCTGGCGAGCGCTTGCGCCGGCGGCAGCGCGAGAAACAGCGGCTTGACGTACGGGTAGTACTCGCGCTGCAGCTGCGGTACGTCGATCATTCTACCGCCTGGACCGGGTACTTCGCGACGATATTGCGCCGGAACGGTTGCGTGCGCGCGTGCGCGCAACGCCAGTACGCGCTCGAACTTCGGCGGGTCGTGCAGATCCGTGCTGATGTCGTTGATTGGCGGGCTGGTACGGGCCCGCTCCACCCAGGAAAGCACGTAGGCGGTCACCGCCAGACCGATGATGATGCCGACCACCGCGGCGGTGCCGGGGATGCGTGCGCCCTTCACCGTCGAGAACAGGACCCCGACGATGGTCGTCGCCGTGCCGAACACCACCACGCCGAGGCCGATCACCAATGTCATCAGCGCCGGGCCGACACCGGCGAGATGGAAGCGGTTGAGCAGACCCGCTGCGAGCGTGACGAGCAGACCGGCCGCGAGAATCCACAGACCCGCACGGGTGATTTGCCCCGGCCAGCGCGGCGGCCGCAGCGAAGGAAATGGAGGGGTATTCATGGCGGACTCCCCGTGAACAGGTGTCGATCTTGTTGCCCGGCGTCGTTTGAGGCATCTTGCAGCCTCGCGGCCACTGGCGCAACAGAGAATCCCATGATGATCGGCATTATCGGCGGAACCGGCCTCTATCGAATGGACGGCTTGAAAGTCAACGAAACGAGGCACGTGGATACGCCGTTCGGCGCACCGTCGGCGCCGGTGATGCTCGGCAGCCTCGATGGAAAGCCGGTCGCCTTTCTGGCGCGGCACGGCCTCGAGCATCATCTGCTGCCGAGCGAAATCAATTTTCGCGCCAACATCTGGGCGTTGAAGAGCCTCGGGGTGCGCACGGTAATCGGCGTGTCGGCCGTCGGGAGTCTGCGCGAGGAGATCCGCCCGGGCGATCTGGCGCTGCCCTCGCAATACCTAGATTTCACCAAAGGTCTGCGGGCCGCGAGCTTCTTCGGTCAAGGCATGGTGGCGCACATCTCCAGCGCACACCCGGCGTGCGCGGCCACGAGCGCACTGCTTGCCGAGGCCGCCGAGGCGCTCGGACTGCCGCTGCACCGCGAGAAGACGTATGCATGCGTCGAGGGTCCGCGGCTCGGCACGCGCGCGGAGAGTTTCTGGTTGCGCGGCGCGGGCGCCGATCTGGTCGGCATGACCAACGTGCCGGAGGCGTTCCTCGCGCTCGAAGCGCAGCTCGGTTACTGCACCGTAGCGGTCGCGACCGATTACGACTGCTGGCTCGATGACCCGACTCAACACGTATCGGTCGAGCAGGTCATGAGTCAGTTCCGTGACAGCCTGACGCGCGTTCAGCGCCTGATCGGGCGCGCGGTCGCGCACTACCGCGACGATGAGTCGCGTCCCTGCCGGCACGCGCTGCGCTCGGCAGTCGTGACGCCGCGCGAGCAGCTGACGGCGGCGCAGCGGGCCATTCTCGACTTTCTCAGCAGCTGACGCGCCGCTCAGGTGCGCAGCGGCGCAGCGGGGAGCTTCAGGCCGCACAGCAGCTCGCGCAGACGTCGGCGTGCAGGCCGCGGGTCGCCCGTGAGCCGCTCGATCGCGAGCCGGCAGTCGGCCGGTTCGTCGATGTCGTAAGAACCCTCCAGCCGCTCCACCGAGCGGTTGGACTGGCGACAGACCTGCTCGAGCGCCGCACCGAGCGCCGCCTCGCTCCAGGGCAGCGCGGTGAGGTCCGGCCATCCCGTCCGCGACCCCATCAGCGTCACTCCGCCGTCCGCCGCCGGTATCAAGACGACTTCCACGCGCTCGAGCGCCGCAGCCGCCGCCGTGAGCTGCCACGGATGCAGCGACGGCGCATCGCTGCCGATGAACAACACCCGACTGCAGCCTCGGCGGCGCACGAGCACGTCGACCGTTGCGATCCGCTCGCCGAGATTGCCATCGGGCTGCGGGATGACCTGCACGTCCCGCTCCAACAGCCCCACCGCCCAGGCGGCGTCCTCGCTCCGCGCCGGCGAGAGCACCACCGGGCCGGGCCAGGCGGCAGCATCCTCCAGGGCGCACTGCAGCAGCGCTTCGGCAACGGCAAACGCCCGTTCGTCGCCCAGGGCACGCGCCAGACGGCGTTTACCCTCACCGGGTGCCGGGCGGCGGCAGAAGAGCACGAGTGCGGCGCCGTGCCCACGCGAAACGTCGGTCGTCATA
>JAJZSQ010000095.1 GCA_021849615.1 Pseudomonadota bacterium
TCCGGTCTGGAGCCGGAGCGGGAGCGGGAGTCGGAGCTGGCTGAGGGAGGCTCGGCGCGACCTGCACCGGAGCGCTCGCAGGGGCCGGCTCGGACGGCCGGAATGAGGGGGCCGGCTCGAACGATGCCCGTGTATCCCGCTCGGCCGGTGGTGTCTGCACCTCATGGCGTTCGGCCGCGCCGAACTCATAAGAAGCTTCGCGGGCGCCGCCGCCTTCATTTTGGCGATTCTCGCCCGCTGCATTCTCACCCCGCGCGCCGCCGCGCCGTCCGCCCCGGCGTCCTCGCCGCCGGCCACGCCGCTCGCCGCGCTCGGAGGCGGGGCGCTCGCCGCCGCCCACAGCAGGTTCACTCGGGGCGCTGGTGCTAGCCGCTGCAGCCGGCGGCGCCTCCGGCGCACGAGGTGAGCTCAGGTCGCGTTCCCGATCTCGCTCGCGCGGACGTCGATCGGAGCGATCCCGCCGACCCTCGGGGCTGCGGCCCTCGGCATTGCGAGGTTCGCCTTGCGGACGGCGGTTGCCGTCGCCGCGATGACCTTCACCGCGTCCACCGTCGCCGCGGCGGCCCGAACGTCCGGAATCCCGGCGTCCGTCGCGGCCACGATCGCCACGGTCTCCCCGTTCGCTGCGTTCGCTGCGGCGATGCGGGCTGCGCGGCGCCGGGGCGGGCGCTGGCGCCTGCGGCGCACTCACCGCAGGTTCTGCCTCCGCGGCAAACAGACCCTTCAACCGCGACCACAGTCCCTTGGCCGGGCGGGATTCCGCCGGAGCGCTCGGGGCGGGGTGCGGCGCCGCGAGGGTCACCGGTGAGGGGGTGCTCGGCATGATCGGAGCCACCGCCGGGACTTCGGCGGCCGGGCGCTGTTCCCGAGCGCTGCCCGGCTCGGTCACCTCCGGCGGTGCCGGGATCAGGTAGCTGGTCTGACGGTTCTCCGGCAACTCCGTTTCGTCGTCGCGCACGCGGCGGATCGAGTACTCGGGCGTCTGGATGTGCGGATTCGGCACGATGATCAGTTCCGCTTCGCTCTTGTCCTCGAGCGTGCGCAGCCATTCGCGCTTCTCGTTGAACAGGAACGTCGCGACGTCGACCGGCAGCTGCGTGATCACCTTGGCGGTGCGGTCCTTGCGCAGCTCCTCGCCGATCAGGCGCAGGATCGCCAGTGCCATCGACTCGACGCTGCGGATGCTGCCGATGCCCACGCAGCGCGGGCAGACGATGTGGCTCGATTCACCGAGCGAGGGTCGCAGGCGCTGGCGGGACATCTCGAGCAGCCCGAAGCGCGAGAGCTTGCCGATCTGGATGCGCGCGCGGTCCATTTTCATCGCATCGCGCAGCCGATCCTCGACCTCGCGCTGATTCTTGCCCGACTCCATGTCGATGAAGTCGATGACGATCAGGCCGCCGATGTCGCGGATGCGCAGCTGGCGGGCGATCTCGTCGGCCGCCTCGAGATTGGTGTTGAGCGCCGTGGTCTCGATGTCGCTGCCCTTGGTGGCGCGCGCGGAGTTGATGTCGATCGACACCAGCGCCTCGGTGTAGTCGATCACGATGCTGCCGCCGGAGGGCAGCTGCACCTTGTGCGCATACGCCGATTCGATCTGGCTTTCGATCTGAAAGCGGGTGAACAGCGGGATGTCATCGACGTACTGCTTCAGGCGCCGGTGGGCATCGGCGGGCATGAAGCGCTGCATGTACTCCTGGGCCTTCTGGAAGGCAGCGGTGTCGTCGACCAGCACCTCGGCGATGTCGTCGGAGAGGTAATCGCGCAGCGCGCGGGTGACCGCATCGCTCTCGCGGTACACCAGGAACGGGGCCGGCTTGCCCTCGGCGGCGGCGGCGATCTGGTCCCACTGCGCCTTGAGGTTGTCGAGGTCCCACTGCAGCTCCTCGGCGCTGCGACCGACGCCGGCGGTGCGCACGATCGCGCCCATTCCGTCGGGAATCTGCAGCTGGTTCATCACCTCGCGCATCTGGTCGCGATCTTCGCCCTCGATGCGGCGCGAGACGCCGCCGGCGCGCGGGTTGTTCGGCATCAGCACCAGGAAGCGTCCGGCCAGGCTGAGGAACGTGGTGAGGGCGGCGCCCTTGTTGCCGCGCTCCTCCTTCTCGACCTGGACGATGAGTTCCTGTCCTTCGAAGAGCAGATCGCGGATGTTCATCCGTCCGCCCTGGGGCGACTGGCGGAAGTAGTCCCGGGTGACTTCCTTCAGCGGCAGAAAGCCATGCCGCGACGCTCCGTAGTCGACGAAGCAGGCTTCCAGGGACGGTTCGATGCGGGAGATGCGGCCTTTGTAGACGTTCGCTTTCTTTTGTTCGCGGGAAGGGATGTCGATGCTGAGATCAAAGAGCTTCTGTCCATCGACCAGCGCGACTCGCAATTCCTCTTCCTGAGTCGCATTGACGAGCATTCTTTTCATGTGCCCCTACTGTTGTACGGTGAGGGGCCGGCAAGCACACGGGAGGCCGCAGCGCGAGCGCGCCGCAGCGGCGAAGATTTCTGCGACTCGGCGCGTGAGCTCGAGTCTCTCTCATCACAATGCACGCCACGTCATAGGCGGGTGCCGGAAATCCTTCGACGGTCTCAACCGGAGCCGCCTCGCGCGGAACCTGTTTGTGCGGTTCTACGCCCGAGGCGTTCTTGTCGGCCCGATACGATGGCCTCGCTCATGGAGGTCCAACTAACATGCGGCGGGGTGCCCCGCCAACCATTGGTGCGCCCGCGCAGCGGGCGGCGGGCGGAGTATACTGCAAGGATTGCTGTAGAAACAGTGTCTTACGCGGAAGAGGGCGGTGTCCGAGACGAATGTGACCGAGGGGCGCACCGCCGTGCGCTATTTGGACGTGGGCGCGGACGAGGCCGGGCAACGGCTCGATAGGTTTCTCGCCCAGCATCTGCCGGGAGTTCCGCATACGCGCCTGTTCCGCATCATCCGCAAGGGCGAGGTGCGCCTGAACGGCCGGCGCACCACCCCGGAGGCACGGCTGGCCGCGAGCGACCGGATCCGGGTGCCACCGCTGCGCATCGAGGCGCCCGGTGCCGCCGCGGCGCGGCGGGGCCCGTCGGCCGAGCTGATCGAAACGGTCCGCCGCGCCATCATCCAGGAGGATGCGCGGCTGCTGGTGATCGACAAGCCAGCCGGCGTCGCCGTACACGGCGGCAGCGGGGTCGAGTTCGGCCTGATCGAGGCGCTGCGCGCGCTGCGCCCGGACGAATCGCTCGAGCTGGTGCATCGGCTCGACCGCGACACCAGCGGCTGTCTGCTGGTCGCACGCACGCCGGCGGCGCTGCGCGCCGCGCATGCGGTGCTGCGCGAAGGGGTGACCGACAAGCGCTACCTGGCGCTGGTGTGCGGGCGCTGGGAACTCGGTCGCAAGCGGATCGACGTGCCGCTGCACACCGAGACCCGGGTGAGCGGGGAGCGCACCGTGCGGGTGGGGGCGGGCGGCAAGCCTTCGGTGAGCGATTTCCGGCCGGTGCAGATTTTCGGGCGGCGCAGTCTCGGGGCGGCCACCGCCAGTCTGCTCGAAGTGACGCTGCATACCGGGCGGACGCACCAGATCCGGGTCCACGCCGCCTACGCCGGGCATCCGGTGGCCGGCGACCCGAAGTATGGTGATGCGGGCTGCAATGCGGCGCTGCGCGGACTCGGTCTGAACCGGATGTTCCTGCACGCCCACAGCATGAGCTTCGAGTGGCCGGACGGGACGACCTTCAGCGCCAGTGCGCCGCTGCCCCCGGAGCTCTCCGCGGTGCTCGGCCGGCTGGAGCGCTGAGCGGCTAGGGCACTGGGCAGCCGGCTGCGCGCAGCGCCTCGGCCAGCCAGATCAGCGGCAGTCCGATCAGCGCGGTCGGGTCGATGCTCTCGATGCGCTCGAAGAGCGCGATCCCGAGTCCTTCGGCGCGAAATCCGCCGGCGCAGTCGAACGGCTGTTCGGCTGCGACGTAGCGCGCGATCTGCTCGGGACTGAGCGTGCGGAACGCGACGGTGGTGGTGTCGAGGTGCATCTGGCGGACCCGCCCGCCGGCCCCGAGCAGCGCACAGCCGGTGAAAAAGCGTACCCGCGCACCGCTTGCGGCCGCGAGCTGGGCACGACAGCGCTCGGCATCGCCGGGCTTGTCGAGCACTTCGGCGCCGAGTGCAGCCACCTGGTCGCTGCCGATGACCAGCGCCTCGGGAAAGCGCTCGGCGACCGCCTGGGCCTTGGCGAGGGCGAGCCGCGCGGCCCGGTCGGCCGGCAGTTCCCCCGGAATGTACGTCTCCGGATCGCCCGGGGCGACGGCCGTGAAGGGCAGCCGCAGCCGCTCGAGCAGCGCGCGGCGGTAGACGGAGGTCGAGGCGAGGATCAGTTCAGGCATGATGCGGCGCGTCGGGCCGATTCGGCTCTCGGAAACAATGACTTAAGGATTCACCCGACTTTGACTTGCCGGGACCTGATACCTATTATACGCGCCCCATGCCGCAACCCTGGTCCAAGCCGCTCGAGGTAGACCGGCTGTCCCGCGGGGCGGCTGCGCTCGATTTCGATGTGGAATTGACGCAGTTGCCGCGGCTGAGTTCGCGCGCTGAAGTGATCGGCGGCAGCGTGCACGGCACGGTGCGCTTCGCGCGCAAGTCGGGTCGGGCCGTGGCCGATGTGACGCTCGAGGGCGCTGCACGGCTGACGTGCCAGCGCTGCATGCAGCCGATGACGCTGCCGTTGAGCGCGCATGTGCAGGTCGCGCTGCTCTCGAGTGCTGACGAGGCGAGCACGCTCGAGGATGCGTTCGAGCCGGTGCTGGCGCCCGAGGGCCGCATCAGCGTGGCGGAGTTGATCGAGGAGGAGGTCCTGCTCAGTCTGCCGATCGTGCCGATGCACGTCGAGGACGGGCAGTGTCCTTCGTCCGGGGCGCAGAGCGCCACGGGCGATGCGCCGGCCGATGCGGTGACGCAGCGGCCGTTTGCGCGTCTGGGTGAGTTGTTGAATCAGAAGTGAGTTTCCGCGCGTTGTGCGCACGAGGACATTATGGCCGTTCAGAAAAGCCGCAAGACCCCATCCAAGCGCGGCATGCACCGTTCCCACGACGGACTCGCCGCGCCGGCGCTTTCCACCGATCCGCAGTCGGGTGAGACCCACCTGCGTCATCGCATCACTCCGGACGGCTTCTACCGCGGCCGGCGCGTGATCGAGAAGTCTGTCGAAGATCAGGAATAACGCGCGTACGCGTGCCTGTGTTGCCGGTCGCCATCGATGTGATGAGCGGCGATCGCCAGCCGGGGGAGTACATCGCCGGTGCGCTCGCAGCGCTCGCCGAACAGACGGACCTCACGGTTCTGCTGGTCGGGGAGCGCTTGCTCATTGAGGCGGCACTCGCCGGGCAGCCGGCGGCGCTGCGCGAGCGCATCGAGATCGTGCCGGCTTCGCAAGTGGTCGGCATGGACGAGCCGCCGCGCGAGGCGATGCGGCACAAGAAGGACTCCTCGATGCGCGTGGCCATCGAGCTCGTCAAGAGCGCTCGGGCCGCGGCGTGCGTCAGCGCCGGCAACACCGGTGCGCTGACTGCGATCGCCCACTTCGTGCTGAAGACGCTGCCCGGGGTGGAGCGCGCCGCCATCATCTCGGCCATCCCGGCCGCGCACGGCCATACCCAGATGCTCGATCTCGGCGCCAACGCCAAGGCGACCGCCGAGCAGTTGCGTCAGTTCGCCACCATGGGCGCGATCATCGCGCGCGACATCTATGGGCTCGCCGATCCGCGCATCGGACTGCTCAATATCGGTGAAGAGGACATCAAGGGTCACGAGCTGGTCAAGGAGGCGCACGTGCTGCTCGGGGCGAGCGGCCTGAACTACGTGGGCTTCGTCGAGGGCGATGACATCTTCTCCGGCGACGTCGACGTGGTGGTGACCGACGGATTCACCGGCAACGTGGCGCTGAAGACCATGGAAGGCGTCGCGGCGCTCATCGGCGCGCGGCTGCGCGAGGAGTTCAATGCCTCCTGGCTCGATCGGCTCGCCGGTCTCGCTGCGCGCGGGGTGCTGCGGCGCGCCGCCGCCAGTCTCGATCCACGCCGCTACAACGGCGCGTGCATGGTCGGGCTGGGCGGGATCGTGGTAAAAAGCCACGGTCGGGCCGACGCGATGGCTTTCGGGAGAGCCGTCATGACCGCTGCGCTCGCCGCGCGCCATGGATTGACCGCGCACATTGCCCAGGCGCTGGCTGCGCCGCAACCCATGGGGAGTTCGACGCCTTGATCTATTCGCGTATCGCCGGAACGGGTTCCTATCTGCCCGAGAAGGTTCTGACCAATTCCGATCTCGAAAAGATGGTGGATACCACCGATCAGTGGATCCGGGAGCGGACCGGGATCGAGCGACGGCACATTGCCGCCGAGGGTGAGACCACGGTCGATCTGGCCGAACGGGCCGTGCGCGCCGCGCTCGATGCCGCCGGCTGCAAGCCCGAGGATGTCGATTTCATTGCGTTCGGTACCACCACGCCGGATCTGTGGTTTCCGAACTGCGGTGTGCTGCTGCAGGCGCGGCTCGGGTGCCGTGGCGTGCCGGCGTTCAGTGTGGAGACCGCCTGCAGCGGCTTCATGTATGCGCTGGCGATGGCCGACAAGTTCGTGCGCGCCGGGGAGGCGCGCCGCGCGCTGGCGATCGGCGCCGAGACGCTCTCGCGCATCACCGATTGGACCGACCGCTCCACGGCGGTGTTGTTTGCCGATGGCGCTGGCGCGGTGCTGCTCGAGCCCTCGACGGAGCCGGGCATTCTCTCGACGCACCTGCATGCCGACGGGACGTACAAGGACATGCTCTACAGCGGCGGCGGCACCGATGCGAGGAAGACGCGCCGCGCCATCACGATGACCGGCAACGAGGTGTTCAAGGTCGCCGTCAGCACGCTCAGCAAGTCGATCGACGAGGCGCTCGCGGCGAACCATCTGGAGCGCTCCGCACTCGACTGGCTGGTGCCGCACCAGGCGAACCTGCGCATCATCCAGGCCACCGCGCGCAAGCTCGACCTGCCGATGGAGCGGGTGATCACCACGGTGCAGGATCACGGCAACACCTCGGCGGCTTCCGTGCCGCTGGCGCTCGATTACGGGGTGCGCTCGGGCAAGATCCAGCGCGGCCAGCTGATGCTGCTCGAGGCGTTCGGCGGGGGATTCACCTGGGGCTCGGCACTGATCCGCTACTGAGCGGGCGCCGGATCCTCGGGACGAAGAGTGTGACTACGCACCTGCCCAAGTAGCCGAAAACCTGTTCCTCCCGGTTCCCTGAAATGCCGTCTGCCAGAGCCGGATACCGGTAGAGATCCCGGACGTGCTTGCGTTCATTCAGCCCCTAGGGCTTCCCGTCATTTATTCTGCGCCATCGCCCCCAAGGCGCTCTTCAGCAGCCCCAAGATTTGGCGAATTTGGGGGTCTGCACGGGTGTGGGGTAGGGCAGCGCGAGGTGCGAGGCCCCTCACGCGGGTCATCAGCCCATTGGGCAGCCCCCACCGGCATTTCGGTGACTTCTAGGCATGGTTAGCAGGTAACTCATTGAGCCAGCGCGCCTTCGAGCGTCGCCGCCGTAACCGCTGACATACGCAGGCTGTCCGGTCTTTTTGTCACGTGCGAAATAGCTCGCAAGTACTTGTTTATATTAAAATTATTGGCATATTCAGCGGATAAGCCTGGAAAAAGGTAAGCATTAAAACCTATAAATAGATAAACTTATAAACCTAAAAATGGGAAGACGCCTGAACCTAGATTCGGAATACGCCCATGCCGACGCCCGCTCACCTTTTGGCAAATGCCCTCGAGAAGTTGCGCGTGCTCCAGAGAGCGGGGCGCATGGCAATCCGCTCCGGTGATTTGCCGCGCGCCGCACGCGAACGGCTCCTGCGCAACGGCTTCCTGCAGGAAGTCATGCGCGGCTGGTACGTGCCGGCGAGCCCGGGCGAACAGGCGGGCGACACGACGGCGTGGTACGCGGCCTTCTGGCCATTCATCGCGAGCTATCTCGACTCGCGCCTCGGAACCGACTGGTGCGTCAGTGCGGACCAGTCGCTGCTGCTGCACGTCGGCGATCGGACCGTGCCCCGGCAGTTGCTCGTACGCTCGCCTCGCGGCAACAACAAGCCCACGTCGCTGATGCACGGCACCTCCGTGTTCGACGTGCGCCTCGAGTTGCCGCCGCCGCAAGAACGCGCGGTGCTCGACGGTGTCCGCGCGATGACGCTTGGCGCATCGCTCGTGCATGCCTCGCCCGGGCTCTATCACGACCGCGCGGTGGATGTGCGCGCCGCACTTGTCACGATTCCCGACGCCTCCGGCCTACTACGTCCGCTCCTCGCAGGCGGCAAGAGCAAAGTCGCGGGCCGGCTTGCCGGCGCGCTGCGCAACGTCGGACGCGAACGCGTCGCGGATGAGGTTCTCGCCGGAATGCGCATGGCAGGCTACGTAGTTCAGGAGAACGACCCCTTCGAAGATGCCGCCCCTGTCGTGTTTTCGAGCCGCGAGCGCTCGCCCTATGTGGGTCGGCTGCGTCTGCAATGGGCGCGCATGCGTCCGATGGTGCTTGAACATTTCCTGCCCGCGCGGGCCTCACCGGTCGCGGCGACCTACCTTCAGCAGGTGGACGATGTGTACCGCGCCGACGCTTATCACTCACTGTCGATCGAGGGCTACACAGTCAGTGATGCGCTCATCGAGCGCGTGCGCTCGGGCCTATGGAACCCGGAGCACAACGAGCAGGACCGGCTCAATCGTAATGCGCTCGCGGCGCGCGGCTACTGGCAGGCCTTCCAGCGCGTGAAAGAGTCCGTGGCGCGCGTGCTTGCCGGCGAGAATGCCGGCGTGGTCGCCGAAGCCGTGCACGCGGATTGGTATCGGGAGTTGTTCGGGCCCTCGGTGGCGGCCGGTTTCCTGAACGCCGCCGATCTCGCCGGATACCGCGCAGGGCAGGTGTTCATCCGGCGCTCGATGCACGTGCCTCCCCCGGTCGAGGCGATGCGCGATCTGATGCCTGAGTTCTTCGCACTGCTGGCTGCGGAGCCCGAGCCGGCGGTTCGCGTCGTACTCGGCCACTTCTTTTTCGTTTACGTGCATCCGTACATGGATGGCAACGGCCGCATGGGCCGCTTCCTGATGAACGTGATGCTGGCGTCCGGCGGCTGGCCATGGACCGTCGTAACGGTGGATACGCGCGACGCATACATGGCCGCGCTCGAAGAGGCGAGCGTGCGCCAGGACATCGTCCCGTTCACGCGCTTCCTCGCCGAGAGCGCGACCGCATCGGCGCGTATGCATCGCGTATAGGCCCGACGCGAGCGCGCTGCCGGAGGGCACACACTCAATGCGAGGAACACGCGCGGTGCCGGTAAGACTGTCGCATGTCGAAGCGAACTGGGAGGGTGAGCGACCGCGGCGGTTTAAATCACCGCGCAGCGGGATGGCTGGCGGCCAAAGACGATCAGACCCCGTACTGGCATCCGTTCGCGCAGCTGGATCCAATCACAGTCGGGTTAAACGCCGCTACCGCCGGGTAGGCGGGACGTGAAGCGCGTGGAGCAGATCCGAGACGCGGTTCGGTTCAACCGAGCCCGGCACGCCCGACCGCTGAGAAGCGCGAACGGGATGGAAGGTTCCTCGGGACCGAGGCGATGCGCGTGCGGTCAGGAACCGCGGAGCGCAGGGTCAAGTCGGGGTGCCAATTAACGCACATGGATTTTGGTCATGTGCGTAGTAACCCCCGGAAAAAAACGCCGCGCAGATGCGCGGCGTTTTCGTAGGAGCGCTGTCGCTCTTACTTGGAGATCGAACGCTTGAACATGCGGTCGATCTTCTCGTTGGTGGCGTCGATCGCCGCCTTGTTCGACTGCGCGAGCGAGAGCGCCTCGTTGGCGGTGCTCTGAGCCGCAGCAGACTTCTGGTCGGCAGCGTTCTGCGCGGCCTCGGCGGCGCTGTTGGCCTTGTCGGCGGTGCTCTGCGCAGCGGAGACCTGGCTCTGCAGCTGGGCCACCTGCGACTTCAGGTTGGCGATGTCCGACTTGATGGGGGTCAGGTTCTGGCAGCCGGCAAGACCGGCCACGAGGGCCGCGGCCGCGGCGACCTTCACTACGCTCGCGTACTTCATAAAGTCCCCTTGGGGTTGTTAATTGAGGAAGTCCTGAAAATGCAAACGATCCGAGGTGGAGCAGCCCCCACGACTCGACCGCGCAAGTCCAACAAATTTGTGCGGGGAATGCAACCCTGGACATGCTGATTTTATAGGATTTTGGGTTTGTACGGACCGGCGGCGCGATGCATATGAACGGAGGCTGAATAAAGGGCGTGTGCGCACTGGCGGACCGCGTTGAGAAGCCGCTCGGATGCAGCGATGAAGGGCACCGGCCGGTCGGCGATGTTGCGGTAGGGATACAGGATCGAGGCGGGCGGCGAGGGGGGATTCGGCGTCGGTTTCACCCTGGCGAGGCAGGGGGCTTGCCGGGCGCGTCGTTATGGATATAATCACAGCCTTGTACAAAAGAACAGGCGGCGCCATGTCTGATCTCACCCCTCGCCAAATCGAAGTTCTGCGGCTGATCCAGCGCTTCATCACG
>JAJZSQ010000012.1 GCA_021849615.1 Pseudomonadota bacterium
CAGCAGACCCGAGGGCAGGTTGAGGAACCACATGATCCGCCAGCCGAACTGGGGCTGCAGGAGTGCGGAGAATCCCGAGGCGGCGAGGTAGCCGCCGAGTGCGCCGATGCCCCCGACGACCACCAGGCTCCAGCCGCGGTGCCGGGTCGGCATGATCTCCGCCAGCAATGCATAGGCGACCGGCAGCAGGCCGCCTGCGGATGCGCCCATGAGAAAGCACATGAGGACATTCCAGCGGAATGACGGCATGGCGCCGCAGATCGATGTCCCGATGAACATCACGGCGGCGAGCAGGATCGTTGCGCGCCGTCCGTACCGGTCGGCGAGCGTACCCCAGATAAACGAGCCGAGCGTAGCGCCGGTCAAAGCGGCGAACGGCAACACCGCCACGTGCGCCGCGCTCAGACCGTACTCGACACGCATCCCGGGGACCACGAAGCCCAGGGTACTGACTTTCAGAATGTCGACCACGAGAGCGACGGACAGTGCGCCGCCGGCTGCCCAGTGCCACGCGGTGAGCGGCGCGTCCTCGGGCGCCGCAACGCGCAGGTGCAAGGCGGCTGCCTGCGGGTCGGCGTATTTCGGCAACAGACCATAGGCGGCCGCCGCGGCGCCGGCCAGGATGCAGGCCATGCCAATGAGCATCGGCGTTCCCATCGGCATGCCCGCCATGCGGTAGTCCATGGTCCGCGCCATCAGGAAGGCCGGCAGGTGCAGCAGCACGCCGATCACGACCGACAGACTACCCAGCGCGAAGGCCGTCGGACTGCGCCGATCGGCGAACGTGAAGCCAACGCTCAATGGAACTCCCTCGGGAATGCCGTGGCCGGATGGCCCGTCGCAATTATATCGTTACACGATGTTTATGCCCCGACAGGCGCTCAGCGCAGCACGACGAGCAGATCCTTCGGATCGACCTGTTGGCCGGGCTTGACGAGAATCTCAGCGACCTCGCCATCGGTCTCGGCCCGAACCTGAGTTTCCATCTTCATCGCCTCGAGGCTCACCAGCACGTCGCCGCGGGCCACCTTGCGTCCCACGCTCGTCGCGATGGTCGCCACGGTGCCCGGCATCGGCGCGCCCACTTGCTTCACATCGCCCGGGACGGCCTTGCGCTGCGGCGGCCGCTTCGCGACCTGGCTGCGGTCCGCGACCCGCAGCGTGCGGGGCTGACCGTTCAACTCCATGAACACGGTGCGAGTGCCGTCCTCGTGGACTTCGCTGCAGGCCACGTACCGCACGAACAACCGTTTGCCGCGCTCCAGATCAACGCTGATCTCCTCGCCCGGCTCCATGCCGTAGAAGAACACCGAGGTCGGCAAAATACCGACGTCGCCGTAGCGGGCACGCTCCGCGGCGTAGTCGAGCCAGACCTTCGGGTACATCAGGTAGGAGGCGAGATCATCGTCGCTGACGGTGCGCGGTGTGGCCGTCTGGATCTTGGCGCGCTCCGCGTCCAGATCGACCGGCGACATCGCGGCGCCCGGCCGTTGCGCAAGCGGCGCGGCGCCCTTGAGCACCTTTTGCTGCAGCGCGGCGGGGAAGCCCCCGTACGGCTGGCCGAGATCGCCGTGGAAGAAGCTCACCACCGAGTCCGGGAACGGCACGTCGACGCTCGGATCGAGCACCTGCTCGCGCGTCAGGCCGCTGGTGACCATCAGCAGCGCCATGTCGCCCACGACTTTCGAGCTCGGCGTGACTTTGACGATGTCGCCGAACATCTGGTTGACATCTGCGTACGCCTGGGCGACCTGCGGCCAGTGCGCGCCGTCGATGCCGAGCGCGCGGGCCTGCTCGCGCAGATTGGTGAACTGCCCGCCGGGCATGCCGTGTACGTACACCTCGGAGGCGCCGGCGCGGATGTCGCTCTCGAACGCACCATACAGCCGCCGCACCTGCTCCCAGTACGAGGAGAGCATGCGCAGGTTCGCCGGCTCGATCCCCGGGTCGCGCGGGCCATGCCGCAGCGCCTCGACGATCGAGCCGAGGTTCGGCTGCGACGTCAGTCCGCTCATCGCATCGATGGCACCGTCGACGGCATCCGCCCCCGCTTCCACTGCGGCCAGCACGCTCGCGGCGGCGATGCCGCTGGTGTCGTGGGTGTGGAAATGCACCGGCAGGCCGGTCTCTTCCTTCAGCGCTTGGACGAGCGTGAACGCCGCCCGCGGCCGGCACAGTCCCGCCATGTCCTTGATGCCGAGCACGTGTGCCCCGGCGGCCTTGAGGTCCCGGCCGAGGCGCAGGTAGTAATCGAGCGTGTACTTCTTCTCGTGCGGATCAGTGAGATTGCCGGTGTAGCAGATCGCGGTCTCGCACAACCGGCCGCTCTCGAGCACCGCGTCGATGGCGACGCGCATGTTCTCGACCCAGTTGAGTGAATCGAAGATGCGGAACACGTCGATGCCCCGCTCGGCCGCCCGCTTCACGAAGAAGCGCACCACGTTGTCCGGATAGTTGGTGTAGCCGACCGCGTTGGCCGAGCGCAGCAGCATCTGCAGCAGCAGATTCGGCATCCGCTCGCGCAGCACCGCGAGGCGCTGCCAGGGATCCTCGCGCAGAAAGCGCATCGCCACGTCGAACGTCGCCCCGCCCCAGCATTCCACCGAGAACAGCTGCGGCGCCAGGCTCGCGTAGTACGGCGCGATGGCGGCCATGTCGAAGGTGCGCATGCGCGTGGCGAGCAGCGACTGGTGCGCATCGCGCATCGTCGTGTCGGTGAGCAGCACGCGCTGCTCGGCGAGCATCCAGCGGGCGAACCTCTCCGGCCCGAGCTCATCGAGCTTCTGTTTGGTGCCGGCCGGGGCCGCTGCGGGCGGGACCGGCGGCAGCTTCGGCTGCTCGATCCGCTCCGGCCGCGGCCGGGCGCGCGTCTCGGCGTTGCCGTTGACGATGGTCTCGGCGATATGGGTGAGGATGCGGCTCGCGCGGTCGCGCTTGCGCGGCCAATGAAAGAGCTCCGGGGTCTCATCGATGAACTTGGTGGTGTAGGACCCGTCGGCGAAACGCCGGTGGCTGATCACCTGATCGAGGAAGCGCAGGTTCGTCACCACGCCGCGGATGCGAAACTCCCACAGCGCGCGGTGCATGCGCGCGATCGCCTCTTCCGGGGTCGAGGCCCAGGCGGTCACTTTCACCAGCAGCGAATCGTACGAGCGGGTGATGATCGCGCCGGTGTAGGCCGTGCCGGCGTCAAGCCGGATGCCGAATCCGGCGGGGCTGCGGTAGGCACTGATCTTGCCGTAGTCCGGAATGAAGTTGTTTTCCGGGTCCTCGGTGGTCACCCGGCACTGCAGTGCATGCGCCTGGATGCGGATGTCCGGCTGCGCCGGCACGCCGCTCTCGCGGGTGCCGAGGCGCGCCCCCTCGGCGATGCGGATCTGCGCCTTGACCAGATCGATGCCGGTGGCGCACTCGGTCACGGTGTGCTCGACCTGGATGCGCGGATTGACCTCGATGAAGTAGAACTTGCCGCTCTCGGCATCCTGGAGGAACTCCACGGTGCCGGCGTTGCGGTAGCGGGCGGCGCGGCCGATCGCGAGCGCTGCCTGACAGATCTCCTCGCGCTGCGTGGTGGTGAGAAACATCGCCGGGGCACGCTCGACCACCTTCTGATTGCGCCGCTGCACGGTGCAGTCGCGTTCGAACAGGTGCACCAGACCGCCGTGGGCGTCGCCGAGGATCTGCACCTCGACGTGGCGCGCCCGGCGCACCAGCTTCTCGAGGTACACCTCGTCATTGCCGAACGCGGCCTTCGCTTCCCGTCGCGCGAGCGGCAGGAGCTCCTGAAGCTGTTGGTCGTTCTCGATCACGCGCATGCCGCGGCCGCCGCCGCCCCAGCTCGCCTTGAGCATGACCGGATAGCCGATCTGATGCGCCAGGCGCACGCACTCGGGCAGTGCCTCGGGCAGCGGTGCGGTGGCCGGCATCACCGCGACGCCGGCCTGCTCGGCGAGATTGCGGGCCGAGACCTTGTTGCCGAGCAGGCGCATCGTGTCGGGCTGTGGGCCGATGAACACGATGTCCTCGCGCGCGCAGCCGGCCGCGAAGTCCGGATTCTCCGAGAGGAAGCCGTACCCCGGATGCACCGCATCGACGCGCGCCTCGCGAGCGATGCGCAGGATGTCCTCGATGTCCAAGTACGCCTCGATCGGGCCTTTGCCCTGGCCGACCAGGTAGGCCTCATCGGCCTTGGTGCGATGCAGCGAGAAGCGGTCCTCGCGCGAATAGATCGCCACGGTCCGCAGGCCGAGTTCGTTCGCGGCCCGCATCACGCGGATGGCAATTTCGCCCCGATTGGCGATCAGAATGCTGCGAATTCTGTGTGGCATGCGCTGGTTCACCGGTAAAATCCATCCCGATCATAACGGCTGCAGGCGCCCCGCGCGCGGAGTACTCGTTCTATATGTATGCCATTGCGATTCATGGGGGCGCCGGCGCGCTGCCGGCGCAGGGACTGTCGATCGAGCGGCAGCGGCACTACCACGACGGGCTCGCCGCGGCGCTCGATTGCGGCTACGCCGTGCTCGAACGAGGCGGCTCGAGCCTTGAGGCCGTAACGGCCGCGGTGCGCACCCTGGAGGATGATCCGTTGTTCAACTCCGCCCGCGGCGCAGCGCTCACCCGCGAGGGCGGTGCGGAGCTCGACGCGGCGCTGATGGACGGGCACACGCTGCGCGCCGGGGCGGTCGCCACCGTGCGGCACGTGAAGAACCCGATCGAGCTGGCGCGGCGCGTGATGGAGAAGTCCCGCCACGTGCTGCTGGTCGGCGCAGGCGCCGAGGAGTTCGCCCTCGAGGAGGGATTCGAGCTCGTCCCGAACGCGTACTTCCGCACCGCCGAGCGCCACGCGGAGCTCGAGCACCTGCGCAGCGGGCGCACTGTCTCGGAGTTGATGCCCTCGCCGCAGGGCACCGTCGGGGCCGTGGCGCGCGACGCGGCCGGTCATCTGGCCGCCGCCACCTCGACCGGCGGCATGGCCAACAAGCGGCCCGGGCGGGTCGGCGACTCGCCCATCATCGGCGCCGGCACCTATGCGAAGGACGGCGTCTGCGCGGTGTCCGCGACGGGACACGGGGAATACTTCATGCGCCTGGTCGCCGCCCACCACATCGCCGCATCCGTGGAGTACCGCGGCGTCGGCCTCGCCGAGGCCGTGCGCGAGACGCTGCACGAGCGGCTGCGCGATCTGGGCGGCACCGGCGGCATCATCGCGGTCGATGGCGAGGGCCGGATCTGCCTCGATTTCACCACCGAGGGGATGTTCCGCGCCGCGCGGGATTCGACTGGGCTGCGGGTGGTGGCGAGCGGCGCGGCCGAACGCTGAGCGAGCGCAGCCGGCGCCACCGGCGGCGGCCCTTCGGGCCGCGGCGCCGGGGGGCTGAGTGACCGTGCGCCCGGGACGTGCCCTTAGAGCGCGTCGTGCCCGCTGTGGCGCAGCGCGGCCGCGGTTTCCGCAGCGAGCAGCCGCATTCCCTGCAGCCGCGCGCGCTGGTGCGCCGCACCGCCCTCGGCGGCGCCCTGCAGCAGCTCGGCCCAGAGTTCCGGGGTGTTCAGCCAGCGCGGGCGCAGCCACGGCCACAGCCGGCTGCCCAGCTGATGAGCGCCGAGCACGCTGTGCGCCGCGATCCACTCGGCGCACAGCGGGTGCATGCCGAGCACCAGCCGTGCCTGGACGGCGTGCCGGCGGGCGAGCGACCAGGCGTAGACGAACACCAGTTCCGTGGCCGTGACGGCCCGCGTCACTGTGAACACGCGCTCATAGGCCGCCTCCGGCGGCGGGTCGTTGACCTGACACGCCAGGTCAAGGTTCTGCCAGCGGTGCGGATCGGCAAAGCCGGCATCGAACAGCAGGTACGGGTGCGCGGCTGCGCGCCGCCGGGCCGGCCCATCGAGCGCGAGCCACCCCTCGGCGATCTGCTGCGCCGCGCGGTGCGGGCTGCCCGCCCGCGCCTGCTCGGCGAGTACCTGGAGACAGAACTCATTCAGTTCGGGCAGCGCTTCGATCACTTCCCGCGGCGGTCCTGCAACCCCTGGACCGCGCCCGTTGCGGGCATCCCCTTCGTGGTCGGACATCACGCATCCTCCGTGTGACCTTCGTGTGACCCTCGTCGCCGCACCGATGGTAGCGCCGCGGCGGCCGGGTACACCCCCGCATTTGCATTAAATTTCACAATTTCGCGCCATTGCGCCCGGCCGGCAAAGGTCGACAATGGCGTCTCTGGGGGGAATGCGCGCCACGGTTCGACCGGGAAGGAAGGAAGCGCCATGCGTATCGTCGAGGATCGCTACGAGGGGGAGCTCGAGAACTTCCATCTGGCGCTGCGCTTCGTGCGCTACGAGGCCCGCACGCGCACCATCCGCATCTTCACCGACTCACCGACCACCGCATCCGCAAGCTCTGGCAGCGCTATTGCGGTGGTGCGCGCGAACTGCCGCGCCATCGTGGCAAATCGCCGCAGCAGGCCGGATTTTTCACCCGCACGGCGCGGGTGCGCCTGGAGGCCTCGCTGCTCGCCGCGGCGTACTGCGCCTGCGGCCTGGTCCGCGAGGAGCCGGCCGTACGGCGCACCCGACCCGCAGCCGCGGGGCTGCGGGTCGGAACACTGCTCTGCGACGTCTACGATTACTATTGCACCCTCGTGCCGGAGCCGGCGATCTCGTTCGAGCACGCCGTGTTTCTCGCCGAATGCCTGCGCGCCGGTGAGCCGCTGACGGTGCGCCGCTGCGCCAAATGCCACGGCCTGATGGTCCTCGAGCGCTTTCCGATTCGCCGCCGCTGGTGCGATCATTGTCTTCCCCCCAAAGGAGCCCGCAGCGCGCGCGGCGCCTGAACGCATCGCAGCTTCGCCATGAATCCCGTTCGCCCGAATTTCTTCGCCGGCACCTATATCGACCGTCGCACCGAGGTGCGCGAGGAGGCCGACTGGCTCGAGCGTGCGCTCGCCGATCCGCACTGCCAGTTCCTGCTCGCGCGCGGCACGCGTCAGCTGGTACGCAGCGCGCCGCAGCCGCACGTCGCCTTCGTGTCCGGCCGCCACCCGGCGGTGGCGGCGGCCGAGCCGGAGCGCTTCGTGCTGCTCGGCTGGTACCGCGAGCGCCGCTGCGTGCTACTGTCGCTCGCGCCGGAATGGCCGGACGCCGACTTGCCCGAGGGCAGCACGTTCGAGGAACTGCGCCCGCTTTCCCCGCAGCTGGAGGCCGACGAGGCGGGCCTGCTCGCCTACGCCCGCGCGCTCGCGCTCTGGCGGGCCCGGCGGCGCTATTGCGGCGTCTGTGGCGGGCCGACCCTGCCGGCCCGCGCCGGCCACAGCCTGGTCTGCGCCGACCCGGCCTGCGCCGAGGAATACTTTCCGCGCATCGATCCGGCGATCATCGTGCTCGTGACCGAGGGCGAGCAGGCACTGCTCGGGCGGCAGGCCAGTTGGCCGACGGGCCGCTACTCCACCATCGCCGGCTTCGTCGAGCCGGGCGAGAGTCTCGAGGACGCCGTGCGACGCGAAGTGATGGAGGAAACCGGCATCCACGTGCTCGGCTGCCGGTACGATTCCTCTCAGCCCTGGCCGTTTCCCGCCTCGCTGATGCTCGGCTTCCAGGCGCTCGGGGCTCCGGGCACGGTGCGCGTCGGGCGGGAACTCGAGGATGCGCGCTGGTTCTCCCGTGCCGAGGTGCGCAGCGGGACGATCACGTTGCCACCGTCGCACTCGATTTCCCGGCGGCTGATCGAGGCCTGGCTCGGAGCGCCGCTCTAGTGTGCCTGCTGGTCCTGGCCTGGGACGTGCATCCTCGGTATCGGCTGATCGTCGCGGCCAACCGCGACGAGTACCACGACCGGCCCGCCGCGGCGCTCGCGCCATGGACCGATGCGAGCCACCTGCTCGCCGGCCGGGACCTGCGCGCCGGCGGCACCTGGCTCGGCGTCGATCGGCGCCGCCGCTTCGGGGTGCTGACCAACTACCGCGAACAGCCGGGCGCTGCGCCCGGGGCGCCCTCGCGCGGGGCGCTGATTCCAGGGTACCTGCTCGAGGCGCACAGTCCCGCGGACTACCTGCGCGCGCTCGCGCCGCAGGCGGACCGCTACGGCGGGTTCAACCTGCTGCTCGCTGATGGAGACTCCCTCTGGTACGCCTCGAACCGCACCGCGCCGTTCGAGCGGCGCCTGGCGCCGGGCGTCTACGGGCTCTCGAATCACCGCCTCGATACGCCCTGGCCGAAACTCACCCGGGTGCGGCGCGCGTTCGAGCAGTGGCTGGCCGGCGCGACGCCGGACGATGCGCCGGCCGGTCTGCTGGCACTGCTCGATGACCGCCGCCCGGCGGGCCTGTGCGATTACCCGAGCGGCTCGCGCGAGCGCGCGCTGGCCGCGCCGTTCGTCGAGCATCCGCAATTCGGGACGCGCTGCTCCACGGTGCTGCTGCTCGAGGCGGACGGAGCGCTCTGGATGCGCGAGCGCGCCTTCGACCGGCAGGGCCGGCCCGCCGCCGAACGCGATTACCGCCTGGGTGCGCAGGAGTGGTGCTGAGCGCGGCAGGGAACGGCGCGCCGTGAAACGCTGTCAGCTCAGACTACAATGATGCGTTTATGGCATGCCGGTCGGAGTCTCAACGCTAGATGGCGAGTCGCAATCGGTTCCGCGGGGCTCGGTGGGCGCGAGTCTTGCTCGCGCTGCTGTTGCCGCTCGCCGCCGCCGCGCACGCCGGTATCGCGCTGACCCTCCACGGCGTGCAGGGCAAGCTGCGCGCCAACGTGCTCGCGTACCTGAGTTTCGAGCGCTACAAGGACAGCAAGCACCTGGATGCCGCCATCATTGAGCGGCTCGAGAACCGGGTGCAGAGCGAGGTGGACTCGGCGCTCGAGCCGTACGGGTACTTCCAGCCCACCGTCCATCCGACGGTCCGCCGCACCGGAGCGGATCGCTGGCGCGTGGTGCTCGAGATCGATCCGGGCCCGCCGGTGCTGCTGCAGACGGTGGACGTCAAGGTCACCGGCGCCGGCGCCGGTGATACGCGCTTCACCCGCATCACCGATCATGTGTCGCTCAACTCCGGGCAGCGCCTGGACGAGGCGGCCTACGAGCGCCTCAAGGGCGAGCTGCTGCAGACCGCCGCGACCTATGGCTACCTCGATGCGCGCCTCACCCGCCACCAGATCCAGGTCGATCCGGCCAAGCGCCGCGCCAGCGTCTTTCTCACGCTCGCCACCGGTGCGCGCTACCGTTTTGGGTCGACGCAGATCGAGCAGCACGCGCTCACCGATGCGCTGGTGCGGCGCTATCTGCGCTATCGGCACGGGCAGCCGTTCGACCTGACGCAGCTGCTGCGCACCCAGTTCGTGCTCGATGACACCGGCTACTTCTCCGATCTCGAGGTGGTGCCCGGCAAGCCCGACAAAGCCCGGCACACCGTGCCGGTGAACATCCGCGCCAATTCCAGCCGGCGCAACGTCTACTCCTTCGCCGCCGGCTACGCCACCGACACCGGCGCCCGCGGCATCGTCAGCTGGCAGGATCGGCGGGTGAACCGCGAGGGCGACCGGATGAGCGTCGACCTGGAGGCTGCGCAGCTGACCAAGTACAGCCTGCAGAGCCGCTACGTCATCCCGATCGGCGACCCGGCCACCGAGAATCTCACCTTCACCGCGAGCGTCGAGCAGCGCCAGCTCGCCGCGGTGGATGCGCGCACCATGACGTTCGGCGTGCACCTCACCCGGGTGACGGGTCGCTGGCAGACCGTGTGGTTCCTCGATGCCATGCACGCCACCGGCTCGGTCAACGGGGCGATCTGCCCCGCCGGGGTCCTCAACGCCGCCGGTACGCAGTGCGAACTCGCCGGAGCGAACGTGGCGGCCCCCAACGCGGTCGCCAGCGTGGTCGGCAACATGCTCGTGCCGGGTGTGGAGATCACCTCGGTTCCGAGTGGGTATTTCGGTGAGCCGATTTTCGAGCACGGGGTGTCGATCGTGCTGCGCGGTTCGCACGGTGCGCTCGGCTCGCGGGCCGACTTTGTGCAGCTGCGCGTGCAGCTCGAACGGGTCTTCAACTTCGCTCCGCGCTGGCATCTGCTGCTGCGCGATGAGTTCGGGGCGACCGCCGCGTCGCACTTCAACAACGTGCCGCCGGTGCTGCGCTTCTTTGCCGGCGGCGAAGGCAGCGTGCGCGGCTTCGAATACAACTCACTCTCGCCGACCCAGATCTTCTACGCCTCGGGCGCCTATCAGGTGAACAACGTCACCTACACCTGCTACGGCGGTACGGCCGCCCCGCAGAACGTGCCCAACCCTTCGCAGTGTCCGCTGCAACCGGTGCAGGCCGGTGGCAAGGACATGATCAGCGGCTCGGTGGAGATCGACCGCGACCTGCCGCACAACTTCGGCGTGGCGGCATTCTTCGACTACGGCAACGTGTTCAACAGCTTCCATGTTCCGCACCTGCTGCAGTACGGTGCCGGCATCGGATTTCGCGTGCGCCTGCCGGTGATGACGCTCGGCATCGACGTCGGCGAGCCGCTCTCGGAGCCGGGCAGCCCGCGTCTGTACATCAACTTCTCGCCGCGGCTATGAGGAACGCTGAGCGATGCGCCGGATTCTGATCTGGGGCGGTGTGCTGATCGGCCTGGGCGCGGTGCTTCTCGGCGCGGCCGCGTACACCGTGTTTTACACCCAGGGCGGTCTGCGCTTCGTGGTGGCGCACCTGCCGCAGCGCTTCGGAACGGCCAAGGTGCGCATCGAGCAGGTGAGCGGCACGCTCGCCACGGGCGTACGCGCCGAGCGCGTACTGATCGATCAGCGGCACGTCTATCTGCGGTTCGATCACGTGTACACACGCGTGCATCTCTCGGCGCTCTCCTGGCACACGCTGATCAGTCCCGAGACCCGCATCCGCAGCGCGTACATCCGCGTCAAGCCGGTGCGGCCGCTGCCGGTGATTGCGCCGAAATTCCTGCCGTGGGGCCTGGACATCCGGGTGATGCACGCCCAGGTCGGCGCCGTGCAGCTGGTGCTCGAGAACGGTCGGCGTCTCGAGGGCACCGGCCTCCGTGGCGCCGTGCAGATCGGGCATCGGGATCTGCACGTGACGGACTTCTCGCTGCGCATGGGACGGGCCACGTACCACCTGGCGGCGGCGCTGCACGCGGCCCGGCCGCTGCAGCTCACCGTCGGCGGCGATTTCACCTGGAGCCCGCCGCGCCAGCCGCGCTGGCAAGGTCAACTGGCGCTGCGCGGCAACATCGCGGTCATGACGCTCACGGCGCACCTCGGCGCCCCGTTCTCCGCGGCGCTGCAGGGCACACTGCGCGATCAGCACGGTCGGTGGACCACGCAGAGTGAGCTCGGCATCCGCGGACTCGACCTGCCTGCCTGGCACCGCACCGGACGCTTCGGGCGCATCGCGGCGCAGCTGGCGCTCACCGGCGGCGTGCACGGCTTTCGTCTCGGCGGAACCGTCGATCCGCAGGGGCTGCACGCCGGTCTCTTTCACGTGCAGCTCGACGGTCGCTACGGCGCCGGCGTGCTCAGTGCGCGCCGTTTCGTGCTTGCGCATCCGGCCAGCGCCACGGTGCTGCGCGGCGCCGGCGCGGTGCGTTTCGGCGGCGGACGGCCGGATCTGCAGCTGCACGGCAGGTGGCGCGGGCTGCGGTGGCCGCTGAACGCCGCGGCTCGCGTGCGCAGCCCCTCGGGCGAATTCACGCTCAACGGCCGGTTCCCCTACGCTCTCGCCGCGCACGGACTCGCGCAGGTCGGTGCGGCACGGCCAGTGCCCGTGACGCTCGGGGCGACACTGACCGCGAGTGGCCTTGCCCTCCAACACGCCACGGTGCGGATGCTCGGGGGTCAGATCGAGGCGCGCGGTGCGCTCGCCTGGACCCCCGTGAAGCGCTGGCGCGTGCACCTCACCGGCCGCAGCATCGACCCGGCCCGGTTGCGCCCGGTGCTCAGCGGCCGGATCGGCTTCACCCTCACGGCCGCCGGCGAAGGCTTCGGCGCCGATGCGCCGCTGCGCGTGCGGCTCAAACGGTTGAACGGTCAGGTGCGCGGCCAGCCCGCCAGCGGCAGCGGCGAAGTGCGCCACGATCATGGCGCGTGGACGTTCCAACGATTGCACCTGGATCTGGGGCGCACGCGGCTCGCCGCCGATGGGCGGCTGGCGAGGCACGTGCACCTGCGGTTTGCACTGACGGGGGATCTGCAGCTGATCTCGAGCGCCGATCGCGGCACCTTCACGGCGCATGGAACGATCGACGGGTCGCGGCGCGCGCCGCGCGTGAATGCGTGGCTCGCGGGTTCGGATCTGCACGCCGGGGCCAACTCGCTCGCCGCCCTGCGGGCGCGCATCGACTTCGACCCGCGCCCGCAGCACCGCTCGCACGTGACGCTGCAGTTGCGAGAGCTGCACTCACGCCATCGCCTGCTGCGCAGTCTGGAGTTCGATCTCGCCGGACCGGCCGCGGCGCTGAGCGCGAGACTCGAGGTGAACGCTCCGGGACTGCACGCGGCAGCCCAGGCGTCCGGCAGCTTCGTCGCGGGGGTCTTCAACGGGCGCGTCACCTCGTTCAACGTGACCGGGCCGCAGTCGCTGCGTCTGCATCTGCGCGAACCGGCGCAGCTGACGCTCTCGCGGCAGCGCCGCGCGCTGGGCGCGCTGTGTCTGGAGGGGACGCCGGGCGCGCTGTGCACCGGTGCGACCTGGACCCCCGGGGGCTGGTCGGCCTATGTCAGCGCCAGCCAGCTGCCGCTGGCGACGCTCACCGCGGGCATGACCCCTGCGGTCGAATATCAAGGCACCCTCGGCGCGTCGCTCGAGCTCACCGGCAGCGCCGGTAAGCCGCTGCAGGGCACGCTGCGCATGACGCTCGCGCACGGAGTGCTGTCGCGCAAACTCGTCAGCGGCACGGTCGAGCACACGAGCATCGGCTCGGGGTTGCTCACGGCGGTTGCCGGGCCCGGGACGATTCACGCACGAGCCTCGCTGACCGCCGGTGCGATCGGCACGTTCGACGCCGTGCTCGACATCCGGCGCGGTGCAGCCGATTGGCGCGCGATGCCGCTGACGGGCAGCCTCGAGGCGCGCACCGCCCGGTTGAATCTGGTCTCACTGTACCTGCCGGGCGTCGATGCCGTCTCCGGGGTGCTGCTCGCGCACGCCTCGTTCGGCGGAACGCTCGGGGATCCTCGTCTGCACGGCGCGGTGAAGATCGTCGATGCATCGGCTGACCTGTACCGCACCAACCTGCAGATGCGCCAACTCTCCCTGACGGCGCAGCTGGTGCAGAGCGGTCTGAGCTTCGTCGGCTCGGCGCAGGTCGGCAAGGGCACCCTGCATGCGACCGGTACGATGGGCTGGCACGACGGGGCGGCGAGCGGCGAGGTGCACCTGCGCGGCACCGATCTGCGCGTGGTGGATCTGCCCGAGGCGCGCATCGATGCCTCTCCGCAGCTCGATTTCCACCTGGTCGGCCACCGCATCGATGCCACCGGCAAGGTGCACATCACACATGCGCACATTGCGCCACGCAACTTCAGCGGCGCGGTGCGTACGTCGTCCGACCAGGTGATCGTGGGCGCGGAGTCCTCCAGCGCCGCGCATCGCTACCACGTGGTGAGCGTGATCACGTTCGACCTCGGCCGGGATGTCGACATCGAGACGATGGGCCTCACCGGTCAATTGAGCGGTGCGATCACCGTCAGCAGCGGACTCGGCCAGGGCACGACCGCCACGGGCGAGCTGTTCGTGCGCAAGGGACAGTATTCCGCCTACGCACGCCGACTGACGATCCAGACCGGCCGGCTGTTCTTCCGCGGCGGCCCGCTCGACAACCCCGGTATCGAGATCCGCGCCGTGCGCCGCTATCCGGACGTGACCGCGGGCATCAACGTCAGCGGCACGCTGAAACAGCCGCAAGTGTCGTTCTTTTCCAACCCGGCGCTCTCGCAGTCGCAGATCATGTCGCTCATCCTGTCCGGCGGCGGCGGCTCGCTGCAGGCCCTGCAGACGACCACCGGCGTGCAGAGCCGCCAGAGCACGGCCGCCAACGAGCTGCTGGCGCAGGGCGGCGCGATTCTGGCGCAGCAGCTCGGCTCGCGCATCGGCCTGCCGGACGTGAGCCTGCAGACCGACATGAACAACCAGACCTCCATCGTGCTCGGCAAGTATCTCTCGCCGCGCCTGTACGTCAGCTATGGCGTGGGCCTGACCGAGCAGTTGAGTGCCGTGCGGCTGCGCTACAGCATCGGCAAGCACTGGACGATCCGGCTCGAGGCCGGGCAGGGCAAGCTCGTCGGGCAGACCAAGAGCGGCGAGCTCGGCGGCGCCGACTTGGTGTTCACGGTGACCAAGTGAGGCTTGACGTGCGTGAATTATTATTCATAATACGCGCAATTTTATGCATATCGGCCGCCCCCATCCGTAACCGCCATGGACGCTCAGCAGCTCGAACGCCGCCAGGCGGTGGTGCGCATTCTGCGCAGCGGGGTGGTGCACCGGCAGGAGGACCTGGTGCGGTTGCTGCGCGAAGAGGGCTACGAGGTGACGCAGTCCTCCATCAGCCGCGATCTGCGCGACCTCGGCGTACTCAAGGCGAGCGGCCGCTACGTGCTGCCGCCCGACGAGGTCTCGCGCACCCAGAGTGATTTCGCCATGCTCGCGCAGTTCGTGCGCGAGCTGAAGCGGGCCGGCACCTCGTTGACGGTGCTGCGCACGACGATCGGCGCCGCCCAGAGCGTCGCGGTCGCAATCGACCGGGCCGAGTGGCCCGAGGTGGCCGGCACCCTCTCCGGAGACGACACGATCTTCATCGCCACCGCCGATGGCCGCGCGCAGGAACAGCTGATCGCGCGGCTGCAGGCGCTCTTTCGGATCTGAACGCATGTCTACAACCTCGACTTCGGGCGCAGAGCCCATTGTTCTCGCCTATTCCGGCGGCCTCGACACCTCTTTCCTGGTGCCTTGGCTGAAGGAGACGTACGGGCGGCCCGTGATCACGGTCACCGTCGACACTGGCGGCATCGACGCCGAGGCGGCGCGCACGCTCGCCGAGCGCGCCCGCGCGCTCGGCGCGATCGATCATCATCAGGTCGATGCGCGCGAGGCGTACTTCGAGCAGGTCCTGCGCTTTCTCATCATGGGCAACGTCAAGCGCGGTCAGCTCTATCCGCTGTGCGTCGGCGCTGAGCGGGTCATGCAGGCGCAGACCATCGCGCACATGGCGCGTAAGCTTGGCACCCGCATGATCGCGCACGGCTGCACCGCTGCCGGCAACGACCAGGTGCGCTTCGAAGTCGCCATGCGTACGCTGGCGCCGGACTTGGAAGTGCTCGCCCCGGTGCGTGACCGGGCGTTCAAGCGCGCCGAGGAACTCGCATTCCTGAAGGAACGCGCGCTGCCGGTGCCCCCGTTCGGAGCGGCGTACTCGATCAACCGCGGCCTATGGGGCGTGACCATCGGCGGGCAAGAAACCCTCACCTCGGGTGGCAGCATTCCGGAGGAGGCGTGGGTGTTGACCCGCGAGGCGTTCAGCCGCGCGCGCGCGCCCGAGACCCACACGATCGCCTTCGAGCGCGGCCGCCCGACCAGTCTTGATGGCCGCTCGCTCACGCCCGTGGCGCTCATCGAGGCGCTCGAGGCGCTGGCCGCGCCGTTCGGCATCGGTCGCGGGATCCATCTCGGCGACACCATCATCGGCACCAAAGGCCGGGTCGCGTTCGAGGCACCGGCCGCCGAAGTGCTGCTCAGCGCACATCGCGAACTGGAGAAGCTGGTGCTGACCCCCCGCCAGCAGCGCATCAAGGATCTGGTGGCGCAACCGTACGGGGACTGGGTGCACGAGGGGCAGCTGCTCGATCCGGTGTGCCGCGACATCGAAGCGCTGCTCGAATCCTCCCAGGAGCGCCTCAGCGGCACGGTGCGCATCGCTTTGCGCCCGGGCAACCTGTTCATCGAGGGCGTCGAATCTCCGTACTCGCTGATGAGCGCCTCGAAGGGGGTCTATGGCGAGGCCGCCGGGGAGTGGACGCCCCAGGATGCGCTCGGATTCTCCAAGATCGTCGCACTCACCGGCGTATTTCACCGCCGTGCCGGGGAACGCGCCGCGGGCGGTGCGGGAGGTCAGTGACATGAGCAACGGAATGCGCAGCGTCGTCGTCGACAAGATCGCCTCGGTGGCCCAGGCCTGCGGCCTCTCGCGAGAGGTGCGCATCGCGCCGGAGATCCCCGCCGAGGAAGGCGTGGTGATCGTCGTCGAGGTGCTCACCAACAAGTCGACGTACAACACCCTGGAGTTGACCAGCGGCCGCATGGCCAAAGTGCGCAAGGGCGACATCGTGGTCGGCGCGCTCGGTCACCGTAAGGCGCTGTTTGGCTACTCCGGGCACATCCCCCCGACGGTCAAGCCGGGCGATGTGATCCAGATGCTCAACATCGGCGGGGTGCTCGGCGCGTGCGACTCGATCAATCCGGACAAGGGGCAGCCGTTCGACTGCCGCGTGCTCGGGGTGGTGCTGCGCTTCCCTTACCTCGGTGAGCGGATCGGCGTGCCGGCCCGCGTCGGCATCCGCCCGCTCGACCAGGCGGCCGCCCTCGAGACGCGCGCCGTCCCGGTGGTGGCGCTGGCCGGTACCTGCATGGAAGCGGGCAAGACCGCCGCGGCCTGCGCCATGATCAGCCGCATGCGGCACCGTGGCCTGACGGTCGATGCGTTCAAGGCCACCGGCGTCTCGCTGCGCCGCGACATCATGGCCATGGAGGATGCCGGCGCGCGCCGCTCGGCGATCTTCACCGACTTCGGCGTCGTCACCACCACCCGGCACAATGGCCCGGCACTGACCCGCACCATGCTGACGGAGCTGTCCGCCGGCCGGCCCGAGGTCATCGTGTTCGAGCTCGGCGACGGCATTCTCGGCACGTACGGGGTGGATGCCATCCTCGAGTGCCCGGACATCCGCTCCGCGCTCACCGCGGTGGTGCTCTCGGCCAACGACCCGGTCGCCGCCTGGGGTGGGGTGAAGCTGCTGCGCGAGCGCTTCGGGATCGAGCCATGCGTGGTGACCGGGCCGGCGACCGACAACCAGGTCGGCATCGACCTGATCACCGAGCAGCTGAAGGTGCCGGCCTTCAATGCGATCAGCGATGGCGCCTCGCTCGGTGATCACGTGATGAAGGCCGTGGGACTCGCGGCGGGATCGCCGCCGTGAGCGCAACCATTCCGGCGGTGGTGCTCGGTGGGACGGGGTACGTGGCCGGGGAGCTGTTGCGGCTGCTCGCGGGACATCCGCGTCTGCGGGTTGCGGCGGTCATGTCCGACAGCCAGCCCGGTGAGCCGCTCGCGTCGGCCTTCCCGCACCTCGCCGCCGCGTACGAGCCGATGTGCTTCGAGTCGCAGGAGCACGTGCGCTCGCTGCTGACTCGCGAGCCGGTGTGCGCGCTGTTCTCTGCGGCGCCGCACGGGGTGTCGGCGCCGCTGATCGACTCGCTGCTCGGCGCGGCCGCCGCCGCCGGCACCCGGCCGCGCGTCGTGGACATCTCGGCGGATTTCAGGTTCCGCTCGGCCGAGGACTACGCTGCGGTCTACAAACACCCGCACGGCGCGCCTGGACGGCTCGGGCAATTCACCTGCGCGGTGCCGGAACATCACACCGAACTCACCACCGAACACGTTGCGCATCCGGGCTGCTTCGCCACCGCGGTGCTGCTCGCCAGCGTACCGCTGCTCACTCTGGGTCTGGTCCGGCCGCAGCTGTTCGTCGCCGGCGTCACCGGCAGCACCGGCTCGGGCCGCAAGCCCACCCCGGGCACGCACCATCCGGTGCGTCACAGCGACCTGTATGCCTACAGTGCGCTCGCTCACCGGCACGCACCGGAGATCGCCGCGTGCGCCCGTGCCGCGAGCGGCGTCGACGCCGAGTTCGCCTTCATCCCGCATTCCGGGCCGTTCGCCCGCGGCATCCACGTGACGGTGCAGGCAATCCTCTCACGCCCGCTCGGCACCGCGGATCTGCTCGGCGCGCTGCGGGAGTTCTATGCGCGCGCGCCGTTCGTGCGGGTCCTCGAGGGCGCCCCGCGCATCAAGGACGTCACGGCGAGCAACTACGCCCATCTGGGCGTCGCCAGCGACGGACGGACCCTCGCGGTCATGTGCGCCATCGACAATCTGACCAAGGGCGCCGCCGGCGGCGCCGTGCAATGGATGAACCGGATGCTGGGCCTGCCCGAGACCGAAGGTCTCAGCGCGCCCGCACCGGGTTGGACCTGACACGAGAATCCCCATGACCGCATCGCCGCAAGCGACTTCCGCTCCCGCGCCGCACAAGTCCGTGCTCGCGCCCGTGTACGCGCAGTATCCGTTCGAGGTGACTCGTGCCGAGGGCGTCTGGCTCATCGGTCCGGGCGGCGAGCGGGTCCTCGACCTCTACGGCGGGCACGCGGTCGCCGCGCTCGGCTACGGCGATGCCCACTGGAGCGACGCGCTCGCTGAACAGGCGCGCACCTGCCAGTTCCAGACCAACGCGTTGCCCATGAGCGTGCGCGAGCACGCCGCGCAGCGACTGCTCGAGTTCGCGCAGCTGCCATTCGCCAGTGTCTTCATGGTCAACAGCGGCGCGGAGGCCAACGAGAATGCCCTGCGTCTGGCGCTGCGCATGAGCGGTCGGTCGCACGTGGCGGCGGTCGAGGGCGCCTTTCACGGCCGCACCGCGGCGGCCTCGACCGTCACGTGGGGATCGCAAAGCTGGTACGGGTTTCCGCGCACGCCCTTCGACGTCAGCTTCCTGCCGCGCGGGGATCTGCAGGCGATCGACGCTGAGGTCACCGAGCGGACCGCGGCCGTCATCGTCGAGCCGGTGCAGGGGCTCGCCGGGGCGGTCGACCTCGGAGCGCCGTATCTGGCTGCGCTGCGCGCGCGCTGCGACGCGGTGGGCGCGCAGCTGATTTTCGACGAGGTGCAGTGCGGATTCGGCCGAGTCGGGGTGCCCTACGCCGCGGGCCTCTACGGCGTGATGCCCGATATGCTCACCACCGCCAAGGCGCTCGGCAACGGCTTCCCGGTCGCTGCGCTGCTGACCTCGGCGCAGGTCTCGGCGACGCTGAAGGTCGGGCTGCTCGGCACCACCTACGGCGGTGGCCCGATGGCCTGCGCCGCGCTGCTCGCGACGATCGAGGCCATCGAGTCCGGGCGGCTGCTCGAGAACGTGCGGCGCGTGTCGGCCTACATCCGGCGCACCTGTCTCACCGGGCCGGTGAGCGCCGTGCAGGGTGAGGGCTTTCTGCTCGGACTGCGCACCCGCCGGCCCGCCAAGCAGATTCAGGCCGAGCTGCTGCGCCGCGGCATTCTCACCGGCACCGCGAGCGATCCGGACGTGGTGCGACTGCTGCCGCCGTTCATCCTGCAGGAAGCGCAGGTTGATCTGCTGAGCGGAGCACTGGCGGACCTCGGCGCATGAAACGCCTGCTCGATCTGGCTGACCTCGAGCGCGAGGAGGTGCTCGCGCTGCTCGCGCTCGCCGCGCGCCTGCAGCACAAGGGCGAGCCGCAGGCGCTCGCCGGGAAGATTCTCGGGCTGCTGTTCATGAACCCCTCGTTGCGCACGCTCGCCTCGTTCCAGGCCGGCATGGCGCGCCTCGGCGGCAGTTCGTTCGTCATTACGCCGGGGCAGGGCACGTGGCAGCTCGAGACGCGCACCGGGGCGGTGATGGACGGTGCGGCGGCGGAGCACGCGCGCGAAGGGATCCCGGTGCTCGCCTCCTACTGCGATGCGCTCGGCATCCGGGCGTTTGCCTCCGGGCAGGATCTGGCCGCCGATCTGGCCGAGACGACCTTCAACACGCTCGCGGCGCTCACCGACAAGCCGCTGATCAACCTCGAGTCGGCGGTCAACCATCCCTGCCAGGCGCTGGCGGACTGGAAGACGCTCGATGACCTGGCCGTGGCGCCGACGGGGCGGTTCGTCCTCTCCTGGGCGTATCATCCGCGGCCGCTGCCGCTGGCAGTGCCCGCAGCGGTACTGCACATGGCGGCCCTGCGCGGCATGGAGGTCGTGGTGCTGCGGCCCGAGGGATTCGCGCTGCCCGAGCCGATCATGGCCAAGGCGCGCCGTGCCGCAGTCCTCGCCGGCGGATCGGTGCGCGAGAGTGACGATCGGCGCGAGGCGCTCGCCGGCGCTCAGGTCCTCTACGTGAAAGAATGGGCCGCCACCGCGTGCTACGGCGATGCGGCCGAGGATGCACGCCGGCGTGCCGCACTCACCGACTGGTGCGTGCGTGAGGACTGGTTCGAGCCGGCCACGCGCGACTGCCGTCTGATGCACTGCCTTCCCGTGCGCCGCAACGTCGCGGTCGCCGACGAGGTGCTCGACGGTCCGCGCAGCATCGTGCAGCACGAGGCGTACAATCGCCTCACGGTCCAGATGGCGGTGTTGTACCGCCTGCTCAAGGGGCTGTAACCCAGCCATGTGTTCGTTCGCTTAAGACTCAGGGGCTCCTCACTGCAATGATCATGCAACCCGCCGACCAGGCATTGGCCATCCGTGCACTGAAAAGCGCCGCACCCTACATCCGCATGTACCGCGGCAAGACCTTCGTGGTGAAGGCCGGTGGCGGCGTATTCGGCGATGACGCCTCGACTCGCGTGCTCATCGAACAGATCGCGATCCTGCATTACTTCGGCGTGCGCGTCGTGTTCGTGCACGGCGGCGGGCCGCAGGTCACCGAGCTGGCACGCGCCCTCGGCGTCAACTCGCGCATGGTCGAAGGCCGCCGGGTCACCGACAGAGAAGCGATTGACGTCACCGCGATGGTGCTCAACGGCACGATCAACACCGGCATCCTCGCTATCTGCCGCGAACTGAACCTCGAGGCGGTCGGGGTGAGCGGCGTCGATGCCGGCCTGATCCGCGCGCACCGCCGTCCGCCGGTGCGTCTGGCCTCGAGCGGCGAGATCCTCGACTATGGTTTCGTCGGCGACATCGACGCGGTCGATCCGACCGTGCTCAGCAAGCTGCTCGACAACGGCCTGATGCCGGTCGTGAGCCCGCTGTCGGCCGACGACGACGGCGTTCTGCTCAACGTCAACGCCGATACGGTGGCCGCGGCGATCGCCGCGGCGCTCGATGCCGAGAAGCTGATTCTGTGCACCGGCGCGCCGGGCATCCTCGCGAACCTCGAGGATCCCGGTTCGCTCATTTCCTACACGGACCTCGAAGGGCTCGCCCGGCTGCGCGAGGACGGCGCGATCGGCGATGGCATGCTGCCGAAAGCGACAGCGATCGAGGCGGCGATCCGCGGCGGTGTGCGGCGCGTGCACGTGGTGTCCTACCAGGCGCCCGAAGGCATCCTCGGCGAGGTGTTCACCAACGAGGGAACCGGGACGCTGATCGTCGAGGACATCGATGCGCTGACGCCGGCTGAACAGAGCGGCGCAGGAGCGTAGGCATGAGCCGGCTGTGGGACAAGGGTGCGCCGCTCGATGAGCGCGTACTGCGCTACACCGCCGGCGAGGACTACGGACTCGATGAGCGCCTGGTAGCCTATGACGTGCGCGCCTCGATCGCGCACGCCGAGATGCTCAGCGCGCAGGGTCTGCTCGGGGCCGATGATCTCACCGCCATCCGCACTGCGCTGACTGCGCTCGCCGCCGAGCACGAACGCGGGCTGTGGCGCATCGAGCTGGCCGACGAGGATGGTCAGACCGCGCTCGAGCGCCGGCTGACCGAACGCATCGGGCCGGCCGGCGGTCGGGTTCATCTGGGGCGCTCGCGCAACGATCAGGTGCTGACCGCGCTCAGGCTGTATCTGCGCGACGCGGTCGAGCGGCTGCACGTCGGCGCCGTCGAGGTTGCCGAGAGCCTCGAGCGTCTCGGCGCGCGCGAGCAGGCCACCGCACTGCCCGGCTACACGCACATGCAGCAGGCCATGCCGAGCTCGGTCCCGTTGTGGGCCGGCGGGTTCGCCGCCGAGATCCGCGATGACGCCGACGCGCTGCGCCACGTGCACCGCCGCCTCGCGAAGAGCCCGCTCGGCTCGGCGGCCGGTTACGGAACGCCCGGGCTGCCGCTCGACCGGAACGCTACGCGCGCTGCCCTCGGATTTGCCGAGGTGCACGAACCGGTCACGGCGGTGCAGCTCTCGCGCGGCAAGGCCGAGGCGGAACTGCTCTTTCACCTCTGCCTGCTGATGCAGGATCTGGGGCGACTGGCCGCCGACGTACTGCTCTTTTATACGCAGGAGTTCGCCTTCGTCGAGTTGCCCGAGGCCTTCACCACGGGCTCCTCGATCATGCCGCAGAAGCGCAATCCGGACGTGTTCGAACTGATCCGCGGCCGCTCCGCCACCGCCCAGGCTTGCCTCACCGAGGCGCTCGCGGTGTGCGCGAAGCTGCCCTCCGGTTACCAGCGCGACCTGCAGCTGTTGAAATTCCCGCTGTTCCGTGCGATCGACGTGGCCGAGGAAACGCTCGGCATCCTGCCGGCCGCGCTCGAGGCGATGCGGTTCCGGCCGGAGCGGATCGCGCTCGATCCGGCCATCCACGCCGCCGAGCAGGCGAACCGCCTGGTGGTGCGCGAGGGTATTCCGTTCCGCGAAGCCTACCGGCGCGTCGCGGCGGAACTGAAAGGGTCGCGCTGAAAGTCGGCGCCGGCGGTTGCCGGACTCGCCGGCGCACGGCATCAGCAAAGGAGCGCCAGACCGATGAATGCTGCACAACACCCGAGCGGACCGCGCGTCGGTCACTGGATCGGCGCGGGCGTTCGTGCGGAGGGCGAGTGCTTCGGACCGGTCTTCAATCCCGCCACCGGTGAGTGCATCCGCCACGTGCCGCTCGCCGATGCTCGGCTCGTCGATGCCGCCGTGCAGGCCGCTGCGGCCGCCGCGCCCGCCTGGGCCGAGACCCCGCCGGTGCGCCGTGCCCGGGTGCTGAACCGATTTCTCGCTCTGCTCAACGCGCATCGCGAGGCGCTGGCGCGCCTGATCACCGAGGAGCACGGCAAGGTGCTCTCCGATGCCCGCGGCGAGGTGATGCGCGGCATCGAGGTGGTCGAGTTCGCCTGTGGCATCGCGCAACTGCTGAAGGGCGAGTACACCGACCAGGTGGCGACCGGCATCGACAACTGGACGCTGCGCCAGCCGCTCGGCGTGGTGGCCGGCATCACGCCGTTCAACTTCCCGTGCATGGTGCCGTGTTGGATGTTTCCGCTCGCGCTCGCGGCCGGCAACGCCTTCGTGCTCAAGCCGAGCGAGCGGGATCCGTCGGCGGCGCTGCGCATGGCCGAACTCATCGCCGAGGCCGGCCTGCCCGAGGGGCTGCTGAACGTCGTACAGGGCGACGGGCAGACTGCACAGGCGCTGCTCGAGCATCCGCTCGTCCAGGCCGTGAGTTTCGTCGGTTCCACGCCGGTGGCGCACCAGCTGTACTCACGCGGCGCGGCCCTCGGCAAGCGCATCCAGGCACTCGGGGGCGCGAAGAACCACCTGGTGGTGCTGCCCGATGCCGACCTCGAGCTCGCCGTCGAGGGTCTGATCGGGGCGGCCTTCGGCTCGGCCGGCGAGCGGTGCATGGCGATCAGCGTCGCGGTCCTCGTCGGCGCGTCGGCCGATGCGCTCCTCGAGCGGCTCGCCGAGCGCACCCGTGCCTTGCGGGTCGGCGCCGGAACGGACGAGGCGGTCGACATGGGGCCGGTCATTACGCACGGCGCGCTCGAGCGCATCCGCGGCGCCATCGATGCGGGCGTGCGCGAAGGCGCGCAGCTCCTGGTCGACGGCCGGACCTTGCGGGTGCCGGGGCACGAGCAGGGGTATTTCCTCGGTGGCACGCTCTTCGACCGCGTCCAGCCCCACATGCGCCTGTACCAGGAGGAGATCTTCGGGCCGGTGCTGTGCTGCGTACGCGCCGCGGACCTCGACGAAGCGATCGCCCTCGTCAACGCTCATCCGCTCGCCAATGGGGTTGCCTGCTATACGCGCAGCGGGGCCGCGGCGCGCGAGTTCGCCCGCCGCATCCAGGTCGGCATGGTCGGCATCAACGTGCCGATCCCGGTCCCCATGGCCTGGCACGGGTTCGGGGGCTGGAAGAGCAGTCTGTTCGGCGACACGCATGTCTACGGCGCCGAAGGCGTGCGCTTCTACACCCGTCAGAAATCAGTGATGCAGCGCTGGCCTCGCGCCGGCGGGGGCGCGCAGTTCGACCTGCCGTCCTTAAGCTGAGCGGCTCGGCCGCCACCGCGGCGCTTGAGGCATAATCACCCCGTGACCGCCCAGGTTCGATCCGACGGCATGACGCAGCACGCGCTCTCGGACGGCACGTTCCGCGGTGCCGGCGACTCCTTTTATCTGCCGAACTTCTGTGCCTCGCGCGCCGCGGTCGCCGTCGTGGTGATCGTGGAGCTCACCGCCATCGTCCTGTCCATTGCACGCAGCGACTCGGCGGACTTCTGGTCCGAGCTCGCGCGCAGCTCCCTGTTTCTGCTCTGGGTCGGGCTGGTGTGTGCCGCGCTGCTGTGTGCGCTGCGGCCGGCTCTGGCGCGCCTCGGCGCTGCCCGCGGCTCCGGCGCGGTGCTGGTGCTGCTCACCGCGGCGGTGGCCGGGATTTCCTTCGGGGTCGGCCTACTCGGGCACAGCCGGCTGCTCGCGGGCGCCGCCGTGCTCTTCCCGCACCGCATCGGCTCGTTCGTGCTGCGCAACACGGCGATCGGCTTCGTGATCGCCGCCGTTGCGCTGCGCTACTTCTACGTCACGGACCAATGGCGGCGTAACATCGAGCTGCGCGCCGCGGCACGCGTGCATGCGCTGCAGGCCCGCATCCGTCCGCATTTCCTCTTCAACAGCATGAACACCATCGCGGCGCTGACGCGCTCCTCGCCGCCGCAGGCCGAGCAAGCAGTGCAGGACCTTGCCGATCTGTTCCGCGCCTCGCTCGCCGATCCGCGCCAGACGATCACGCTCGCCGATGAGTTGGAAATCGCGCGCACCTACCAGCGCATCGAGCAGCTGCGGCTCGGCAGCCGGCTCGAGGTCATCTGGGAGGTCGAGGCGTTGCCCGGCGATGCGCGCGTGCCCGGTCTGTTGCTGCAGCCGTTGCTGGAGAATGCGATCTACCACGGTATCGAGCCGCGCACCGCCGGCGGTGCGGTACACATCCGTGGGGAGCGCTCCGGGGAGCTGATTTCGGTCGTCGTGCGCAATCCGCTCGGCGCGCCGCCCGCAACGCGCCAGGGCAACCATCTGGCGCTCGAGAACATCCGCGAACGGCTGGCGCTGCTGTACGGCACGCGGGCGCTGGTGAAGGCCGGCGCCTTCGGCGAGGAATACATCGTGACGCTGCGTTTCCCGTACGTCGCCGCGGCCGCGGTGACGGTCTGAGGGACCGGGGCCATGCTGCGCGTGCTGATCGTCGATGATGAAACGCCGGCGCGCGCGCGCCTCGGTCAGCTGCTCGCGGAGATCGGCGGCGCGGAGCTGATCGGCGAGGCGGCGAGCGGACCGGAGGCGCTCGAGCAGGCCATGCGGCTGACGCCGGATGTGGTGCTGCTCGATGTGCGCATGCCCGGCATGGACGGCCTGGAAACCGCCCGGCATCTGAGTGAGCTCGGCGAGCCGCCGGCGGTCATCTTCACCACCGCGTACGACCAGTATGCGCTGAACGCCTTCGAGACTCGTGCAGCGGGCTACCTGCTGAAGCCGGTGCGCAAAGACAAACTCGCCGCCGCGCTCGAGCAGGCGGGGCGTCTGACGCGCGCGCAGCTGCAGCGCCTGGCCGCGGCAGCCGGCGCGCCCGGCCGGACCCACATCGCGGTGCGCCGGCGTGAGCAACTGCGGTTGATTCCGCTCGAGCAGATCCTGTACTTCCAGGCCGACCAGAAGTACACCACCGTGCGCCATGCCGGTGGTGAGGACCTGATCGAGGAGTCGCTGCGCACCCTGGAGGAGGAGCTCGGGGCACGTTTCGTGCGCATCCACCGCAATACGCTCGTCAACGCCGCGCACCTCGAGGGCATCGAGCGCAGCGAGGACGGCCGTTACAGCGTGCGCCTCGCCGGCCTCGCCGTGCCGTTGCCGGTGAGCCGCCGTCTGGCCGGCGAGCTGCTCGAGCGCTTCCGGATCTGACCGCGGTCGGGCAGTTGGGGTATCCTCGGGCCATGCGCATCGCGTTCACCAAGATGCACGCGCTCGGCAATGATTTTGCGGTGTTCGATACGCCGGACGGCCAAGCGCCGCTCGCCGCCGGACAGCTGCGGAGCCTCGCCGACCGCCACACCGGCATCGGCTTCGACCAGGCACTCGTGCTCGAGCCGCCGCGCCGTGCCGCGACCGACGTGTTCTACCGCATCTTCAATGCCGATGGGCGGGAAGTCGAGCAGTGCGGCAACGGAGCCCGCTGCATTGCCGCGCTGCTCGCAGCCCGCGGGGCCGCCCGCTCCGGGGCGCTGACGCTCGACAGCCCTGCCGGGCGCATCGAGGCGCGAGTCCATCCCGGCGGTCAGGTCTCGGTGAACATGGGTCCGGTGCGGTTCGATCCGGCGGCCCTGCCGTTCGAGGCGCCGGGCGAGGCCGATCAGTATCCGCTGGCGGTGGACGGCGACACGGTTGAGATCGGCGCGGTGTCGATCGGCAACCCCCACGCCGTGCTGACGGTGGAGTCGGCCGAGACCGCCCCGGTGGCCCGTCTCGGGCCGGCCCTCGAGCAGCACCCTCGATTTCCCAACCGGGTCAACGTCGGATTCATGGAGGTCCGCGACCGCACGCATGTGCGGCTGCGGGTCTACGAGCGCGGGGTCGGCGAGACGCTCGCGTGCGGCACGGGCGCCTGCGCCGCGGTCGCCGTCGGACGTCGCTGGGGTCTGCTCGACCCCGAGGTGCGCGTCAGTGCACGCGGCGGCGAGCTTGCGGTGCGCTGGGGCGGACCGGGAGAACCGATCTGGCTGAGCGGCCCGGCGCAGTTTGCCTTCCAGGGCCATATCGATTTGTAGGAGCTCCCCTATCATGACGACACGTGAAGCGCGCGGCATCGCCGCCGGCGAGATGGACGAGGAGTCCATCGGCGCATACTTGCAGCACAACCCGGATTTCTTCGAGCGGCACCAGGCGGTGCTGTTGCGCCTGCGCCTGCCGCACGCGCGTGGCACCTCCACCATTTCGCTGGTCGAGCGGCAGATCGAGGTGATGCGCGAGAAGCACTCGGCGATCGAGAGCAAGCTCGCTGAACTGGTGGCCGTGGCCCGCGGCAACGATGCGATCGCCGAGAAGCTGCACCGCTTCACCCGCCGACTGCTGCAGGCGCAGACCCGCGCCGATGCGGTCGGGCGGATCGAGGCGAGCCTGCGCGAGGACTTCGATGCCTTCCACAGCGTGCTGCTGCTGATCGGGGAGTATCCCGACCTGGTGCCGCAGCGCTTCGTGCGCGCCGTCCCGCGCGACAACCCGGGTCTGAAGTCTTTCGACACGCTGTTCGATGCCGGCAAACCGCGCTGCGGGCAGGCGCGCGACTCGCAGCGCGAGCTGCTGTTCGGCCCGGACTCGGCGCAGATCGGCTCGATCGCGCTGGTGCCGCTCACCGAGAAGAGCGCTCCGCTCGGGGTGCTCGCCCTCGGCAGCCCGGACCGCGACCGCTTTCACCCGGGCATGAGTACGGAGTTCCTCGGCCGCATGGCCGATCTGATCGGTGATGCCCTGACGATGCGCCGCGGCGCCTGAGACGTGCCCGGGCGCCCATGACGCCGGCCGCACTCCACTGGCTTGAGCAGTTCGAGCGCTACCTCGCCACGGAACGGCGCTGCTCGGCGCACACGGTGAGCAACTACCGGCGCGATCTACAGTCGCTGCGCACGTACTGCGGGCGCAACGGGCTCGAGGACTGGGCGGGTCTCGACGCGGCGCACGTGCGCACGTTCGCCGCGCGGCTGCACGCCGGCGGCCTGGCGCCGCGCAGCATCCAGCGGCACCTCTCGGCGGTGCGCAGTTTTTACGATTTCCTGCTGCGCGAGGCACAGGTGCAGCGCGAGGGCCGCACCGCTCCGCCCGCCGAGCAGGACCTGCGTGCCCTGCGCGCCAATCCGGCGCGCGGCGTGCCTGCTCCGAAGGCGGTGCGCCGACTGCCCGTGACGCTCGATGCCGACCAGATGGCGCGCCTGCTCGCCATCTCCGAGACCACGCCGCTCGCGGTCCGCGACCGCGCCATCATGGAGATGCTGTACTCCTCGGGGTTGCGCCTCGCGGAGCTGACCGCCCTCGATCTGGTGCACGTCGATCTGCCGGACCGCACGGTGCGTGTGCTCGGCAAGGGCCGCAAAGAGCGCGCCGTACCGCTTGGGCGGGTCGCCGCCGAGGCACTCGAGCGTTGGCTGAAGCAGCGCGCCGCCTGGGCCACTGGCGCCGAAGCGGCGCTGTTCGTCGGGCGTGGCGGGCGGCGGCTCGGGCGGCGAGAGATCCAGAAGCGTGTGGCGCTCTGGGCACGCCGCCAGGGGCTGGCGCAGCACGTGCACCCGCACCTGTTCCGCCATTCCTTTGCCTCGCACCTGCTGGAGTCCGGCGCGGAGCTGCGCGGCGTGCAGGAACTGCTCGGACACGCCGACATCGCCACCACGCAGATTTATACCCACCTTGATTTCCAGCACCTCGCCCGCATCTACGATGCAGCGCATCCGCGGGCGCGGCGCAAGTCCTGACCGGTCTGCCGGCAGCCGACTCTTCTTCCCCCCGGCGATATCGACCGAGTCATGAGCGATTCCAAGACGTTCGATCCCCACGGCACGACCATCCTCGGCGTGCGGCGCAACGGTGTCGTCGCCCTGGGCGGCGACGGCCAGGTGACCCTGGGCAACACCGTCATGAAGGGCAATGCCCGCAAGGTGCGCCGTCTGTACAACGACAAGGTGATCGCCGGGTTCGCCGGCGGTACGGCCGACGCGTTCACGCTGTTCGAGCGCTTCGAGGGCAAGCTCGAGAAGTACGGCAACCTCACCCGTGCCGCCATCGAGCTCGCCAAGGACTGGCGCGCCGACCGCTACCTGCGCCGCCTCGAGGCACTGCTGTTGGTTGGAGATCCGGGCAAGCTGCTGATCATCTCCGGCAACGGCGACGTCATCGAACCGGATCATGATGCGGCGGCGATCGGCTCCGGCGGTCCGTTCGCGTTCTCCGCGGCGCGCGCGCTGCTCGAAGCTTCCGAACTCGGCGCGCGCGACATCGTCGAGCGCTCCCTCGGTATCGCCGCCGATATCTGCATCTATACCAACCGCAATCTGACCATCGAGGAACTGAGGCAGGAGGCCGCCTGAGGCGCGACCGGACAGCCCCATCGCCATGTCATCGCTTACTCCCCGCGAAATCGTACAGGAGCTCGACAAGCACATCGTCGGGCAGGATGCCGCCAAGCGTGCCGTCGCCATTGCGCTGCGCAACCGGTGGCGGCGCATGCAGGTCGGCGAGCCGCTCCGTCAGGAGATCACGCCGAAGAACATTCTCATGATCGGGCCGACCGGTGTCGGCAAGACCGAGATCGCTCGCCGCCTGGCGCGCCTCGCGAACGCGCCGTTCGTGAAAGTTGAGGCCACCAAGTTCACCGAGGTCGGTTACGTCGGCCGCGACGTCGAGTCCATCGTGAAGGAACTTGCCGACGTCGCCGTCAAGATGACGCGTGAGCAGGAGATGGAGAAAGTGCGCCAGCGCGCCGCGGAAGCCGCCGAGGAGCGCGTCCTCGATGCGCTGCTGCCGAAGCCGCGCATGCTCGGATTCTCCACCGACGAGCCCGCACAGCCGCGCGATGCGGAGACCCGCGAGAAATTCCGCCGCATGCTGCGCGCCGGCGAGCTGGCCGAGCGGGAAATCGAGATCGAGCTGCGTGCCGCACCGATGGGCGTGGAGATCATGGCGCCGCCCGGCATGGAAGAGATGCAGCAGCAGCTGCAGTCGATGTTCCAGAACCTCGGTGGCAACCGGACCCACAACCGCAAGGTCAAGGTGAGCGAAGCGATGAAGCTGCTGCTGGAGGAAGAGGCCGGCAAGCTCATCAACGAGGAAGAGTTGAAGATCCAGGCGCTCGCCAACGCCGAGCAGAACGGGATCGTGTTCATCGATGAAATCGACAAAGTGACGCGCCGCCAGGAGACGATGGGTGCGGACGTCTCACGCGAGGGCGTGCAGCGCGATCTGCTGCCGCTCGTGGAAGGCTCGACGGTGACTACCAAGTACGGGCCGATGAAGACCGACCACGTGCTGTTCATCGCCTCCGGTGCGTTCAGTCTCTCCAAGCCCTCAGATCTGATCCCGGAGCTGCAGGGCCGGCTGCCGATCCGCGTGGAGCTCGATTCGCTCAAGGTCGGCGACTTCGTGCGTATCCTCACGGAGCCCGACGCGTCACTCACCGCGCAGTACGCGGCGCTGATGAATACCGAGGGTGTGGCGGTGAAGTTCACCGCAGAGGGCGTGCAGCGGATTGCCGAGATCGCCTTTCAGGTCAACGAGCGCACCGAGAACATCGGCGCGCGGCGCCTGCACACGGTGATGGAGCGGCTGCTGGAGTCAGTGTCCTTCGACGCTTCGGAGCAGTCTGGCGCCGAGATGCTGATCGACGCGACCTACGTCGATGCGCAGCTCGGCACCCTCGCCAAGGACGAGGATCTCAGCCGCTACATCCTCTGAGGTTCTCGGCGCCGCACGCCGGCTCAGCCGGCGTGCGGGTGCTCGTGATCCCAGCGGGTGAGGAAGTTGATCAGGTCGATCAGCTGCTGGTTGCCCCCGGCCTTGCCCGGGTCGGTGCGGTAGCGCCCGTCGACGATGATCGTCGGGGTGTGCATGACCTCGTAGAGCTTGCCGAGTTCGCGCGCCCGGTCCATCTCGACGTGCACGTCGAAGGAATTGAACGCATTGCCGTACGCCGCGGCGGACAGTCCGTGCCGTTCGGCGAAGGCGACCTGCAGCGCGAAGGTCTTGCTGCGGCTGCTGCCCATCATGACGTTCTCATCGCCGCCGGCGGCATTCTCGAGGCGGTGCAGCGTGTTGAACGCGGTGTCGACCAGATCACCCCGCCCGGCCGCCTCGAGCGAATAGTAAAGCCGAGCGTCCGCGACCTGAATCGGTCCCCACATCACCGGCGTGCGCACGAACTGCACGTAGCTCGGCAGATGCTTGCGCCAGGCGGCGAGGTACGGCTCGAGTGCGTGGCAGTACGGGCAGGCGAGATAGAAGAACTCCATCACCTGCACCTTGCCGGCCGGCGCATTGGTCGGCTGGGCCGGGGAGAGCACCGTGAAGTTCACGCCCGGCTTCCAGCGCGCACTCGAGGGGACATCGCCGGCGCGCGCTGCCTGCGCCAGGCCGGCACACAGCGCGAAGGTCAACGCCAGGGAAACGAGCCGCAGCCCGCGGGAGTTGATGCGTTTCATGGCTTCACCCTGCGCTCTGGTGCTCGTGGTCCCACTGCGCGAGGAAGTTGATCAGGTCGATCAGCTTCTTCTCCCCGCCAGCCTTGACCACGTTGGTCTTGTAGCGGCCATCGACGATGATGGTCGGGACGCTGTCGACCTCATAGATCTGGTTGACTTCCTCGGCCTGCTGCAGCCGAGTGCTCACGTCAAAGGAGTTGTAGGCCGCCGCGAACGCGCTCGGCGACACGCCGTTCTTCGCGGCAAACGCCTGCTGTATGCGCAGAGTATTGGCCTTGCTGCTGCCGACCATGATCGATTCGCTGTTGGTCTGCATCTCGATCTGGTGGATGTACTGGAACGCCTTGTCCACCAGGTCGTGCCGGCCGAGTGCCTCGAACGTGTAGTACAGCCGCGCATGCGCCCGCTGCACCGGTCCCCACATCACCGGGACGCGCACGAACTGCACGTACGAGGGCTTGCTCTTGCGCCACGCCTCGATGAGCGGCTCGAGCGCGTAGCAGTGCGGGCAGGCGAGCCAGAACACCTCCATCACCTGCACTTTGCCCGGCGGGGCGTTGGTCGGCTGCGCCGGGGAGATCACGGTGTAGCTGACGCCGGGGCGCCACTCACTGCTGGTCGGCAGCGCGAGCGGCGTGTTCGCCGCCGCCGCCGCGCTCGAGGCGGACGCGGCCGTGCCGGAAGCCGATGATCCGCCGCCTGCGCCCGCCGCCGCGCCGGCGGAGGTGCTGCTGTTCTGCGGCGCCGGTGCCTGGTGCGAACTGCAGGCACAGAGCGCGAGGGCGAGCGCGGTGGACAATGCGAGCTGGCGGATCATGGGATGCAATTCTCCTTGGGGGTTCCGTTCAACGCAGGCCTTGCACGTATGAGGCCACCGCCTGCATCTGGGCGGGGCTCAGTCGCTTGGCAATCGTGAACATCATGATGCTGTTGGGGGTCGCCGTGGTCGGAGCCGCGCCGCTGTAGCGCGTGCCGTTGGCGTAGGCCTCGAGCTGCGTCAGCACATAGGCGGACTGCTGGGCGCGCAGCGCCGGGTAGCCGGACGCCGGGTTGCCCAGGCCGGTCGGCCCGTGGCAGGCGGCGCAGGCCGGCACGTGCCGCTGCGGATCCCCGGAGCGGTACAGGGCTTCGCCGGCCTTCCAGAGCGTCGGGTCGGCGGTGAGGCCGGTCGGTGTCTGCGCGGCGAAATAGACCGCCAGATTGTCGATGTCCTGGTCCGACAGTCCCGCCGCCATGGCCGACATCATGGGGTTCTGGCGGACGCCGGCCCGAAACGCGTGCAGCTGCTCGACGATGTACACCGCATTCTGTCCGGCAAGACGCGGAAAGACGGGACTGACGCTGTTTCCGTTCGGGCCGTGGCAGGCGAAACACATCGTCGCCTTCGCCGCGCCGGCCTGCACCGAGCCGTCGGTGTACGGATCGGGGGTCACGGCTGCAGGACCGCTCTGGGCGGACGCCGTCGCTGGCGCCGCCGGCGCTGCGGTCGCAGGCGGCGGTGCCGCAGCGCTCTTCGGCGCAGCGGGCGGTGCAGCCGCGCCGGCCAGGGCGGCCGCGGACATCAGCACCAGGGTCGGGACGAACAGCAGCAGAGTTTTTTTCGCCATGGTTCGCTCTCTCGGGAATCAGACCGATGACGCGAAAGGACGGATTGTACACTAGGCGCATGCGGCCATTTCCCCAAGCCCGTTTTCTGACCAGCGCTGCGGCGCCGGCGCAGTTTCCCGCCGACCACGGCGTCGAAGTCGCCTTCGCCGGACGCTCCAATGCCGGCAAGTCGACCGCCATCAACGCCATCGTGGCCCACCATGGCCTGGCGCGCGCCAGCAAGACGCCGGGACGCACCCGGCTGATCAACTTCTTCGCGCTGTCGGAGCACGCGCGCCTGGTCGATCTGCCGGGCTACGGGTACGCGAGCGCCCCGGAGCGCGAACGGCGCACGTGGCCGGCGCTCATCGAAGCGCTGCACAGCCGAGCGGCGCTGCGCGGGGTCTTCCTCATCGTCGATGCCCGGCGCGGCGTCGGCGCCGGCGACGAGGTGCTCATCGAGTGGGCGACCGGGCGGCGCGTGCACGTGCTGCTCTCCAAGAGCGACAAGCTCAGCCGCAACGAGGCACGCCGGGCGCTGGCCGCTGCGGCGGGCGTACTCGGCCCCGCCGCCACGGTTCAGCTGTTCTCGGCGCATAGCGGCGACGGCGTCGAGCAGGCACAGCGCACCCTGGAGGCTTGGCTGGCGGCGCCTGAGTCGACGGACGAAGGGAAATCAGGGGGTTAAAAGACCCCGATGGCCGCACTGGCCATCGGGGCAGACCAACCCGGCACAGGTCTCGTGTGAACCGGGCTTCGCCCGCTCAGGGAGGGAAGCGGGGAGTGCCGAAGCACTCGATGAATTGGAGTCGCTCCGCGCCGCAAAGTTCCGTGGCCCGATGATCTCGCGCCGGGGCTACGGCCACGTTCAAGCTTTGCCGCGGGAGTCCCGCTTGGCCGGGCCCCGGGGCGCGTGGGAGACTGGCGCGAGGAGGCTTTGAACCGATGCACCTGAGCGACCCCCATCTGCTGCGGACCCAGGCGTATGTCGGCGGCCGCTGGATCGATGCCGACTCCGGCGCGGTCACCGCGATCCGCAACCCCGCCACGGGTGTCGACCTCGGCACGGTCCCGGAACTGGCGGCCGCCGAAACCCGCCGGGCGATCGAGGCGGCGCATGCGGCGTTCCCGGCCTGGGCGGCCCAGACCGCCGAGGCGCGTGCGGTGCTCCTGCGCCGCTGGCACGCGCTGTTGCTGGAGCACCAGGAGGATCTCGCCACGCTCATGACCGCCGAGCAGGGCAAGCCGCTCGCCGAGGCGCGCGGGGAGATCGCGTATGCGGCGTCGTTCATCGAATGGTTCGCCGAGGAGGCACGGCGGCTCTACGGCGAAGTGATCCCGCCGCACCAGGCGGATAAGCGTCTGATCGTGCTGCGCCAGCCGGTGGGTGTCGCCGCGGCGATCACGCCGTGGAACTTCCCGGCCGCCATGATCACCCGCAAGGCCGCCCCGGCGCTCGCCGCCGGCTGTACGTTCGTGTGTAAACCGGCCATCCAGACGCCGCTCTCGGCGCTGGCGCTCGCGGCGCTCGCCGCACGCGCCGGGATCCCCCCGGGCGTCTTCAACATCGTGACCGGGACTGACGCGCGCGCGATCGGCGCGGAGCTCACCGGTCACCCGCAGGTGCGCAAGCTGAGCTTCACCGGCTCGACCCCGGTCGGCAAGCAGCTGATGGCGCAATGCGCCACCACGGTGAAGAAGATCTCCCTCGAGCTCGGTGGCAACGCGCCGTTCATCGTGTTCGACGATGCGGATCTGGATGCGGCGGTGCGCGGGGCGATCGTGAGCAAATACCGCAACTCGGGGCAGACTTGTGTGTGTGCCAACCGGCTGCTCGTGCAGGCGGGCGTGTATGACGCGTTTGCCGCGAAGCTGGCCGCTGCGGCCGCCGGGCTGCGGGTTGGCGACGGGCTCACTGGTCCGACGGATCAGGGGCCGCTCATCGATCAGCGCGCGCTGGAGAAAGTCGAGCGGCACCTCGCCGATGCGACCGCCAAGGGCGCGCGCATCGTCACCGGCGGGCACCGCCACCGGCTCGGGGGCACCTTCTTCGAGCCGACCGTGGTGACCGGCGTGACCGGCGAGATGCTCATGGCGCGCGAGGAAACCTTCGGTCCGGTCGCGCCGCTGTTTCGGTTCGAGACTGAGCAGGAGGCGCTGCGCATGGCGAATGACACCGAGTTCGGGCTCGCCGCCTACCTCTACACGCGCGATCTGTCGCGCGCGTGGCGCTGCGCCGAGGCGCTCGAATACGGCATGGTCGGGCTGAACACCGGGCTGATCTCCACGGCGGTTGCGCCGTTCGGCGGCGTGAAGGAATCCGGGATCGGCCGCGAGGGCTCGCGGCACGGGATCCTGGAGTACACCGAACTCAAGTATCTGTGCGTGGCGATCGAGCCGGCCCCCTGAGCCGCACGCCCCGACGGCTCAGTGCGCCTCGTCCCAGTTGGCGCCGGAGCCGATCTCCACGCTGAGCGGCACGCGCAGACTCGCCGCCGAGCTCATGCAGTGGCGGACCGCCTCACGCACCGCGTGCAGGTGCGCAGGGGCCACTTCGAGCACCAGCTCATCGTGCACCTGCATGATCAGGCGCGCCTGCCCGGGGTGCGCCCGGCACCAGGCATCGACCGCGATCATGGCCCGCTTGATGATGTCCGCGGCGGTGCCCTGCATCGGGGCGTTGATGGCGCTGCGCTCGGCATACTGACGGACCTGCGTGTTGCCCGAGCGGATGTCCGGCAGATACAGCCGCCGGCCGAACACGGTCTCGACGTAACCCTGCTCGCGGGCCTGCTGACGCGTATCGTCCATGAAGCGGCGCACGCCCGGATAGCGCTCGAAGTAGCGCTCGACGTAGCGCTGTGCCGCGCCGCGCTCGATGCCGAGCTGGCGGGCCAGCCCGAAGGCCGACATCCCGTAGATCAGCCCGAAGTTGATCGTCTTGGCCAGGCGCCGCTGCTCGGGCGTGACCGCCTCGAGCGGCGTGGCGAACACCTCCGCCGCGGTCGCCTGATGGACGTCGCGTTCGGCGGCGAATGCGCTGAGCAGCCCCTCGTCGCCCGACAGGTGCGCCATGATGCGCAACTCGATCTGCGAGTAATCCGCCGCCAGCAGCACCTGCCCCTGCGGTGCAATGAACGCCTGGCGGATCCGCCGGCCCTCGGGCGTGCGCACCGGGATGTTCTGCAGGTTCGGATCGGTGGAGGAGAGCCGCCCGGTCTGGGCCACGGCCTGGTGATAGGAGGTGTGGATCCGGCCGGTCTCGGCGTTGATCAGCTCCGGCAGCTTCTCGGTGTAGGTCGACTTCAGCTTCGCGAGCGCTCGGTACTCGAGCACGGTGCGCGGCAGCGGGTAGTCGCCTGAGAGCTCCTCGAGCACGTCCTCGGCGGTCGAGGGCTGGCCCTTGGGTGTCTTGCGCAGCACCGGCAGCTTCAGCTGCTCGAACAGCACCTGCTGCAGCTGCTTCGGGGAGTCGATGTTGAACGGCGCGCCGGCTTCGGCGTGCGCCTGGGCGGTGAGTTCGGCGAGCCGGCGGGCGAGCTCGCCGCTCTGCGCCACGAGGCGGGCGCGGTCGACGAGCACGCCGGTGCGCTCCATGCGCAGCAGCACGGGCACGAGCGGCTGTTCGATCTCCTCGTACAGGCGCTTCAGCGCCGGGACGGCCGAGATCTTCGGCCACAGGCACTGGTGCAGCTGCAGTGTGACGTCGGCGTCCTCCGCGGCGTATTCGGCGGCGCGCTCGAGCGGGACCTCGCTGAAGGCAATGGCCTTGGCGCCCTTGCCGGTGACGTCCTCGTAGTGGATGGTCTCGATTCCGAGGTACTTGCGCGCCACGGAATCCATGTCGTGTCGGGTCGCGACGCTGTCCCACACATATGACTCGAGCATGCTGTCGAAGCGCATCCCGGCGAGTGCAATGCCATGATTGGCGAGCACGTGCGCGTCGTACTTCAGATGATGGCCGAGCTTGGCGCGGCGCTCGTCCTCGAGCAGCGGTCGCAGCGCCGCGAGCGCCTCGTCGCGCTCGAGTTGGGTAGGCGCGCCCGCAGACTGGTGCGCGAGTGGCAGGTACGCCGCCTCGCCGGGCTCGACGCTGAAGGAGACGCCGACGATCCGTGCCTGCATGTAGTCGAGGCTCGTAGTCTCGGTGTCGAAGGCGATCAGTTCGGCGTCGCCGAGCTTGTGCAGCCAGTGCTGCAGATCGGCGCGCGTCAGAATGGTGTGGTAGTGGCGCGCCGGTGCGTGCGGGTATGCTACGGCGGACGTCTGCGTCTCGTGCGCTGCGCCCGCGGAGTTGCGGCCGTGCGGCTCGTCCGCCTCGGGCGCTTCCAGCTGGCGCAGCAGGGCGCGCAACTCGTAGTGCTCGTACAGCTCGCGCAGCTGTTCGGTGTCGGGCGCACCCGGCGCCAGCGCTTGGGGCTCAAGCGGCAGCGGCACGTCGGTGCGGATCGTGGCGAGCTTGCGTGACAGCTCGAGCGTCTCCAACCCGGCGCGCAGATTTTCCCCGACCTTCCCGCGCACCGACTCGGCATGCTGCACGAGGTCCTCGAGCGAGCCGTATTCTCCGAGCAGCTTCGCGGCGGTCTTCGGACCGACCTTGTCGATGCCCGGGATGTTGTCCGAGCTGTCGCCGGCGAGCGCCAGATAATCGATGATCTGCTCGGGCGTGACGCCGAACTTCGCCTTGACGCCTTCGCGGTCGAGCACGGTGTTGCTCATGGTGTTGATCAGCGTGATCGATGCATCGACCAGCTGCGCCATGTCCTTGTCGCCGGTGGAGATCAGGACGCGCTCACCGGCCTGCGCCGCGCGGCGCGCGAGTGTGCCGATGACATCGTCGGCCTCGACGCCCGCGATGCGCAGCAGCGGCAGCCCCTGCGCCTCGATGATCTTCAAGAGCGGCGCGATCTGGCTGCGCAGGTCCTGCGGCATCGCCGGGCGATGCGCCTTGTACGCCTCGAACAGCTCGTCGCGGAAGGTCTTCCCGGGCGCATCGAACACCACCGCCAGCCGGCGCGGCGCATGTTCCTTGCGCAGCTTGACGATCATGTTGAGCACCCCGAGCATCGCGCCGGTCGGCTCCCCGCGTGAGGTGGTGAGCGGCGGCAGGGCGTGAAACGCCCGGTACAGATAGGAGGAGCCGTCGATGAGGGCCAGGTCCACGGAGTCGTGCATGGCCCAGTATAGCCACTCGCGGCGTGCCCGACGGACCGCGCCGCCGCCGGTCTTCAGCGCGCGGCGCCGCTGCCCGGTTTCTTCGCGACAGGTTTGTGCTCGGCCGCGGGGGGTGCGGCAGGTGCCGGGTGCGTCACCACGGTGCCGTTGCGCGGCGGCAGATAGAGCGGCCCCTTGAAGCCGCAGGCGCTGCACCCGAGCAGGACGGCGGGGGCGGCTAGGAGTATTCGTGTCTTCATGCGTCGCTCATGCCGCCGAGGCGCGGCGCGGCACCACCGCCATCGTCAGCCGCGAGACGCACACGAGCCGCTCGCGCGCATCGCGGATCTCGATGCCCCAGACCTGGCTGCGGTGGCCGATGTGAAACGGACGCGCCGTCGCGGTGATCCGGCCACTGCTCACCGGGCGCAGGTGATTGGCATTGAGTTCCTGGCCGAGACACATGAAACGCTCCGGATCGACGCACAGGTTCGCCGCGACACTGCCGACGGTCTCCGCGAGCGCCGCCGATACGCCCCCGTGCAGCACGCCGTAGGGCTGGTGGACCTCCGGCGTGACCTCGAGGGAAGCACACAGGTAATCCGTTCCGAGGTCCGTGAATTGGATGCCGATGCGCTCGGCGAATCCGCCGCGCTCGACCTTCTGCAGCGACTCCGCGGTGAGAGCCGAGAACCATATGCTCATGCGGCGGCATTCTACCGGCTCGGCGCCGCCGGCGCGCGCAGAGCATTCCCCCGACGCGCCGGCCGTGGCACTCTCGCTCGCTCGCCGTGCGTCGGCTTCGAAGGGAATGGTTCGCGATGCAGCTGTTCACGTTCTTCCGCAGCTCTGCGGCGTATCGCGTGCGGATCGCCCTGAACTTCAAAGGCATCGCCTACGATTCGGTGCCGGTCGATCTGCGCCCGGGCGAGCACCGCCGGCCGGAGTATCTGGCGCGCAATCCCCAGGGCCTGGTGCCGGCGCTCGCCGACGGCGGGGCGGTGATCGGCCAGTCGTTGGCCATCCTCGAGTATCTGGAGGAAACCCATCCCGAGCCCCTGCTGCTGCCGCGCGAACCGCTGGCGCGCGCCCAGGTGCGCGCCATGGCGCTCGCCATCGCCTGCGATCTGCATCCGCTGAACAACCTGCGGGTGTTGAACTATCTGCGCGGTCCGCTCGGCCAGGACGAGCAGAGCGTCAACGCCTGGTATCGGCATTGGATCGGGGTGGTGTTTGCCGGCCTGGAGGTGCAGGCGCGCGCCACCAGCGATGCGCGAACGCTGTTCGCCGGCCACGTCACCCTCGCCGACGTGTGTCTCGTGCCGCAGCTGTTCAATGCGCGCCGTTTCCAGTGCGACCTCGCGCCATTCCCGACGCTCACGGCCGTCGGGGCGCACCTGGAGTCGCTGCCCGCGTTCGCGCAGGCCGCCCCGGCGGCACAGCCGGATGCGTCCTGAGGCGCGCTGAGCGGCTCGTTCAGTCCCGCGCCGTGCCGTTCTGCGGATCGAACAGTTCGGCCTTGAGCCGAAAGGCCGCCGAAATATCCTCATCGCCGTGACCGCGGGCGATCAGCTCGGCGTACTCCCCGAGCATGCGCTCGACCACCGGCAGCGAGACGCCGAAGCGCGCAGCCATGTCGCGGCAGATGGTCAGATCCTTCGCGTGCAGCCGCACGCGAAAGCCTGCCGGATAGGTGCCGCGCACCATGTTCGGCGCGCGGTGCACGAAGTACCAACTCGAGCCGGCGCCCTTGCCGAGGGTATCGATGAGCTTCTCGAGCGGCAGACCCTGGGCGCGCGCGAACGCCATGGCCTCCGCGACCGCATCGATGATGCCGGCGCACATGATCTGGTTGGTGGCCTTGGCGGCCTGTCCGCTGCCGACCGGGCCGAACAGCGTCACGGTGCGACCCATGGCCGTGAGCACGGGGCGGGCCCGCTCGAAGGCCTGCGGATCGCCACCGCACATGACGGCCAGCGTGCCGTCGCGCGCCCCTTCGGTGCCGCCGCTCACCGGACAGTCCAGAAAGGCCGCCCCCGCGGGGCGCAGCAGTTCGGCCGCGCGGCGCGCGGTGTCGGCCGCCACGGTCGAGCAGTCGATGAGCAGTGCTCCGGCGGCGAGCCCCGGCGCCAGTTGGTTCGTGACCTCGAGCACGTCGGCGTCGGCTGACACGCAGCTGACGACGGCATCGACCCGCGTGGCCAGTTCGGCCAGTGAGGCGCTCAAGGGGATGCCGAGCTCGGCGGCGAGCGATTCAGCCTTTTGCGGTGTGCGGTTGTACACCGAGGCGAGCAGACCCGCCTTGTGCAGGTTGCGGGCCATGTGGGCGCCCATGGCGCCGAGTCCGACGAATCCTACGCGCATCGCTGTGGTGGCCTCGTTGCTTGAGTCGGCCGGCCGGCCGAGGCGCGCCACTATAGGACGTTCGGGCCGCCAGCGGAACTCAATCCCCGCCCGGCTGAGCGCACCAGCGGTTCATGGTGGCGCGGGCCTTGATGCGGGCCGCCGTGGCCTGTGTGTCGCTCAGGTAGTGGCGCTGACCGTGTGCCCCGGTGGTGAACAAGCGACGCGCAAAGATCAGCCGATGATAGACCGCCTTGGCCTGCGTGCAGCGTTTGGCCCGCAGCTTCGCCTCCTCGGCGTGCACCGCGCGCGCATCGGCGGCGTGCCGGATCATGCGGTCGGCGGCGTGGTCCTCGGCACTGACGCTCGACGCCGTGCCCGAAGAGGACGTGAAGGCGCCTGGCGCCGTTGCCGCGACCCGCACGGCGCCGGGCCGCCATTGATCGCTGTAATGAACCACCCCCTGCTTGTCGACCCAGCGGTAGACGCCGGCGTGCGCCGGCGCCAGCGCTCCGAGCAGCACTGCAGCGGTCAGCAGACTGAAGAACATCGTGGTGCGTGACATGAGCGCCTCCGGGCGCCGCGGCAGGTTCAGCGCCGCGACGTCGATATTTACTCTGGCACAGCTGCGCGCGCCAGACCAGGGGCTGCCTCTCACAATCGACGCGCCCCCAGCCGCGGTGCGGCGGCCGGGGGCGCATCATCTTCAGCGCCGCTACATGTCGTAGGCGCGCTCGCCGTGCACCGTGATATCCAGACCCTCGCGCTCCTCCTCCTCGGACGCCCGCAGGCCGAGCGTGAGCTTAAGCAGATAGAAGCCGATGGCGGAGACCACCGCGGTCCAGACGATCACCACGCCCACCGCCTTGGCCTGGATGATCAGCTGCGCCCACAGGCCCGGATAGGCCGATCCGCCGGGTCCGCCGAGGGCTGGGTCGTTGAAGATGCCGGTGGCCAGTGCGCCGAAGATGCCGCCGAGCGCGTGCACCCCGAAGACATCGAGCGCATCGTCGATGCCGATCATCTTCTTCAGTCCCGTCACCCCCCAGAAGCACAGCGGACCGACCGCCAGGCCGATCGCGAACGCGCCGGGGATCCCGACGTTGCCGGCCGCCGGCGTAATGGCGACCAGCCCGGCCACCGCGCCCGAGGCGGCCCCCAGCATCGAGGGCTTGCCCTTGATCAGCCACTCCGCGCCCATCCAGGTGAGCACCGCGCAGGCGGTCGCGAGGTAGGTGTTCATGAAGGCGAGCGCCGCGGAGCCGTTCGCCTCGAGCGCCGAGCCGGCGTTGAACCCGAACCAGCCGAACCACAGCAGCGATGCGCCGATCATGGTCATGGTGATGCTGTGCGGGGGCATCGGCTCCTTGCCGAGCCCGAGGCGCTTGCCGAGAAACATCGCGCCGACCAGTCCGGCCACACCGGCATTGATGTGCACCACGGTGCCGCCGGCGAAATCGAGCGCACCCCACTGCCAGAGCAGTCCGCCGACGGGCTTAGCGCCCGCGGCGGTATCCAGTCCCGGCCAGTACCAGACCATGTGCGCGACCGGGCAGTAGCAGAACGTGAACCAGAACACCATGAACAGCAAGATGGCGGTGAATTTCACCCGCTCCACCAGCGCCCCGAGGATGAGACAGCAGGTGATCGCCGCGAAGGTGGCCTGGAAGGCGACGTACACCAGCTCGTTCAGGACCACGCCCTTATCGAAGGTGCCGATCGTCGAGAACGCGCCGGTCGCGGCGTTGAACGTGCCGGCGAGAAACAGCCGGCTGAAGCCGCCGATGAAGGCGTTGCCAGCGGTGAAGGACAGCGAGTAGCCGTACACGCACCACAGGACGCTGATGAGGGAGAAGCCGACGAACACCTGCATCAGCACCGAGAGCATGTTTTTGGTGCGGACCAGTCCGCCGTAGAACAGGCCCAGCGCCGGCACCGACATCAGCAGCACGAGTGCCGTGGAGGTGAGCATCCAGGCCGTGTCGCCCTTGTCGGGGACGGCGGGGCCGGCCGAGGCCAGCGTGGGGATGAGGATCGCGGTCAGGGCGAGGGCCCTGGCCGCGAGGCGGCGTGTGCGGAGTGTCGAAGCGCGGCGCATGTGTTCTCCCGGGCGGTTGGCGTGAGGCGCGCCGCCGGCTGTCGCTGGCCCCCTTCGGGGGGTGCACGAGCGGCCGGGACGCGCGTAAGCTGATGCCGCGGGCGCTGGTGCAGAATCCATGCCACGACAGATTTTCCTGGCGCTTCCAGCGCTTGCGCGTGTCCGCGATCGCAGGCTGCACCGTCTTGGTGCTTCCGCGGCCGCCCGACGCCCCACTGCGGGGCATGCTGAACGAGGTCAGAGACGATGGATATTTTCGGGATCGACGCGATGGCCCGGCGCCTGGCCGAGAGCGTGCCGCCGGGGCTGCGCACCGTGCAGAAAGACCTGGAGAACAATTTCCGGGCCGTACTGCGCGCCAGCCTGAGTAAGCTCGATCTGGTGAGCCGGGAGGAGTTCGACACCCAGATGCGGGTGCTGCAGCGCACTCGCGAGCGGCTGGCCGAACTCGAGGCGCGGCTGCAGGCGCTCGAAGCGGCCGGACCACAGCCGCACTGAAACACCGCCCGGCCGAACGGGCCGGGCGGGTCTGCGGCACCCGGCGCCGCAGGTTACTTCGGCTTGCCCTTGACCATCTGCGGGTCGACCAGCGAGACCATGTAGTTCACCGCCCGCTTGACGACCGCATCCGGCAGACCCGGGCGGCCGCCCTTGGCGGGCATGATCCCGCTCGAGCCGTGAAAGCCGTGCAGCGCATGGTCGTAGAGCGTGGCCAGCCCCTTGGCTAGGTGCCGGGCCCAGGCGGCCTTGTCACCGGCTTTCGGTGCGCCCGCGACCCCCGGCCCGTGACAGGCGCTGCAGGTCTGTTCGAACAGCGCTTTGCCGGTGGTGGGTACGCCAAGCCCGCCACTGCTGCCGGTGCTGCTGGCGGCGCCCGCCGCAGGCGCAATCGCGAGGCCGGCATTGTTCTGCCCGGCGATCGCTTCGCGCTGGAACGGCGTGACGCGCTGCTCGACCCGGTGGATGTACTCGGTGTCCGACAGGATCTGACGTTCCTGCGTACGGCTACCGACGTAGCGGGCGAAGATGAAGATCAGGATGGCGATCGTGACCAGGAGGCCGATCACCATGCTGAACACGTTGATGAAGTGCGAGTCCTGCTTGCTCACGAGACCTCTCTGGGGAATCCGTGAACGCGGAAGGCGCAGTATAACCGCTTGCGGGCCGCGTGGCTGAAGCCCTGGCCACCGGGTGCACGTCCGCCCGCCGCACGTGGCATCCGGGCGGTGAGGCGCGTATGATCCGCGGGCGCTGGCGCAGGCGGCCGCGCCGGAGATGCTCCGGAACGACCACCCGTCTGGCCCTTCCTCAGGGTCAGTCGCGCCACCACGCAGCGCGCCCGTAGCTCAGCTGGATAGAGTACTGCCCTCCGAAGGCAGGGGTCACTGGTTCGAATCCAGTCGGGCGCGCCAATTTATAATAATAAAATCAGTTCGTTATATTCGGGGTCCGCTCGATCGAGCTCCAATTTGACCTCATGCTTGGTCGCTCCCTGGTTACTCCTGGCGCGCACGTTCGTGGCATTCCAATCCGCTCGCCGCAGCTGACATCCACCGTGTAGCCGCCAGCGCGGTCGTGAGCGGCGTCCAGAATTTCCACATGGGTCATGGCTCATCTCCATGCCGGGCGTCGGAGGCCTCTCGTAATCCTGGTCGGCATCGCCGATGCGTAGGGAAGGCTTTCTCCGCGGCGTCTTCGAGATCGCGATCCAGCGACTTCCAATTGGCGGACCATTGACTCCCAATCAGCCGGTCAGCACACGTCCAATCTTCCGGATTCGGGGATGGCATGTTCGGCGATTTGTCGAGCGACGGGCGGAGGAAGCCCTTCTATCTCCGCCTCGTCAAGGTGTAGCGCGCACCCAAGACCCAGAACGTACGCAAAACCCATGGAAATTTGCCGGGTTTTGCGTATCGGATGAACGGCACCCTCCCAGAAGGTGTCTAACTTTCACGTATCTGAAATACGCGATAGTTTGTATTTCTCTTGCAAATGTATTTCTCTTGCAAAGCACCCGCTTTGGCGACAACCTTCGCGTATCTGAAGTGCGCGAAAGTTAGCACTCATGCCCCTCCACCTCGTCGGTGAGACGATCGACGAGACCCGCACCCACTACCTCTCCGAGACCGGCAAGCTCGTCCAGCTCATGCGGGGAATCTATGTCGATGCGGGTGATGAGATCGACCAGGTCGTCCTCAGGCACGCCGTCCGGATCGCCCGCTACTCTATCCCAGGGCCTACCTGTCTGCCGCCAGTGCTGTCCTGCTCGGCCCTACCCCCGATGGACGGCTCTACCTGACCGGACGGCGCATCCAGCGGACGCGCATCCGCGGGTTGGAGATCGTGCAGAACAGGGCGCCCGACAGACCCTCGACCGCGTCCGCCGTTGTTGCCGACAGCATGGGCGAGTTCCCGGTGGTCGTCTCGGCGCTCCGGCAGCGCTTCCTCGAAGCCTTTCGCCTGCGCAGCGAGCATGCGGCCTCGATCGACACGGGCATGCGCGAGGCCATCGCCGAACGCTTGGTTCAAGAGTACGGCGACCGCAAGGCCGCTGCCGACGCTGTTTGGACACTTGCCCGCGAGAATGGGTGGTATCGCGAAGGGGAAGGCGCAGAGAAGTTCCTGCTGCGCCGGGCACCCATCGCAGCCGTGCGTAACGAAGCCGCCTTCGAGCTGACCGTTGCGTGGCATGGCATTCCGCTCGGAGAGCTCGCACACGATGGCTTCGAGTGACGATGGACAGCAGCAACAGACGGGCCGGTCTTGCCACCGCTCATTCGTCAAACCACACCCGGGCGGCTGCCCCCGTTCATCGTTTCGCTGTTGCCCGAAGGGTGGCTGGAGTCCGTACTCAAAGACCCGGATGACCGCGCGCTGCTGCGGACCGGCAAGCGCTACCTATCCAATATCACGATCACCGAGAAGAAGGCGGAGCTTGCCCGCCTTCCCAGCGACATGCTGGCCGCACGCCTTGAGGCGTTTACCGGCGACGGAGTCTTCACCGGCACCTACGCGGGGCCGGGACGAGACGCGACTCACCATGATTTCGAGCGCAGGCTCGCGCAGCTCTTCGAGAGTGCGCAGACGCCGCGCCTGTCAGGCGTTCAGATCAAGGCACCGATGAGCCTCTCGCTCGAGGGCGTTCTGCAACCAGCGACTGGCCTGCCGTTCACTCACATCCTCAAGCCCGCCGGAACGAGCGGGATTGAAACTCTTCCGCTCGTTGAATGAATCGGCCGCGCGCTTGCGAGAGGCGTCGGGCTGGAGGTTGCGGAAAATGCGCTCGTGCTGATGCCGGACGGCATGGCCCCGGCCCTGGTCGTCGAACGCTTCGACATTCGAACAAGTGCTGAAGACACGAGCATGCTTGCCTTGGAGGACCTGTGCTCGGTGCTTGATACAAGTACACCAGCACGATCGAACGCGTCGCGCGCGCGGTCCGGCCTCTCTCGACCGATGTCGAGAGCGACCTCCGGACGCTCATTAAGAGGGTTCTTTTGGCCTGGCTGATCGCCGATGGGGACATGCACCTCAAGAACATGGCCGTTCTCAAGACGGCAAAGCCAGGGCAGCAGGCATTTACCTCGGTTCGACTGGCACCCGTCTACGACACGCTGACCACCAGAGTTTTCCCGCGCCTTGAGCACGACCACATGGCCCTCAAACTGAACGGGAAAGACGAGCGCCTGCGCCGGGCCGACTTTGTCGCTGTTGCTACGCTGGCGGGTCTACGCGCTGGCGACGCAAATGAGACGCTGGATGAAGTTCTTCGGGCTTTCACCAAGGCCATCGATGGCCTCAAGGTCCCCGCAGGTTGTCTCAATCAGCCAAACGCCCAGGTGGCTGTCGCCAAGGTGCTCGGCATCTGCCGGGAACGCCTCGACGGGTTCGACTGATCATGTCACAGCAGCGAAGGCCCATGGTGCAGGCGCTACGGCCTCATCAATGAGTCCGCTTCGGACCTGCTGAATCTTCGCCCGGCACACCCACGCGATCGCCAGTGCCACAGGCAGGCGGCAGGCCAGCGCCATGAAGGCGATGGCGTCCTGCATCGAATGCGCGTACTCGCCCATGAACCATCCGGACAGGCGGCTCGCTCCTCTCGGCGGCCATGTGACAGCCGTCGAGGACGTTCAGCGCCCCCCGGGGCCCGCTCGGCGATCACGTCCAAGTACGGCTGCCACATGCCCGAGCAGATGAAGCGGATCTCCAGGACGCTCGCCGCGCGATCGCACCATCCATTCACGGATTTTGCAACCCGCTTCGCCTGCGCTCATCACTCGGATACTTGTCGCCCAACAAGTATGTGCACAGAATTCAACACGTCG
>JAJZSQ010000013.1 GCA_021849615.1 Pseudomonadota bacterium
AGCAGCAGCGCCCCGGCCGCCGCGGCCACGAGCACCCCGGCGGCGGGCACCCACAGGCGCCGCCCCGCCAGCGCCTCCCGCCACGCGCCGCGGTGCGCACCGGCTTGCAGCAGGGCCGCGTGGCGCGCCTGGGTCAGGCCCGAGCGCACGTGACCGCTGGTGGCATCCGCCTGCCGTTCGAGCAGCTCGCGCAACCGCCGTTCAAATTCGGACGAATAATCCGCCACACTCATATCAGTTCACTCAGTTCGGCGCGCAACGTGCGCAGCGCGCGGAAATAATGGGTCTTCACGCTGCCCTGCGAACAGCCCATGGCGCGGGCCGTCTGCTCGACGTCCAGGCCCTCGAGCGTGCGCAGCAGGAACACTTGCTGCTGCCGGCGCGGCAGTGCGCCGACCGCACGTTCCAGCGCAGCGATGGCCTCGTCGAGTTCGAGCCGCCGCAGCGCCGGCAGCTCCGGACTCGGCGCTGCGGCGAGCGGGTCGACCGGTTCCTCGTCGTCCGCCCCAAAAGGCAGCCACGCCATGATCCGCTCGCGCACGCTGCGCCGCCGCTGCATGTCGCGGATGCGATTCTCCAGAATGCGGTAAAAGAGCGGCTTCCACTGCTCGGCCGGCCGATCCGCGTAAGCCCGGGCAAGCTGCAGCATCGCGTCTTGCACGGCGTCGAGCGCGTCCTGCTCGTGCCGCAGCGCCGCCTGCGCGATCCGGAACGCCTTCAGCTCGACGCTCGCCAGAAACCGGCCGAGCGCGTGCTGTGTGGTCTGTGAATTCGAAGCTGAACGGTCCACGTCGCCGCGTACGGCAGCCGGCATGCTATAAGGCGAGGCGAGCGTAACAGAGTCTGCCATAGCCCGTATAACGCGGCCCCATCCTGTCGGTTGACGGCGACTGAGCGGGCAACGGGCCGTCATCACCGCTGAAAATCCAAACACTTCGCATGCCTCGCGCCCCCGTCGTCCGTGTCGCGCTCCCCACGCCGCTGCGCCAGCTTTTCGATTATCGCGTCGCCGGGCTCGACGTTGAGCCCGGGATGCGGGTGCGGGTTCCCTTCGGCCGCCAGCAGCGGGTCGGGGTGGTCATGGCGAGCGCCGAGGACTCCGAGGTCGCTGCCGAGAAGCTCAAGGCCGTGCTCGAACCCCTGGACGACCGGCCGGTGTTCGATGCGGGGCTGCTCGAGCTGCTGCAGTGGGCCGCCGGCTACTACCACCATCCGATCGGCGAGGTACTGACGGCGGCCCTGCCCAAGGCGCTGCGGCTGGGTGCAGACCTCGCCGCTCAGGAAGAGCGCTGGCGGCTCACCGCCGCCGGCCGGGACGCCTGCGCGGCCGGCGAGCCGCGCCGCGCGCCGCGCCAGCAGGCCTTGCTCGCGGCGTTGCAGGACGAGGAGCGCAGCGCAGTGGCGCTGCGCGCGCAGTGCGGCGAGGCCTGGCGAACCGCAGCGCGCGCCCTCGCCGAGCGCGGCTGGATCGAGGCCTTTGAGACGACCTGCGCGCCCGCGCCCGTCGCGGCAGCGCCGGCCGCGGGCCCCGCTGCGCCGCCGCTGAACGACGAGCAGCGCGCGGCCGCCGAGCGCATCGAGTCCTCGCTCGGACAGTTCGGCGCCTTCGTCCTGCAGGGCGTCACCGGCAGCGGCAAGACCGAGGTCTATCTGCGGGTGACGGAAGCGGCCCTTGCGCGCGGCACCGGCGCGCTGGTGCTGGTGCCCGAAATCGGTCTGACGCCGCAACTCGTCGGCCGTTTCCGGGCGCGATTCGGCGTCCCGATGGCGGTGCTGCATTCCGGACTCACCGACCACGAGCGACTGCTCGCCTGGCGCGAGGCGTACTCGGGTCGGGCGCGCGTGGTGCTCGGCACGCGCTCGGCGGTGTTCGCGCCGCTGGCGCAGCTCGGCGTGATCATCGCCGACGAGGAACACGACGCCTCTTACAAGCAGCAGGACGGGGGCTTTCGCTACTCCGCGCGCGATCTGGCCGTGATGCGCGCGCGCGGCGCCGCGGTACCGGTGGTGCTCGGTTCGGCCACCCCGGCGGTCGAGACTCTGCACAACGTCGCGGAGGGCCGTTACACGCGCCTGACGCTCACGCGCCGCGCCGTGCAGAGCGCCGGGCCGCGACTGGCGCTGATCGACCTGCGCGCCCATGCGCACACCGCGGGCCTCTCCACGCCCGCCGTGCAGGCCATCGAGCGGCACCTGGGCGCCGGGGGCCAGGTGCTGGTGTTCCTCAACCGGCGCGGATACGCCCCGACACTGCTGTGCACGGCCTGCGGCTGGGTCGCGCCCTGCAAGGACTGCGACGCCCGCCTCACCGTTCACCTGCACTCGCGCACGCTGCGCTGCCACCACTGCGGCGCCGAGGAGCCGCTGCCCGAGCGCTGCCCGCAGTGCGGCTTTGCCGTCAAACCGGTCGGTCAGGGAACTGAGCGGATCGAGGAGACCCTCGCGCAGCTGTTCCCGGGCGTGCCCTGCGTGCGTTTCGATCGCGACGTGGTCCGCCGCCGCGGCGATCTGGAGGCGGCGGTGCAGCGCATCGCCTCGGGCGAGGGGCGGATCCTGGTCGGCACGCAGATGGTCACCAAGGGCCACGATTTCCCGAACCTGACGCTGGTGGTGGTTCTGAACGCCGACCAGGGACTGTTCAGCACCGACTTTCGTGCCCCGGAGCGCCTGGCGCAGACCATCGTGCAGGTCGCGGGCCGCGCCGGCCGCGGTACGCGGCCCGGCGAAGTCCTCATCCAGACCGAGTTCCCGGATCACCCGCTGCTCACCGGACTGCTCACCGAGGGCTACGAGGGGTTCGCGCGCACCGCACTCGCCGAGCGGCACGAGGCCGCCTGGCCGCCGTTCAGCCGCCTCGCCGCGGTGCGCGACTCGGCCCGCACCGCCGAGGCCGCCCTGCAGTTCCTGACCGAGGCGCGCGCGCTGGCCGCCGGCGCGCGCGGCGTGCGCCTGCTCGGCCCGGTCCCGGCGGCAATGGCCCGGCGCGCCGGCCGACATCACGCACAGCTGCTGATCGAGAGCGCCGAGCGCGGCGCACTGCACCGCTTCCTCGAGACGTGGCTGACGCAGATCGCCGCGCTGCCGAGCGCGCGGCGCGTGCGCTGGGCACTCGACGTCGATCCGATGGAGCTGTTTTAATCGGGTAGAATCCGCTGTTCTCCCCCGATGCGGACCCGATTTCCTTGAAGCAACAACTCGAGCAACTTCTCGCCAGCGCCCTGGAGAGCCTCGGCGGCGCGCTCGCCGCAGCCGCCACCACCGGCGCCGTGACCGTCGAACGCAGCCGCGATGCGCGGCACGGGGATTTTGCAACCAACATCGCGCTGCGCCTGGCGAAGGCTGCGCGCAGCAATCCGCGCGCCCTCGCCGAGCGCATCATCGCCGCGCTGCCACCGAGTCCCACGGTGCTGCGCACGGAAATCGCCGGCGCCGGGTTCATCAACTTCTTCCTCTCCCCGGCGGCGTACGCCGAGGAACTCGCCGCGATTCACGAGCACACCGAGCGCTACGGACACAGCACGCTCGGGCGCGGTGAGCGCGTGCTGCTGGAGTTCGTGTCGGCCAATCCGACCGGGCCGCTACACGTCGGACACGGCCGGCAAGCGGCCTACGGCGCAACGCTGGCGAACATCCTCGCGGCGAGCGGCTTCGAGGTGACGCGCGAGTATTACATCAACGACGCGGGGCGCCAGGTCGACATTCTGGCCGTCAGCACGTGGGTGCGCTATCTCGAGGCCTGCGGTGAGTCGCTACCGTTTCCCGAGAATGGCTACCGCGGCGATTACGTGCGCGAGATCGCCGCGCAGCTGCGCTCGGCGGAGGGTGATGCGCTGCGCCGCGACGCGGCGAGCGTGCTCGCCGGCCTGCCGCCGGATGCACCCGAAGGGGACAAGGAGGCGTACATCGATGCGCTGATCGGACGGGCCCGCGAGTTGATCGGCCCGGAAGGGTTCGCACGCGTGCTGGCTCTGTCGCTCGAGCGCATGCTGGCGGACATTCGCGAGGATCTGCAGCAGTTCGGTGTCCGTTTCGACCGCTGGTACTCGGAGCGCGAACTCGAGCACAGCGGTGCCATCGACCGTGCGCTCGCGCGACTCGAGCGCGACGGCCGGCTGTACCTCGAGCAGGGCGCGACCTGGTTCCGCGCCACGGAATTCGGCGACGAGAAGGATCGTGTGGTCGTGCGCGAGAACGGCCAGAAGACCTATTTTGCCTCCGACATCGCCTATCACCTCGAGAAGCGCGAGCGCGGCTTCGAGCGTCTGATCGATGTGTTGGGGGCCGATCACCACGGGTACGTGGCGCGCGTGCGCGCCGGACTCACCGCCATGGGCGAGCCCGGGGAGAGCCTCGAGGTGAACCTGATCCAGTTCGTCAGCCTGTTCCGTGGCGGTGAAAAGATCCCCATGGGCAAGCGCGAAGCGCAGTTCGTGACGCTGCGCCAGCTGCGCGAGGAAGTCGGCAACGACGCCTGCCGGCTGTTCTACCTGATGCGCAGCCACGATCAGCCGCTCGATTTCGACCTGGAGCTCGCCAAGTCGCGCACCAACGAAAATCCGGTGTATTACATCCAGTACGCGCACGCGCGGGTCGCGAGCGTGCTGAAGCAGATGGTCGCGCGCAATCTCGAGTTCGACCGCGCCGAGGGCCTCGCCCACACCGCGCTGCTCACGAGCGCGCACGAACAGGCCGCGCTCGCCTGCGTCACGCGCTTCCCGGAGGCGCTGGAGCAGGCCGCGGTGAATCGCGCCCCGCACGCGCTGGTGCATTACCTGCGGGAACTGGCCAACGCGCTGCACACTTACTACAACGCCGAGCCGTTCCTGGTCGAGGACTCCAAGGTGCGCAATGCGCGCCTTGCGCTGGTGATCGGCGTGCAGCAGGTGCTGCGCAATGGTCTCGGTCTGCTCGGCGTGAGCGCGCCCGAGAGCATGTGAGCCGATGTCGCAGCTCACCACCCGGGATTACAAGGGCGGCGGACGCCGCGAGGGAGGCCCGAGCGGCGGCCTGAAGGAATTTCTCCTCGGCGCTCTGGCCGGCGCGCTGCTCGCAGGCGTCGGCACCGCGCTCGTGATGCATCACGCGTACCGCGCGCGCCGCGCCTGCGGCGCGCGCGCCGCGTCGCCCTCGGCCGCCTCACCGCCTGCGGCGGCCCCGCCCGCCCCGGCACCGGTCCGCACCGCACCGCAGGCGGCTCCCGGCACGACGCCCGCGCCGCGCACGGCTGCCGCGCCGCAGGTCGTTCGGCGCACCGCGCCGTCCGCCCGCACTCGCAGCTCGGTGCACGCTCAGAGCGCCCCGGCGCAGCCCCAGTATGATTTCTACCAGATGCTGCCGAACCTCAAGGTGACCGTCCCGCGGCCGAGCGCTCCGGGCGCGCATGCCGCCGGGGTGCGCGGGCCGGGTGCCTACGGCGGCTACGTCCTGCAGGTCGGTTCCTACAGCAACGCCGCGCAAGCCGAACGCATTATCTCCGAGCTCGACAGCGTCGGGATCATCGCGCACGTCGACACCGTGCAGAGCCGCGGCGTCACGCTGCACCGGGTGCGCGTCGGTCCGATCACCGAGGCATCCGAGCTGGCGCGCATCCGCGGCACGCTGCATGCGTTGCGCCTGCCGGCGATCGTGATTCCCGGCGCCGTACACTGAGGCGCCTGCCGGCTCAATCCTCAGCGATCGAGCGGAAGTCCAGGCCCAGGGAGCGCAGCTTGCGGTACAGGTGAGTGCGCTCCATGCCGACCCGCTTGGCGAGCTGTCCGACCTTGCCGTTGCACAGCAGCAGCTGCTGCTGCAGGTAGGCGCGCTCGAACTGCTCGCGCGCCTCGCGCAGCGGCAGCGCCAGCAGGTCCTGCTTGACCAGCGGCTCGCCCGCCGGCGCCTGCACGGCGAGCTCGCGCTCGACCTCCTCCAGCCCGATTTCCTCACCGCCGCCCTGGATCAGCAGGCGGTGCACGAGGTTCTTCAGCTCCCGCACGTTGTCCGGCCACGGATAGTTGCGCAGCCGGTTCTGCGCCGCGACGCTGAAGTGGCGCAGCGGCAGCCCCTCGGAATCGACCAGCCGGTCGACGTGGTAGCGCAGCAGCTCCGGCACATCCTCGGCGTAATCGCGCAGCGGCGGAACGCGCACGATCAGCGTATTGAGGTGCCCGAGCAGATCGCGCCGCAAGGCCTCACCGGCGCGGTTCTCCACGCCCGGCTGCGCCGAGGAGACCAGCCGGGCACGCAGCTCGAGCGGCTCGCCACCGCCGACGGGCGTGAAGCGGCCGGACTCGAGCGCCCCGACCATCAGCCGCTGGGCGGCCGCGGGCAGATCCTCCAGCTCCTGGATGAACAGCGTTCCATCGGCGGCCTGCTCGAGCAGCCCCGGCCGGCGCACACCGGAGTCGATCGAGCCGAACAGCCGGCTCTCGGCGTCCGCGTCGCGCACGCTGCTCGCCACCAACGTCATGAACGGCGCGCCGGCGCGTGGACTGCGGCTGTGCAGGTAGCGGGCGAACAGCTCGCGCCCCGAGCCGGGCTCGCCGATCAGCAGCACCGGGGAGGTGTGCGTGGCGATCTGCTGCAGCTCGGCGCGCAGCTGCTGCATCAGCTTGCTCTTGCCGGCCGGCATCATCAGCGCCGGAACGAACAGTTTGCCCGCCTGGCGCTTGCGCCGGCCGGCATCGAGCGCCCGCTCGACGGTGCGCAGCAGTTTCGCGAGCGAGAGCGGCTTCTCGACGAAATCGAAGGCACCGAGGCGCGTCGCCTCGACGGCGGTCTCGACCGTGCCGTGGCCCGACATCATCACCACCGGGCAGCCGTCCGCGGCCGATGTGGACCATTCGCGCAGCAGCGTGATGCCGTCGACGTCCGGCATCCAGATATCGAGCAGCACCAAGTCGGGCATCTGGCGGGCACGCGCGGTCCGCGCCTGGGCGGCGTTGGCGGCGACTTCCACCGAGTAGCCTTCCTCGGAGAGGATCTCCTTCAGCAGACCGCGAATATCCGCCTCGTCATCGACCACCAGTATGTGTGCCGCACTCATGCTTGTTCGCTCCGCAGTGTCTGTCTTTTCTTATGTACCCCGAGGCGCTTGCCGAACGCCACCGGCAGCGCGATCCGGATCCGCGCACCGCCCTCCGGCCGGTTGTCCGCGTCGATCCGGCCCCCATGCTCCTCGACGATCTTCTTCACGATGGCCAGACCCAGACCGGTCCCCTTGGGCTTGCTGGTGACGTACGGATCGAAGATCCGCCCGAGCAGGTCCGCTTGGAACCCCGGCCCATTGTCACACACGCTCATGACGGCGAAAGCAGCATCGTCGTCGCCCTCGAGCCGGGTACTGATCTGCAGCTGCGGTGCGGGCTGGCCGGCCAGCGCCTCGAGCGCATTGATCAGCAAGTTGTTCAGGATCTGGCGGACCCGACCCCGGTCGGCCTCGATGGCCTTCAGGCCCGCATCCAAGTCGAGCTCGATGCTCGCGCGCGGATCGTGCGAGCGGTACAGGTCGGCCACTTCGGTGATCAGCTGGTTCAGGCTGAAGCGGCTGACGTGCATGTCCGGGGCCCGGGCGTACTCGCTGAACGCGTTGACCATCTGCAGCATGCTCTCGACCTGTTGCACGATGGTGTGGGTCGAGCGCTCGAGGAACTCCGCCTCGGGCGGCGCGAGGATGGGCAGCAGCCGGCGCCGGACCCGCTCGGCGGACAGCTGGATCGGCGTGAGCGGATTCTTAATCTCATGCGCCAGGCGCCGTGCCACCTCGCCCCAGGCGGCATCGCGCTGCGCCTCGAGCAGCGCCGTGATGTCATCGAACACGATGACATAGCCCATGTCGCCACTCTCCCCCGGCAGAGGGGTACAGGCGCACATCAGGGTCATCATGCGGCCTGGCTTGCCGAGGTCGATCTGTTCGCGCCACTCCTCGCGGCCACGCGCGAAACGCACCGCCAAGGCTGCGACGAACTGGCCCAGCCGCTCGTTGCCGGCGGCCAGGTCCGGCAGCGCCCGCCCGGTGGCGGCCGAGAAGTCAGTGCCGAGAATGCCGGCGGCGGCCCGGTTGGCCATGCGCACCACCAGGTTGCGATCGACCGCGAGCACGCCGGTCGAGAGCCGCGCCAGGATGATCGCCAGGCGCTCGCGCTCGCGCTCGACCGCCTGCTGGCTGCGGGTCGCCTCATCGTGCGCGCGCCGCAAGCGCTTGGTCATGTCGTTGAACGAGTGCACCAGGTAGCCCATCTCGTCACGCGAGGGCAGCGCGAGCCGGGTGGCGAAATCGCCCTTGCCCACCGCTCGGGTGCCGGCAATGAGGTCCTGCACCGGGCGCGCGAGCCGCTCGGCGGAGATGATCGCGCCATGAATCGCCGCGAGCATCGCCAGCAGCAGCACCAGGGTGAGCGTCAGCGTGAAGCTGTATTTCAGCGGCTCGCGCAGCGCCGCGAGGTTGCCGTAGCGCGAATAGGAGCGCTGCACCGCGTTCGAGAGCGCCGAGAGCTGCGCCGGCACGGGGTAGACCGCCATCAGATAGCGCAGTCCGGCGGCGTCGGAGGATTCTGCGAGCGGCACGCCGATGCGGATCACGAACCGCCCGTTCGCCTGCGGCTCGAGGCTCACGTAGGTCTGCCGGTCGCTCACCGTGCGCACCAGGGAGGTCGGCGGGGCGAGCGGCACATCGGCGAGCGGATTGCGCAGACTCGCGGCGAGGATCCGCTCATTCGCCCCGTACAACACGATCTCGCGCGCCGAGTCGGCGCGGCGCGCCTGATCGAGCTGCCCCTGGACGCGCAGCACCGAGTGCCCGATGAGGGAGCGGGCCAGCACGGTCGTGCGGCGCGCCTCGGCCTGCACGCGCAGATCGAGTGCCGAGCGCGACAGCACGAGGGCGTCCTTCAGGCCCTGACGCACCTCCACCCGAAACCAACTGTCAATGCCGCGGTTGAGAAACTGCAGCGAGGAGAAGTACACGATCAGCAGCGGTGCGATCACCAGCGCCCCGAAGATCGTCACCGTGCGCGCCGTGAGGCGCGAGCCGGGCACGTGGTTGCGGTAGTCGCGCACCAGCTGCCAGATCCGCCGCATGAGCAGCACGATCAGCGCCAGCACGCCGATGACGTTGAGCAGCACGATCCAGGGCCGCAGCCGGCCGAACTCCGAGGAGTTCTGCGCGCTCTTGGCGAGCAGCAGCAGCGCCGCCAGCCCGATCAGACTCCACAGCGCGACGGCGGCGAGGGCGCGCGCGCGTCCCCACCGCGAGGGCGTGTTCACACCGGCAGGGACCATGAGTACCAGGGGCTCTCGCGCTGCCAGTCGTCCGTCCAGAACAGCAGCGCACGCAGTGAGGCCGGCAGCGTGCCGCGGCGCACACCGGCGCGCACGCTGATGACGTAACGCCCGCCGTGCAACTGCGACTCGACCAGCACCGGCCAGTCATGCACGTGCTCCATGTAGTGCAGCGCCTTGTCCACGGAGGCGAAGCTGCGCTCTGCGCCGCTTTGCGCATCGCGCACCACGTAGCGGCGGGTGACCACGTGGTAGGCGAGCTGGCGGCGCAGCGTGACGTCGATGACGGTGTCGTTGAACCAGTAGTGCCGCACCTCCTCGATGCGGGTCTCGACGTCGAAACTCAGCGTCACCCCGTTCTGCAGCGCCTTGAGAATGGTGGGATTCAGCGGATACGCGACGCGCGCGTTCAGCTCGATGACGCCGTGATCGAAGTTGACGTACGCCGAGCGCACCGCAAGTGCGCCGTCGAGCGCGCTGGCGAACGCCACGGTGCGCAGCAGCGCCCAGGCCAGCACCGCGAGCAGCATGCCGGCCGAGCGGTGCACGCCGCGCGGCGCAATTCGTGGCCTCGATGCAACGACCGAACGCGTAAATCCCCCGATGTCTCTAGACCGTCTCACGTTTCCGACGTTGTCTTTTCGACACAAGCATAATAGAAGCCGTCGGTTTGCGCCGCTCCTGCGCACAGCAACTGCACGCCGTGAACGCCCGCCACCGCACCGGCCGGAAACGCCTCCGGCGGCAGCGGCACGAACTGGGCCGAGGGCTCGGCAGCCCGCAGGCGCCCGATGACCGCCTCGTTCTCCGCCGGCAGCACCGAGCAGGTCGAATACAGCAGCCGCCCACCCGGGGCGAGCAGGGCGAAGGCCGCCCGGAGAATCTCCAGCTGCGTCACGGCAAACGCGGCGATGTCCTCGGGCCGGCGCAGCAGCTTGATGTCCGGATGGCGCCGGATCACCCCGGTGCCCGAGCACGGCGCATCCACCAGGATGCGCTCGAAGGCGCGGCCGTCCCAGAAGGCGTGCGGATCGCGCACGTCGGCGGCAACCAGACGGGCCTCCAGGCGCAGCCGCTGAAGCGTCTCGGCAATGCGTCCGAGCCGGGCAGGGTCGATGTCCACTGCCGTTACCTCGAGCTGTGCAGTGCGCTCGAGCAGGTGGGCAGTCTTGCTGCCCGGAGCGGCGCAGGCGTCGAGCACCCGCATGCCCGGCGCCGCCGCGAGCAGCGGCGCCGCCAGCTGCGCTCCGGCGTCCTGGACCGAGACCCAGCCGTCGGCGAACCCCGGCAGGTCCGCGACCGGCACCGGCGGATCGATCCGCACGGCGGTGGCGGCGGCCGCGCCGCCGGCGGCATCGAGCCGCCGCCCGGCGAGCCCGGCGGCGGCGAGCACCTCGAGGTAATGCTCCGCGCTGCAGCGCTCGGGATTCAGGCGCACGGTGAGCGGTGGATGGGCATTGTTCGCCTCGAGCACCGCCGCGACCTGTTGCGGCCAGGCCGCCTGCAGCGCCTCGAACAGCCAGCGCGGGTGGGCGCTGCGGCGCGCCGGATCCGCATCGACGCGTGCGAAGATCCGTTCCCGCTCCGTCACCAGCCGGCGCAGCACGGCGTTCACCAGGCCGGCCGCGGCCCCCTCGCGCAACAGCCGGACCGCATCGACCGCGCCGTTGACGGTCAGTTGCGGCGCATTGCGTGAGTATTCGATCTGGTGCGCCGCGCACAGCAGCAGCGCGAGCACCTCGCGCTCGATCGCTGCCGGACGCTTCAGCAAGCCCTCGAGCGCAGGTTTCAGGCGCCAGTACCAGCGCACCGTGCCGAGCGCGATAGCCCTGACCGCCGCGCGGCGCGGGCTCTCATCGTAGGCCGCGAGCGCCACGTCGGCGGACTGGCCACCGAGCACGGCGCCGACCGCGCGGGCCGCATCGGCGAGCACATGGGAGGTCGAATGCGGGGGCGTCACTGCGACGGTCCGAGCCGCATCCCGGGCTGCAGCCGCCGCGAACCGTGCGCAAAGACACCGGCCTTCTGCGGCGCACCGCCCGGTCGCTGCAGCACCAGCAGCTCGAGGGTCCCCTCGCCGCACTGCACGCGCAGGTAGCCCTGTTCGGGATGACCGGCCACCTCGAGGACGGTGCCGGGCGCGGCGGAAGCAGGCGCCGACGGCCCGAGCCGAGCCGCGTGCACCCGCAGGCGCTCCACAGCACCGCTGCGCGGATCGATGCTCTGCGTCTCGGCGATCGCTCGCGGCCGCAGCGCGCGCACCTGCCGCTCGATGTGCACGGCGCTCATCCGCCAGTCGATCTGCGCCTCCTCCTTCAGCAGTTTGCGCGCATACGTGACGCCTTCGGCCGGCTGGGGCCGCGCCTGGAGCGTGCCGGCCATCCACCCTTCCACGGCCGCGAGCAGCAACGGACCGGAGCGTGCCGCGAGCCGCTCGAGCAGGCTCGCCCCGGTCTCCTGCGGCCCGATGGCCAGACGCTCCTGCAACAGGATCGGCCCGGTATCCAGACCCGCCTCCATGCGCATGATCGTCAGACCCGTCTCGGCATCCCCGGCGAGCAGCGCCCGCTCGACCGGCGCCGCGCCGCGCCACCGGGGCAGCAGCGAAGCATGGACGTTGAGGCACCCGAGTCGTGGCAGGTCGAGCACCGCCTGCGGCAGAATCAGCCCGTAGGCGACCACCACCAGCAGATCCGCCCGCCACTCGAGCAGATCCGCCCAATCCGAGGGCTGCTTCAGCGCCTCGGGCTGGCTCACCGGCACGTCCGGGGCGGCCGCGAGCTTGACCGGCGAGGCGCTGAGCTGGCGTCCGCGGCCCTTGGGCCGGTCCGGCTGGGTCAGCACCCCGACCAGGCGATGACGCGAATGCCGCAGCGCCTGCAGCACCGGCACGGCGAATTGCGGCGTCCCTGCAAACGCCACGCGCAGTACGTTGTTCTCAGCCACGGGGTCGACCGGTCAGAGCGCCGGCGTGGGAGTCTCGACGCGCCGCTGCGCGCGCGCCTTGCGCTCCTTTTCGAGCTTCTTGCGGATACGCTCCCGCTTGAGGTTCGAGAGGTAGTCTACGAACAGCTTGCCGTCGAGGTGATCCATCTCGTGCTGAATGCACACCGCGAGCAGTTCGTCGCAGTCGCGCTCGAACACCTGGCCGGTGCGGTCCTGGGCCCGCACCCGCACCTGCGCGGCACGCTTGACCGCATCGAAGATCCCCGGCACGGACAGGCAGCCCTCCTCGCCGCTCGCCTCGCCCTCGCGTGCGATGATCTCGGGGTTGATCAGCACGAGCGGGTCGTTGTGCGCTTCGGAAACATCGATGACAATCACCCGCTGGTGTACGTCGACCTGCGTGGCCGCAAGGCCGATCCCCGGGGCGGCGTACATGGTCTCGAACAGGTCATCGACCAGACGGTGCAGCCCGGCGTCGAACCGGGTGACCGGCTGGGCCCGCGTGCGCAGCCGCGGGTCGGGGAACTCGAGTATCGTTTTCAGCGCCATGGAAAATTTTGGAGTCGCGATGGGAAAAGTGGTTCCAGCGGCGCCGGCCGGCCCGCAGGCCCTGAGGCGAGCGTGACCGGATGCACAGCTTGACATTAAACCGCCGTACACGGGGAGCCGTCATGCGAGTATACGCGGCCATGGCCTCGAAACAGATTCGCGGTGCTCGCCTCCTGCTGGCGGGCGGGATTCCGGTCCTACTGGCGGCCTGCTCGGCCCTGCACGGTGCGAGCCGCCCGCCGGCGGCTGCGCCGCCGGCGGTCAGTCCCCCGCCACCGCCGGCGGTCGCCCGTCCTGCGCCGGCCCTTGCCGCCGCTGCGGCGTCCGCGCCGATCATCCGGCGCAGTGCCCCGATGACCTATACGGTCAAGCGCGGCGATACGCTCTGGGGCGTCGCCTCAAGGTTTCTGCGCAATCCGTGGGACTGGCCGGAGGTCTGGTACCTCAACCCCCAGATCCACAACCCGCACCTGATCTACCCGGGCGACGTGCTGGCGCTGAGCTACGGCGCCAACGGCCAGCCCTCGATCCGCCTGCTGCACGCCAGCCCGCTGCGCGGCGGCGCGGCCGGTGAGCCGAGCGTGAAGCTGCGGCCGCACCTGCACAGCACCCCGATCTCGGCCGCCATCCCGACCATCCCGTACTCGGCGATCGCCGCGTTCCTCGCCCGGCCGGTCGTGCTCAGCGCCAGCCAGATCGACCGCGCGCCGCACGTGATCGCCTTCCGCGGCCAACAGCAGATCGCCGGCAACGGCTCGGTCGCCTACGTCAGCAGCCTGGGTCGGCATCCGCACGCTCGCTACAGCATCATCCACGTGGGCCACAAGCTGCGTGAGCCCGGTGATTTCGGCTTCGGGCACGTCTACGGCTACCTCGGCACCTACACCGCGACGGCCGTGATCACCGCCGCCGGACACCCGGCCACGGCGGTGCTCGCCGATTCGGCCCGCGAGACCTTCGCGGGCGACCGGCTGATCGCTTCGGACACCTCGGCGCCGCTGCGGATCGAGCCGCGGGCCCCGGCGAGCCCGGTGCGCGGCAGGATCATCTGGGTGGTCGGCGGCACCGGTGGCGCGGATCTCGCCGGCCAGTACGACATCGTCGCGCTCGACCGGGGCGGCCGCGCCGGCCTGGTGCCCGGGGACGTGCTCGCGGTCGATCACCACGGCTCGGTGGTGCACGATACGCATGGCGCGTTCAGCTGGCTCTTCCACTCCCTGGGCTCCTCGGGACGCGTGTTCGCCCCGCGGGTCAAACTGCCGAATTACCGGGCCGGTACGCTGCTGGTGTTCAAGACTTACCGGCGGCTGTCCTTCGCACTCGTGGTGGCCGCATCGAACACCATCGCGGTCGGGGACGTCGTGCACAACCCCTGAGCGGGGTTCACCCGCCGGCGGACGGGCGGCCCGTGAGCGCCGCCAGCACCGGCGCGGTGAGCGGGCGGACGCCGCGCCAGAGCCGGAACGACTCGGCCGCCTGCTCGACCAGCATGCCCCAGCCGGGAACCGCCTCCCGACAGCCCAACGTCCGCGCCCAGCGCACGAAGGGCGTATCGGCGCGTCCGTAGGCCATGTCGTAACAGAGGGTCTGCGGCCCGAAGACCGTGGCCGGCACCCCGGGCAACTCGCCGGTGAGGCTCGCCGAGGTCGCATTGACGATCAGATCGAAGGGCTGCGCCCCGAGCTCGCCGAAACCGCAGCCCTCAACCGCGCCGAGACCGGCGAACACCACCGCAAGCGCCATCGCGCGCTCGGCGGTCCGGTTGCTGATCACGATCCGCTGCGGCCCGAGGGCGAGCAGCGGTGCCATCACCCCGCGCGCCGCGCCGCCCGCGCCGATCAGCAAAATGCTGCGCCCCCGGACCGGTACGCCGAGATTGGCCGTCAGGTCCTGCACCAGGCCGGCACCGTCCGTGTTGTCCCCCAGCAGCGAGCCGTCGCGGCGCGCCGCCAGCGTATTGACCGCTCCGGCGAGCCGCGCGCGCTCGGTCAGCTCATGAGCGATCGTGAGCGCGCGCGTTTTGTGCGGCAGCGTCACGTTCAGCCCGCGCCCGCCGGTGGCGAAGAACTCGTACACCTGCTCGGTGAAGCGCTCCGGCGGCACGTCCATCAACCGGTAGCTGAGCGACTGGCCGGTCTGGCGTGCGAACAACGAGTGAATGAAGGGCGAGAGACTATGGGCGACCGGGTGGCCCACCACGGCGTACTGATCGACACTCCCTTCCATGAGGCCGATTCTGCGCCCGCGCCGCTACCCTGTCACGCTGCCGGCCGCGTCAGCCAGCGCACCGAGCCGGCGACGCCCGGGGCCGCCTGCAGGTGCCGATGCAGCTCGGCGAGCCACTCGCCCATGCGAACCTCGAGTTGGTACGGGGGATTGACGATCAGCATCCCCGAGCCGTTCAGCGCCACTCGGGAGTCGCAGGGAAACAGCCGCAGCTCGGCCGCCAGCATCGGGCGGTCGAGCTCGCGCGGCAGCGCTTCGAGCCAGCGTTGGGTGTCGCGCGCGTCCTTCACTGGATACCAGACCGCGATGACGCCAGTCGGAAAGCGCCGCAGCGCCGCGGCGAGTTCGGTGCGCACCCGCTCGAAGTCCCCGCGCGAGTCCTCGTAGGGCGGATCGATCAACGTCAGTGCGCGCCGCTGCGGCGGCGGCAGCGCGGCGTGCCAATGCGCAAAGCCCTCACCGGTCTCGATGCGCACCCGCACGCCCCCGGTCTCAGCGTCGAGCGCGCGGCGCAGCGCCCGGGCCTCCTCGGGCAGGAGTTCCACGAACACCGCCTGGTCCTGCGCTCGCAACGCGCTCACCGCCAGCCACGGTGAACCGGGGTAGAGCCGGGCGGCGCCCCGCCCCCGGCGCAGTGCCGCCACGCGCTCGAGGTAGACCCGCAGCTCCGGCGCCGCGCACGGTGCGGCCTGCAACCGCTCGATGCCCCCGGCGGCCTCGCTCGCCGATTCGGCGAGGTCGTAGACGCCTCGGCCGGCGTGGGTCTCGAAGTACAGGAAGCCCTTGTCCTTGCGAGCCAGCGCCGCGAGCAGTGCCAGGAGCGTCACGTGCTTGTGCACGTCCGCGAAATTACCCGCGTGGTGGGCGTGCCGGTATTTCATGCGCGCGCACAGTAGCAAACCCTCGCACCGCGCGGGCGGTGGGACCCTCCCGCGCCGGGCCGCGAGCCCGAGCCACGCAGTAGCCCGGGGCGCGCCGGACCGAATCCCGCCTCAGCCCGAAATCAGCCATACAAATCAGTGGGTTATGCAAAATCGGCCCGGCCGTGCATTGGACAAGGAATATGAAATGCTGTTAGATGCGCTCGGCCTTGAGCCGGCGACCTCCGATTCCTTCGCGGCCGGCTCGGGTGGTTCCGGCGCACCGATCGGCCCGGCAGGGGCTGCTCCAGGCGCTGCAGGGGCGCCTCGCGCCGCACTTCGGCGGCCGCGTTGTGGCCGAATCGATTCGCACTGACTGCTGCTTGATCAATGACAACCGGCTGCGTTCTCGACGTTCTGATCTACGTTTACGACCATTACCTGTTGGCGGACCCGGCCGAGATCCCGGCGCGCCGGCAGATCCTCTCGGCGCTCGCGCGCAAGGGCTTCACGGTCGGGGAGGTGGCGCATGCGATGGAGTGGCTCTCGGTGCTGGCGGCCGGGTCGCAGCAGGCGGCAGCGCCCGAGGTCCCGCCCGTGCGGCGGGCCGTGCGGATCTTCGCCGAGGGCGAACTGGGGCGGCTCTCGGACGATTGCCGGGAATTTCTCACCCGGCTCGATCGCGACGGGGTACTCACGCCCGAGCAGCGTGAACTGGTCATCGAGCGCACGCTGGCGCTCGATGTGGCCGAGCCGACACTCGAGCAGCTGCGGTGGGTAGTCCTGCTGGCGCTGTCGGTGCAGCCCGCCGAAGACGCCGCGTTTGCGCGCTTCGAGGCGCTGATGGCGAGCGAGCGCAGGATCGTGCGGCACTGAAACGGACACGGTAAAGACATGGCAGATAATCTGGTTGTCGTCGAGTCGCCGGCCAAGGCGAAGACGATCAAGAAATACCTGGGCAAGGACTTCGAGGTCCTGGCCTCCTATGGCCACGTGCGCGATCTGGTGCCGAAGGAAGGCGCGGTCGACCCCGAGCACGGCTATGCGATGCGCTACCAGGTGCTCGAGAAGAATGAACGACACGTCGAGAGCATCGCCCGCGGACTGAAGAAGTCCAAGGCACTCTACCTCGCGACCGACCCAGACCGCGAGGGCGAGGCGATCGCCTGGCACTTGAAGGAGATCCTCGCGGCCCGCGGCGAGCTCGACGGCAAGACGGTGCACCGCGTGGTGTTCTACGAGATCACGCGCAACGCGATCCGCGAGGCGGTGGAACGGCCGCGCGACCTGTCGCTCGACCTGGTCAATGCGCAGCAGGCGCGCCGCGCGCTCGATTACCTGGTCGGTTTCAACCTCTCCCCGCTGCTGTGGAAGAAAGTCCGCCGCGGCCTCTCGGCCGGACGGGTACAAAGCCCGGCGCTGCGCATGATCTGCGAGCGCGAGGCGGAGATCGAAGCGTTCGTCGCCCGCGAGTACTGGACGCTCGATGGCCAGGGCTCGAGCCGCGGCGCACATGCGCCCTTCCCGTTGAAGCTGCAGGAATACCGCGGCCGCAAGGTCGAGCAGTTTTCGTTCACGGACGAGACTGCGGCGCGCGAAGTGGAGCGCACGCTGCAGCAAGCGAGCGGCGCGCGCGGCGCAGCGGGACAGTTTGAGACCCCGGGGCACCTCGAGGTGCTCGCCGTCGAGCGCAAACAGCGCCGGCGCAGTCCGGCCCCCCCATTCACCACCTCGACGCTGCAGCAGGAAGCGGCTCGCAAGCTCGGCTACAACGCCCGGCGCACCATGCGCCTGGCGCAGCAGCTCTACGAGGGCGTCGATCTGGGCGAGGGCAACGTCGGTCTGATCACCTACATGCGTACCGACTCGGTGTCGCTCGCCCAGGAGGCCGTGCAGGAGATCCGCGCCGTGGCGGCGCGGCTGTACGGACAGGACGAGGTGGCCGAGGAGCCGCGCGTATTCAAGACCAAGTCGAAGAACGCGCAGGAGGCGCACGAGGCCATCCGCCCGACGTCCGCGGCCATCACGCCGGCGGAGGTCGAGGGCAAGATCGACAACGACCTGTACCGGTTGTACGCGCTCATCTGGAAACGTGCCGTTGCCTCACAAATGGCCGTGGCGGTGTTCGACACGGTCGCCGCCGACATGTTGGCCGGCCCCGACGGGCCTGAGCGTCACGTCCTGCGCGCGACCGGCTCGACACTGGTCAAGCCTGGCTACATCTCGGTCTACCAGGAAGGCACCGACGACGCCAAGAGCGACGACGAGGACCACGCGCTGCCGCCGTTGAACGAAGGGGATCGCGTCGATCTGGTCGCCCTCACCGCAGCGCAGCACTTCACCGAGCCGCCGCCGCGCTACAGCGAAGCCTCGCTCGTCAAAGCGCTCGAGGAGCACGGCATCGGCCGCCCCTCGACCTACGCGACCATCATCTCGACGCTGCAGGACCGTGAGTACGTCGAGATGGATAACCGGCGCTTCATACCGACGGACATCGGCAAGATCGTCAACCGGTTCCTCACCGATCATTTTCATCGCTACGTCGAGTACGGCTTCACGGCCGCCATGGAGGACGAACTCGATGCCGTCTCGCGCGGCGAGGAAACCTGGACCGCACCGCTGGAGAAGTTCTGGAAGCCATTCATCCAGCAGGTCGAGCAGACCGAAAAGAACGTGACGCGCGAGCAGGTCGCGCAGGCGCGCGAACTCGGCACCGACCCGGCGAGCGGCAAGCCGGTCAGCGTGCGCATGGGCCGCTTCGGCCCGTTCGTGCAGATCGGCACCAAGGATGATGAAGAGAAGCCGCGGTTCGCCGGCCTGCGGCCGGGCCAGAAGATGGACTCGGTGACGCTCGCCGAGGCCATGGAGCTGTTCAAGCTGCCGCGCGCGCTCGGGGAAACCGCCGAGGGCGAGAGCGTCGTAGCCAACATCGGTCGCTTCGGCCCGTACGTCAAGTACGGCAGCAAGTACGTCTCGCTGAAGGAGGACGATCCGTACACCGTCTCCCTGGAGCGGGCACTCGAGGTGATCCGCCTGAAGAAGGAAGCCGACGCCAACCGCATCATCACCGACTTCGGTGTCGACAACATCCAGGTGCTCAACGGCCGTTACGGCCCGTACGTCACCGACGGCACCAAGAACGCCAAGATCCCGAAGGACCGGGAGCCGAAATCGCTCACGCTCGAGGAGTGCCGCACGATGCTGGCGCAGGCCCCTGCGCGCGGCCGCGGCCGTTTCGGACGCGGGGCGGGCAAGCGTGCCGGCGCCGTCAAGGCACCCGCGGCCGCACCGGCCGCGGCGCCACCGGCGGCGAAGAAGAAGAGCGCAGCGGCGCGGCCGCGGGCGAAGACGGCCGCGAAAAAGGCCGCTGCCGGCACCCAGAACCGTGCGCGCACCGGCACGAAGCGCGCCGCGGGCGCAGCCACAGGCTCGCCGCGGACCGGCGCGGCGAAGTAGCCTCTCGAGGCGCACCCGGGACTCGCCATGACCCACTGGGATCTCATCGTCATCGGCGGCGGCAGCGGTGGGCTCGCCGCCGCGCAGCGCGCCGCGGAGTACGGCGCCAAGGTGCTGCTCATCGAGTCGCATCGGCTCGGCGGCACCTGCGTGAACGTCGGGTGCGTGCCGAAGAAAGTCATGTGGTATGCGGCGGATCTGGCCGAGGGCCTGCACGATGCCGCCGGCTACGGCTTCTCGCTGAGTGCGAACGGCCATGACTGGCAGGCCTTGAAGAGCAAGCGCGACGCGTACATCGAGCGTCTGAACGGCATCTATGCGGGCAATCTCGACAAACGCGGGGTGACGCTGGTGCGCGGCCGCGCCGCGTTCGCAGGGCGCACCCACGTCACGGTCGGCTCCGAGCGCTTCAGCGCCCCGCACATCATCGTGGCCACCGGCGGGCACCCGGTGGTGCCGCCGGTACCGGGCGCCGGGCTCGGCATCACCTCGGATGGATTCTTCGAACTGAGCTCGCGTCCCGAGCGCGTCGCGGTGGTCGGCAGCGGCTACATCGCGGTGGAGTTCGCCGGGATCTTTGCCGCCCTCGGCTCCCGCGTGGAGCTCGTGCTGCGCACCGGCGCGGTGCTGAAACAGTTCGATGCCATGCTCGGGGATGCAACGCTGAAGCTCCTCACGGCTCAGGGCGTCGTGGTGCACTCCCATGCGATCCCCGAGGCGCTCTCGGGCGAAGCTGGCCACGTCCTACTCACGACGCGCGACGGCCGCCAGCTCGGTCCGTTCGAGACTCTCGTGTGGGCCGTCGGGCGCGCGAGCGCCGTGACGGACCTGAACCTCGGGGCCGCCGGGGTCGCGTGCGACGCCGAAGGATTCATCCAGACCGACAAGTACCAGGCGACGAGCACGGCGGGCATCTACGCCATCGGCGACGTCACCGGCCGGGCGCAGCTGACGCCGGTGGCGATCGCGGCCGGACGCCGCCTCAGCGACCGGCTGTTCGGCGGCCAGGCCGACCGCCATCTCGACTACCACAACATCCCGACCGTGATCTTCGCACATCCGCCGATCGGCACCGTGGGCCTGAGCGAGCACGAGGCGCGCAACAATTACGGCGCTGAGAGCGTCACGGTGTTCAAGTCGAGCTTCGTGCCGATGTACCACGCCATGACGGAACACAAGCCGCGCTGCGACATGAAGCTGGTGACGGTCGGCCCCGAGCAGCGCGTCGTCGGGGTGCACGTCATCGGACCCGGCGCCGACGAGATGATGCAGGGCTTCGCCGTGGCGGTGCGCCTGGGCGCCAGCAAGCGCGATTTCGACGACACGGTGGCGATTCATCCGACCAGCGCCGAAGAGTTGGTCACCATGCGGTGAGCGGCGCGGCGCGCCAGTTGCGCTCCGGCACCGCTCGGGCAGAATGCGGACATGGATAATCCGCTGCTCAACCAAGACCCGCTGCCGCCGTTCGGGCGCATCAGCGCCGCTGACGTCGAACCCGGCATCGGCGTGCTGCTCGGCGAGGCGCGCAGCGAAATCGAAGCGATCGCCGCGCGCGAGCCGCCGACCTTCGCAACCGTGGTCGAACCGCTCGAGGAGCTGCACCACCGCGTTGCGCGCGCCTGGTCGCCGGTCAGCCACCTCAACGCCGTAGTGAACTCCGAGCCGCTGCGCGCCGCCTACAACGCCTGCCTGGGACTGCTGTCGGCGTACCAGACCGATCTGGCGCAGAACGAGAGGCTGTATCGGGCGTACCGTAGCATCGAGGTTCGCGAGGGCGCGGCGCTCGATCCGGTCCGTCGCCGTCTCATCGAACACACGCTGCAGGACTTCACCCTCGCCGGTGTCGGCCTGCCGCAAGCGGCCAAGGCGCACTACAAGCAGGTGATGCTCGAGCTGACGCAGCTACAGGCGAAGTTCGAAGAGAACGTGCTCGATGCGACCAACGCGTGGAGTCACCACATCACCGACCCGGCGCACCTGCGCGGACTGAACGAGACGGTCCTCGAGCAGAGTCGCCGCCGGGCCCAGGAGAAGCAGCTCGAGGGCTGGCTGCTCACGCTCGATCAGCCGACCTACGTTGCGGTGGTGACCGACGCGGAGTCGCCGGAGCTGCGCCGCACGTTCTATACCGCCTGGGCGACGCGCGCCTCGGACCAGGGACCGCTCGCCGGCCGCTGGGACAACGCGCCGGTCATCGAGCAGATTCTCGCCAAACGGCATGAAGCGGCCCAGGTGCTCGGCTTTGAGAGTTTCGCCGATTACGCGCTCGCCAAGCGCATGGCGCGCAGCCGCGGGGAGGTCCTGGGATTCCTCGAGGAGCTCGCGCGCGCGGCCCGCCCGGCGGCCGAGCGGGAATTCGCCGAGCTCGAAGCATTCGCCGGGCGGCCGCTGCAGGCCTGGGACGTTGCCTACTACTCCGAGCGGCTCCAGCAGCAGCGCCACTCGGTGTCCCAGGAGGAGCTGCGGCCCTACTTCCCGTTGCCACGCGTGCTCGACGGACTCTTTGAAGTCGCCGAACGGCTCTTCGGCGTGCACATCCGCGAGCGCACCGCAGTGGCGGTGTGGCATCCGGACGTGCGGTTCTTCGACATCGAGCACAGCGGCCACCCGATCGGCAGCTTCTATCTCGACGCCTACGCACGCCCCCACAAGCGCAGCGGCGCCTGGATGGACGAGTGCGTCGGCCGCAAGCACCTCGCGAGCGGCGATGCGCTACCGGTCGCCTACCTGGTGCTGAACGTGCTGCCGCCCGGCCAGGACCGCCCGGCGCTGCTGACGCACGACGACGTGCTGACGCTGTTCCACGAGTTCGGCCACGGGCTGCATCACCTGCTCACCCGCGTGGACTTCCCGAGCCTGGCCGGTATCAACGGCGTGGCCTGGGATGCGGTCGAGCTGCCGAGCCAGTTCATGGAGAACTACGCCTGGGACCAGCAGGTGCTGGGGCGGATCTCCGGCCACTTCCAGAGCGGCGCGCCGCTGCCCGAGGCGCTCAAGCAGCGCCTGTGCGCCACGCGCAGCTTCCACGCCGGACTGCAGATGGTGCGGCAGCTGGAGTTCGCGCTGTTCGATTTCCGCCTGCACGCCGAGTACGACCCGGCCCGCGGCGCCCGGCTGCTCGAGCAGCTGCGCCAGGTTCGAGCGCAGGTGGGCGTGATCCCGGTGCCCGAGTGGAATCGCTTCCCGATGAGTTTCGGGCACATCTTCGCCGGCGGGTACGCGGCCGGCTATTACAGCTACAAGTGGGCCGAGGTGCTGGCGGCGGACGTGTTCTCCGCGTTCGAGGAGCACGGCACGTTCGACCGGACCACGGCGCAGCGCTACCTGGACAGCATCCTCTCCCAGGGCGGCAGCCGCGATGCGCTCGAGGCCTTCATCGCCTTTCGCGGCCGCCCGCCGCAGGTCCAGGCGCTGTTGAAGCAACACGGTATTTCCGCACCTGCGTCGGTAACGTGACCCCGGTCGCGCTTCGGCGGATGCCCCCGGTGATTCTGAGCAGTGGCTCTCGGTATGCGGCTGGGGTTTGGCCCACAGTCGCCCCAACACCACGCAGGCCGTCGGCCCACCGCGCCGGCCCCCTCAGCAGCAGAATGATCAGCGAGCGGCGCAGCGACTTCGACGTCACCGATACCGTACAGGTCAGCTCGCCGGCCGCCGTGCTCGCCGCGACGGAATCGCTGTTTGCGCCGACCTGGCCGAGCACGGCGCTCGAGCCGCTGCGGCGCGCGTTCGAGCACTTCGAGCGCCTGTTCGCCGGGGAAGTGCCCGGCTTTCACGGGGTCGATACGGTCTATCACGACCGCCAGCACACGCTCGACATCACCCTCGCGCTCGCCCGGCTGCTGGTCGGATTCGAGCGCCAGGCCGTCCCGGCGGCCCGCCTCGGCGGCGAACGGGCGGTGGTGACACTGATTACCGGACTGTTCCACGACGTCGGCTATCTGCGACGCACCGAGGAGTCCGAATCGCGCAACGGTGCGGAGTTCACCCGCGTACACGTCTCACGCGGCGCACGCTTTCTGGAGGACTACCTGCCGCGGATCGGGCTTCAGGCCTGGGTGCCGGTGGCGTGCGAGATCATCCATTTCACCGGCTACGAGCGCTCCCCGGCCGAGATCGAGGCGCGCCTGCGCGACCGGCGCGACGTGATCGCCGGCCACCTGCTCGGCACCGCCGACATGATCGCGCAAATGGCCGACCGCTGTTATCTCGAGAAATGCCGCGACCGGTTGTACCTGGAGTTCGTGCTCGGTGGGGTGGCGGTGCCGACCGCCGCGGATGGCCAGACGCAGATCCGCTACGCCTCCGGCCTGGATCTGCTGCGCCAGACCCCGCAGTTCATCGAGGACGTTCGCACCAAGCGGCTCGAGGGCGAGTTCGCCGGCGCGTACCGCTATCTGGAAGGCCTCTACGGCGGCCGCAACCCGTACATGGAGTCGATCGAGCGCAACCTGCAGTTCCTGCGCCGGGTGCTGCGCAGCGAGAACTGGCGGTTGCTGCGCCGCCGCCCGCCGATCTTCGCAGCCACCGCCGATCCGATGGGGACGATGCGCGGCCTCATGGTGAGCTACCTCAAGCGCGTCTGGTCGAGCGCACGCGGCTAGCGCGCCGCAGCGCTCTCGGCGGCGCCGGCCGCGCGTAAAGCGTTGACGCCCGCCCGGGCGGACTCTATTCTCATCCCATGACCACCTATGCCTGGATGCCTGGGCATGGAGAGCGGCTCGAGCCGCCTGGTACAGCTGACCCCCGCCCACCGGGGCACGCACCGCCGGCCGAACGCAGGGGCTGGCCCGCATGCCTACGAGGCCGTCTCTGCACAGCGGCACTCCCGCGACTGCATACGCAACGGGCGATGATCCGGACCGACCTCTGCCGAGCGAGTGAATTGCGGTGAGCCGCGCTTTGAAACACCTGGGTTCCGTGCTGTGGGCGTTCGGCCTGACGCTCGTGGTCGCGCTCGCGAGCGGCGCGGCCGTGCTGTGGGGCCGCTGGCCCGGCACCGCCGCCGTCTCGGTGGCCGGTGCGGTGGCTCTCGCCGGCAGCGTGCTCGCGGCCGCGCGCGCCTGGCGCATCGCGCACGCCGCAGACCAGGCGGCCGAAGCGCTCACGCGCAGCGCGCAGCGGATCGCCCAGGGCGATTACGCCCGACCCGTCGAGGTCCGCAGCGGTGGAGCGCTCGAAGCGCTCGAGCTCGCGATGGAACGCATGCGCGCCCGGCTGCGCCAGTCGACCATCAACAAGGACTACCTGCGCAGCATCCTCGACAGCATGACCGATGCGGTGTTCCTGACCTCCCCGGACGGGGTGATCAAGAGCGCCAATGCCGCGGCCTGCAAGATGCTTGGCTTCGCCGAGGAGGAACTGCTCGGACGCAGCATCGTCTCGCTGCTCGATGAGAGTGTGCGCGGCGGCTTCGATCTGCTGCAGGCCGCGCAGGACACCCGCGAGAGCGTGGTGCGCACCCGAGACGGGCAGACCATTCCGGTGTCGCTCGCCGGCTCGCGCATCGAGACCGACGATCCGCAGTTCCAGGGCAACATCTTCGTCGCGCGCAACGTCACCGAACGCAAGCGGGCGGAGCGGCGTATCCGCTACCTGGCCCGCTACGACACGCTGACGAAGGTCCCGAACCGCATGCAGTTCCAGCACCTGCTGCAGCAGACGCTGGCGCGCGGACTGCGCAGCGGGCGCTCCGTGGCGCTGCTGTACCTGGACATGGACCGCTTCAAGGAGGTCAACGACACTTTCGGGCACGACACCGGGGACCGGGTGCTCGAGGTGCTCGCCGAGCGGCTGATCCGCGCCGTGCCGCAAGGGGCGATTCTCGGCCGGCTGGCCGGGGACGAATTCGCGCTGTGCGTACACGGACTGCCCGCGGAGAGCGACAACCGCGTAGCGGTCGGACAGCTCGCGCGCGCGATCCTGAACGAAGTGGCGCGCGCCTTCCAGCTGAACCAACAGGAAGTGTTTCTCACCGCGAGCATCGGCGTCGCCTTCTGTCCGCGCGATGCGGAAAACGTGATCGACTTGATCCGCAACGCCGATGCGGCCATGTATCACGCCAAACAGAATGGCGGCAACACGTTCATGTTCTACGCCCCGGAGATGAACGCCGCGGCGGTCGAACGACTGATTCTCAAAAGCAAGCTGCGCCGCGCTCTCGAGCGCGACGAGCTGGTGATCCGCTACCAGCCGAAGGTCGCGCTCGCCACCGGGCACGTCGCAGGCGCCGAGGCGCTGCTGCGCTGGCGCCTGCCCGGTCACGGCGACATTCCGCCGGCACGCTTCATCCCGCTCGCCGAGGAAACCAATCTGATCCTCGACATCGGCGAGTGGGTACTCAACCGGGTGTGCCTGGATTACCGTCAGTTGAAGACCTCCGGTGGTGAGCCGGGACGCATCTCGCTGAACCTCTCACTGCGCCAGCTGCGCCAGGCGAGCTTCATCCTGCGGTGCCGCTCGGTGTTCCGCCGTCACGGCGTTTCGCCCACCGCGCTCGAGCTCGAGATCACCGAGACGACGCTCATGGCGGACACGAAGAACACGCTGCGGCTGCTCGAGGAGCTGCATGCGATGGGACTGCACCTGTCGATCGATGACTTCGGCACCGGCTACTCCTCGCTCTCGGCACTGCAGCAGTTCCCGATCGGGACGCTCAAGATCGACCAGTCCTTCGTGCGCGACGTGCAGCACAACGCCGGTAATGCCACGCTGGTTCGCACGATGATCGAGATGGGCCACAGCCTCGGGATGGTGGTGGTCGCCGAAGGCGTCGAATCGGTCCAGCAGCTGCAGTTCCTGCGCGAGAACGGCTGCGATCAGGCGCAGGGGCGACTGTTCGGCGATCCGTGCGCCGCGGAGAGCCTGCTCGAGCTGCTGCGCCGCCAGGACGCCTCCGGCGCGCCCTTCGGACACCTGCTGCGCCCGGCGGGCGCGGTGAGCCGCCCCGCCTAGCGCCGAACGACCCGCGCGCTCAGCGCTGGGCGTGCAGGTGCGCCTCGAGGAACCACAGCTGCTTGTCGGCCTCGCGCGAGACCTCGGTGAACAGATCCGCGCTGTCGGCATCGCCGAGCCGCGCCGTCTCATCGATGCCGGCGCGCACCTTGCGCCCGAAGTCCGCCAGCGCCGTGGCCAGCGCCTCGAGGTGCGCTACCCCCTCGACGATCTGCTCGGGGTAGGCCTTCAGCGTCGTGGTGCGCGAGACGGCAGCCAGGGTTCCGCCCGCGGTTCCTCCGAGCGCGGTCACCCGCTCGGCAATTCCATCGACGTGCGCCTCGATCTGCTCGGCGATCTGGTCGAACAGCTCGTGCAGCGCGATGAAATTCGGTCCCTTGACGTTCCAGTGCGCATGCTTGGTCTGCAGCGCCAGATCAATGGCGTCGGCGAGCCGTGCGTTGAGCAGACGGATCACCTGGGTGCGGATGTCGGCGGAAAGATCGTTGCGGGTCTCGAACATGGCATTCTCCTCAGTCGCTCATCATCGGTGCTGCGCCGGTGGATCTCACTTCGGCTCAATTAGTATGACGGTTCGCCGCGCCGCGAAGCGGGTGAGGCTGTTGTAGCACCGGGCGAATGACGCAAGCCAATCGCTAGTTCGGATCAGGATGATAAAGGGCGTCTATCGGCGCTAGAATTGCGCGCTTTCCCCGTACGGAACACACGCACCATGAAACCCGCAATGAACGTCGCGATTACCGGCGCCGCCGGCCAGATCGGCTATGCCCTCGCCTTCCGTGTCGCCTCCGGAGCGCTGCTCGGCCCGGATCAACCCATCAATCTGCACCTGCTCGAGGTCACTCCGGCGCTGCAGACCCTGAACGGCGTGGTCATGGAGCTCGCCGATTGCGCGTTCGCCGGTTTGAACAAGATCGTTGCGACGGACGACGCCAAGGTGGCGTTCCGTGACTGCCACGTGGCGCTGCTGGTCGGCGCCCGGCCGCGCGGCCCGGGCATGGAGCGCAAGGATCTGCTGCTCGCCAATGCACAGATTTTCTCCGCGCAGGGCAAGGCACTGAACGACGCTGCCGACCGCAACGTCAAAGTGCTCGTGGTGGGCAATCCGGCCAACACCAACGCGCTGATCGCGCGGGCCAATGCCAAGGATCTGAACCCGCGCAATTTCACGGCGATGACTCGCCTCGATCACAATCGCGCGCTCTCACAGCTGGCCGAGAAGACCGGCACGCACGTGCTCGACATCCGCCGCATGACCATCTGGGGCAATCACTCCGCGACGCAGTATCCCGACATCAGCCACGCGCTGGTGGGCGGCAAGCCGGCGCCGTCTCTGGTGGACGCCTCCTGGGTCGAGCAGACCTTTATTCCGCAGGTCCAGCAGCGCGGCGCGGCCATCATCAAGGCCCGCGGCGCCTCGTCGGCCGCCTCGGCCGCCTCCGCGGCGATCGATCACATCCACACCTGGGTGCACGGCACCGCCGAGGGTGACTGGGTGAGCATGGCGATTCCGTCCGACGGCAGCTACGGCATCCCCGAGGGCGTGATCTACTCGTACCCCGTGACCACGCGCAATGGGGAATACCAGATCGTTCAGGGTCTGGACATCAGCCCCGCCAGCCGCAAGCGCATGGACGCGACGCTCGCGGAACTGCATGAAGAACGCGACGGCGTGAAGACGCTCCTCGGCTGACCCTCAGCGCGCCGGCGCAGCGGCGCTGCGCCGGTCGGTGCGGGCCCGGATCACGTTCGGGTGCGCATCGCGGCCGCCGGGGCGGGCCGCCCCCCGGCTGGCCGGAAACCCGCTATAGTGCGGTGGCGCCGTTCCATTTTTCTTCGACAGCTCGGCACGAAGGAGCTTCCATGCTGGGTGCACTCCTTGCGCTCGTCGCCGCCGCCGCCATCGGCTATGCCGTGACCCAGGCCGGCGGCGTCATCACCCTGATCCTCATCGTCGCGGTGCTCTACCTGGCCTACCGCCGACTCTCGCTGCTCGCCTTCACCGCCACGTTCACCGTGCTGCTGGCCGCCTACAGCTACTTCGGGGCGAGCAACGCCGCGGCAGCGACTTGGAAGGGTTTCCTGTGGCTGTCGCTCGCGGCGTTGTGGCTGCTGAACGTGCGCTGGCTGCGCAAGGCGCTGATCACCCGGCCCTTCATGAAGGCCTATCGGCGGCTCCTGCCCTCGATGTCGCAGACCGAGCGCGAGGCGCTCGAGGCCGGCACGGTGTGGTGGGATGGGGAGCTGTTCACCGGTGCACCGCAGTGGTCGAAGCTGCTCGGCGCGCGCGCTCCCGAGCTCAGCGCCGAGGAACAGGCGTTCCTCGACGGCCCCTGCGAGGAGCTGTGCCGCATGCTCGATGACTGGAACATCACGCACGAGCGCGGTGATCTGCCGCCGCACGTGTGGGAGTTCATCAAGGCTCGCGGCTTCTTCGCCATGATCATTCCGAAGCGCTACGGCGGCCTGGAGTTCTCCGCCTTCGCCCATTCGTGCGTGCTGACCAAAATCGCCAGCCGCAGCGCGACGGCGTCCTCCACCATCGCGGTACCGAACTCGCTCGGACCGGCCGAACTGCTGCACCATTACGGCACCGAGGAGCAGAAGAACCACTACCTGCCGCGGCTCGCGCGCGGGGAGGAAGTGCCGTGCTTCGCGCTGACCGGACCGCGTGCCGGCTCCGACGCCGCCTCGATTCCCGACACCGGGGTGGTCTGCCGCGGACAGTGGCAGGGCCGCGAAGTGCTCGGCATGCGGCTGAATTTCTCCAAGCGATACATCACGCTCGCGCCGATCGCGACGGTCATCGGCCTGGCGTTTCGGCTGTTCGATCCCGACAAGCTGCTCGGCGGGCAAGCCGATCTCGGCATCACCTGCGCGCTGATTCCGCGCGAGACCGCCGGTGTCAGCATCGGCCGGCGGCACTTTCCCTCCAACATCCCGTTCCAGAACGGGCCGGTGCAGGGCCGCGACGTGTTCGTGCCGCTCGATTTCATCATCGGGGGACCGAAGATGGCCGGCGCCGGCTGGCGCATGCTGGTCGAGCAACTCTCGGTCGGCCGGTGTATCTCGCTGCCCTCCAATGCCACCGGGGGCGCGAAGGCCGGCGTGTGGGCGAGCGGCGCCTATGCGCGCATCCGCCGGCAGTTCAACATGCCGGTCGGGCGCTTCGAGGGCGTCGAATCGGTGCTCGCGCGCATGGCCGGCCTCACCTACACCATGGATGCTGCGCGCTCGGTCACGGCAGGGGCCATCGATGGCGGTGAGAAGCCCTCCGTGCCCTCGGCGATGCTGAAGTACCACGTGACCGAGATGGGGCGTCAGGTCGCCAATGACGCCATGGACGTGCATGGCGGCAAGGGAATCTGCCTCGGCCCGAAGAACTACCTCGGACGCAGTTACCAGGCCGTGCCGGTGACGATCACGGTGGAGGGCGCGAACATCCTCACGCGCAGCCTGATCATCTTCGGCCAGGGCGCGATCCGCTGCCATCCGTTCGTGCTGCGCGAGATGAACGCTGCCCGCAATCCCGATCACACCCAGGGTCTGGAGGAGTTCGACCGCGCCCTGTTCGGCCACATCGGCTTCACGATTTCCAACGCGGTGCGCTCGCTCATCATGGCGCTGACGCACGCGCGTTTCACTCGCTCGCCCGTGAGCGGGCCGACGGCGCGTTACTATCAACACATCGTGCGCTTCAGCGCCTCGTTCGCCTTCACCGTCGACGTCGCGATGCTCACCCTCGGCGGCTACCTGAAGAAGAAGGAAAATCTCTCGGCCCGGCTCGGCGACGTGCTCTCGGCGATGTACCTTGCCTCGATGGTGCTGAAGCATCACGAGAACCAGGGGCGCCCGGAGGAGGACCTGCCGATCGTGGAGTGGGCCTGCCGCAACCTCCTCTATCACGCCCAGGAACAGTTGCACGGCTTTCTGCGCAACTTCCCCAACCGCATGCTCGCCGGACTGATGCGCGCGGTCGTCTTTCCGCGCGGGCGGCACTATTCGGCGCCCTCCGACCGGCTCGGCCGTCAGGTCGCCGAGCGGCTCACGCAGCCCTCGCAGAGCCGCCAGCGCATCGGCCAGTACATCTACACCACCGTCGAGCCCGGCAACCCGCTCGGACTGCTCGAAGAGGCGCTCGAACTCGCCCTCGAGATGGAACCGCTGGAGAAGCGCATCCGCGTCGAAGGGGTCAAGAGCGGCCGGATCAGCGCCCTCGACCTGCCCGGTCAGCTCGAGCAGGCCCTCGCCGCCGGCATCATCAGCGCCGCGGAAGGCGATGCGCTGCGCGCCTTCGATGCCAAGGTGATGAACCTCGTGAACGTCGATGACTTCGCGCCGCACGAGCTCGGCACGCAGTCGCAGCCGGATTACGAGCAGCGCGCGGCCTCGCCGGCGCTGGCATGAACACGGCGATCGAATCTGCCGCGCCCGCGGCCCGTGACGGCGCCGCGGGCGCTTACCATGCGGGAGTGACGTGCGAGAACTGCACGGCGGCGCTTGCCGGACCGTTCTGCAGCCAGTGCGGGCAGCGCCACCACGAGCACCCCGTGCACTCCTTCTGGCATTTCCTGCAGGAGGCCACCGAGGACATGACGCACGCGGATTCGCGGCTGTGGCTGACGCTGCGCGCGCTGCTGTTCCGCCCAGGATCGCTGACCCGGGAGTTTCTCGACGGCCACCGCGTGCGCTACCTGCCGCCGGTGCGTCTGTACCTGGTGGTAAGCCTGCTGTTCTTTTTCATCACGGGACTCGCGACGTCGCTCGGATCCGGCGCCAACGTCATCGTGGTGCACAGGGGTCAGGATTTTCACATGGCGGTGGCGCCGCCCGGCGCGGCTGCCGCCGCTGCACACGCCACCCCGGCGGCGATGAATCCGCGCCCCGTGTGCGCCCAGGTGAGCCTCTACGGCGCACGCGTCTCGCCGTGGCTGGCCGGGCGGCTGGATCACAGTTGCCTCGCAGTAGCGGCCCGCGGCGGTGCCGAGCGCTTCGTCGCGGCCCTGGAGCGCAACTATGAGCGCGCGATGTTCCTGCTGCTGCCGCTGCTCGCCCTCGCCATGGTGCCGCTGTTCCTCCAGCCGCCCCGGCACTACGTCGAGCACCTGCTGTTCCTGGTGCACAACCACGCGTTCCTGTTCGTGACGTTCGGGATTCTCGAGCTGGTCGGTCTGTTCAGCGTCTCGCAAGTGCTCCTCGGTCCGCTCGACTTCCTCGTCACGTTCGCCATCCCCGTCTACTACTACCTGGCGATGCGGCGCGTGTACGGACAGAGCCCGGCGTGGACGCTCGGCAAGATGGCCGGGCTCGCGATGGCGTACCTGTTCATCGGTATGACGGTGCTCGCCGGTACCGTGACCTACAGCTTTCTCTCCCTCTGAGCGTCCCCGACAGGCCCGTGCCGCCGTGATCCGCTCGATCCTCCATGTGGACATGGACGCGTTCTTCGCCTCGGTGGAACAGCACGACCGGCCCGAACTCGCCGGCCTGCCGGTCGTGGTCGGGCACGCCGGCGCACGCGGGGTGGTCGCCGCGGCGAGTTATGAAGTCCGCCGCTTCGGGGTGCGCTCGGCGATGCCGATGAGCACCGCCCTGAGGTTGTGTCCCGATGCGGTCTGCGTGCCGCCGCGCATGGCGCGCTACCGGGAAGTCTCCGCGCAGGTGTTCGCGGTGTTCCGGGAAATCACCCCGTTGGTGCAAGGCCTATCGGTGGACGAGGCGTTTCTCGACGTCACCGGCAGCGTGCAGCTGCTCGGTGATCCGCCGGCCATCGCCCAGAGGATCAAGACGGAGATCCGCGCGCGCACCGGTCTGAGCGCCTCGGTGGGCGTTGCGCCGAACAAGCTCATCGCCAAGATCGCCTCGGACCTGGACAAGCCCGACGGACTCACGGTCGTTCCGCCTGAGCGCGTGCGCGAGGTGCTCGATCCGCTCTCGGTGCGCCGGCTGCCGGGTCTGGGGCGCAAACTCGGTGAGAAAGTCGAGGCCGCCGGCCTGCGTACGCTGCGCGATCTGCGCTGTGCGCCGGATGCAGTGCTCTGGCCCCTGTTCGGGCGCGATACCCCCAGGATGCGCGAGCGTGCGGCCGGCATCGACGAGCGTCCGGTGGTCACGGACGTCGAGGACAAGTCCCTCAGTGCCGAGGACACGTTCGAGCGCGATCTGACGCAGCCGCACGAGCTCGAGGCGCACTTGGCCCGCCTGGCGGACAAGGCCTGCGAGCGGCTGCGCCGCAAGGGGTTGATGAGCGGGCGCATCGGGGTCAAGATCCGCAGCCACGATTTCTCGACGTTCACCCGCCAGCGCGGCATCACCCCGCCCACCCAGGACGGGCGCGCCATCCGCGAGGTGGCGCAGGAGCTGCTGCGGCGCTGGCTCGCCGAGCATCGGGGTGCGAAACTGCGCCTGCTCGGCGTGACGCTCGCGGAACTTTCCCCAGCGACGCAGATGGGTCTGTTCGAACAGTCGGCCCCCGGCGGCAATGCCCGACTCGATGCGGCGCTCGATAAGGTCCGCGAGCGCTTCGGCAGCCGCGCACTGCGGCGGGGAAACTTGCTGGATTAGTCGGTGCCCGATGTATCTGTCGTTCTTCGGCCTCAACGAGAAGCCTTTCTCGATCACTCCGGATCCGCGCTACCTCTTCCTGAGCGAGCGGCACGCCGAGGCGATGGCGCATCTGCTGTACGGAATCCGCGAGGCCGGGGGATTCATCCAGCTCACCGGCGAAGTCGGCACGGGCAAAACCACGATCGTGCGCTCGCTGCTGGCGCAGACGCCGGAGAATACGGAGATTGCGCTGATCCTCAATCCGCGCATGAGCCCTCCGGAGTTCCTGCTGACGCTGTGCGAGGAGCTGGGTATCGGCGTGCCGGATGAGGCCACCGGGAGCCTGAAGGACCTGGTCGACATCCTCAACGCATACCTGCTGCGCGCCCACGCCGCCGGCAAGCGCGTCGTGCTCGTGGTCGATGAGGCGCAGAATCTCGCCCCCGAGGTGCTCGAGCAGGTGCGTCTGCTGACCAACCTCGAGACCAACACCCAGAAGCTCCTGCAGATCATCCTGATCGGCCAGCCGGAGCTGCGCGAACTGCTCGATCGGCTCGAGTTGCGTCAGTTGGCGCAGCGCATCACCGGGCGCTATCACCTCGACCCGCTCAGCGCGCCGGAAACAGCGGCGTACGTGCGTCATCGCCTGCGCGTCGCGGGGGCGACCAGCGAGATCTTCAGCCGGCGGGCCCTGCAGCGCATCCATCGGCTCTCCGGCGGCGTGCCGCGCCTGATCAACATCCTCTGCGACCGCGCGCTGCTCGGGGGCTACTCGCTCGATCGACACCAGGTCACCGGCCCACTGGTGCGCCAGGCGGGCGTGGAGGTCTTCGGCCGCCGCGCCGAGCGGTCCTGGCCGCTCTGGGCGGGGGTAGCGGCCGTCGCGGCGCTGCTCGGCGCTGCGGGGATTGCCTTCTGGCGATTCGGCCCGAGCCTGCCGGCGATCAGCAGTGCCCGCCCGCCCGTGCAGCGCCGTGCGGCGCCGGCGCGCCTGCCGACGCATTCACCGCCGACCCACGGTGCGGCCCGCGCCGCGCGCCCCTCCGTGTCGCTCCAGGGCCTGCTCGGCCGCTATGGCGCGCAGGCCACCGCGGCGGCGGCCTACGCCCGGCTGCTCGCCCTCTGGGGTCTGAGGGAGCCCGCCGGCGGCCCTGCCCCCTGCCAGCAGGCCGCACAGCACGGCCTGGTGTGCGTCCAGGGTCAGGGCTCCCTCGGGGAGCTGCGCCTGTACAACCGGCCGGCGATCCTGCTGCTGACCGATGCGGCTGGTCAGACCTACCACGTCGTTCTGCAGCAGCTCGCGCCCTCGCATGCGACCGTGGATCTCGGGCCGACCCCCGCGCGGGTGCGGCGCACGGCATTGTCCCGGGCATGGCTCGGCCGCTACGCGCTGCTGTGGCGGCCGGCCGATGGCCGGCTGCGCACGCTCTCGACCGGCATGAGCGGGGCCGGCGTGCGCTGGCTACGCCGCAGCCTGCAGCGCCTGGAGGGGGTGCCCGCCGGCCGCGACCCCGGCACCGTGTACGATTCGGGTCTGGTGCGGCTGGTGCGCCGCTTCCAGCGTTCTCACGGCCTGGCGGTGGACGGGATTGCAGGCGTGCAGACCCAGATGGCGGTCTCCGGCGCGCTCCCCGACCCGCACTCACCGCTGCTCGCGGCGCAGCACAACGGCGGCTGACATGTCATTCATCCTCGACGCCCTGAAGAAATCCGAGCATGCGCGCCAGCGCCAGGCCGGACCTGCCCTGTTCGAGGTCAAGGTCGTTCAGCCGCGCCGGACGGTGCCCGTCTGGGCGGTGATCATCGTCCTGCTCGTACTGATCAACATCTTGACGCTCGGCTGGATCGTGCTCAGCCGCCGGCACGGAAAGGCGCAGGCGCCCACCGCGTCATCGACACCGTCCGCCACTGCGACAGCCCCGACCGCGAGTCCCGGTCCGGCGCCCGCACCGCAGGCGGGGAGTGCCTCCGCCGCGGCACCCGTATCCACAGCGCCGAGCGCTTCTGCGACCCAAGCGCCGCCACTTGCCGCGGCGCTCGCGCCGGCGACACCTCCGGCGTCGGCACCGGCGTCGCAGAGCACCGCACCGGCCTCCCCGGGTGCGGGCGCGATGAATCGGCCCAACCCCGCAGATCTCGAGCCCGCCCTGCAGCCGGCCGCCAGCGCTGCGGCGAGCGGCTCCGCGCCACCCGCAGGATCCCTCCCCCTCTATGCGCAGATCGCCGGCGAACCCGGCAGCACGCTGCCGCAGCTGCATCTGGATCTGCACGTCTACAGTCCGCTGCCCGGCAAACGCTTCGTCATGATCAACATGCAGAAACTGCACCAGGGCGATGCACTCGCCGACGGGGTGAGCGTGGTGACAATCCGCCCCGACGGGGTGGTGCTGTCCTACCAGGGGCGGGAGTTCCTGCTGCCGCGCTGAGCGGTGCGCGCGCACATCACATAACCCAGAGCGGCGTTGACGTGATTCACAGAATCGCGCCGCCGGGGGCGACAAACCGTCGGGCCTGGTCCAAGGTCCCAGACTGCGCATGAATTCCGCAGCGATACGCATATTGATCGTCGATCGCGATGCGAAATATCGCGAGTGGGTACGGCTGCACCTCTCGATCCTGTATCCCCAGGCCGCCATCGGCACGCTCGAACCGACCGAAAGCAACGCACTCAGTGCGCTGTCGACCGGCCCGGTCTGCGAGGCGCTGGTGCTGGCGGCAGACTTCGGCACCGGCGATGAGGAAGGCGAGCCGCCGGCGCTGGCCCAGGTGCGCGCACTGCGCCAGAGCGGTAGCGCCCCGGTGCTGCTGGTGCTCGCCGAACAGGGCGATGAGCTGCGCGCCGTGCAGGCTTTGCGGGCCGGCGCCACCGATTACCTGCCGAAGCGCTTGGTGACACCGGCGCGGCTGAAGATCGCGCTCGACCAGGCCCTGCAGGAGCTGCAGCCACCGCCGGCGCCCGAGGCCGCCGCGGAGGTGGCTGCGGCGACACCGCCGCGACCGGGTCGCGCCACGCCCATCGCAGCGGGGCACCCGACCATCTCCGGCTACGACATCACTCGCAAACTCAGCGAGTCCGACAAGGCCGTGGTCTACCTCGCCGAGAGTGCCGCACACGGTGCCGAGGTCGCGCTCAAGGTCAGCAAGATCCCCTGCGACGAGCGCGGCGCGCAGGCGCTCGAGCGGGAGTATCAGGCGATCCTCGCCGTGCATGACCCGGCGGTCGTGCGCATCTTCGATCACGGCATCGAGGACGGTTACGAATATCTCGCCATGGAGTACTTCCCGCGTGGCGATCTGAAGGCGCGCATGCACGTCGGCGTGACCGAATCCGAGGCGCTGCGCTTCCTGGAACGCATCGCCGCAGCGCTCGGCGTGGTGCACCGTGCCGGCATGCTGCACCGTGACCTGAAGCCGCCGAACGTCATGCTGCGCGACAACGACAATGTCGTGCTGATCGACTTCGGTCTGGCCCGTCAGCTCGATGGCAGTCATCACAGCACCTACACCGGGGTGCTGCGCGGCTCACCGTACTACATGAGCCCCGAGCAGGCGCTCGGGGAGAAGCTCGACCCGCGCTCCGATCTGTACAGCCTCGGGGTCATCTTTCACGAGATGTTGACCGGTCGCAAACCGTTCGTGGGCAACAGCGCCATGGAGGTGCTGCAGCAGCACGTCAACGCCGCCCCGCCGCGCCTGCCGAGCTCCCTCGGCGGCTACACGCCGCTGCTCGAGCAGCTGCTCTCGAAGCGACGCGAGGAGCGCTTCGCGAGCGCCGAGGCGCTGATTGCCGCCTGCGCGGGGCTGCGCAGCGGATCGCGCCGACAGACTCAGTCGGCCGCCTGAGACACCTGTGCGGCGCCGCGCGGCGCCTTGACACACCCCGGCGCGGGGCGTGCAATCGGCGGTGGGGAACCGGGCCCCGAGGATCAGGATCGACCCATGAACCCGCGCCGCCTCGTCGATACGACGCTGTTCTACTCACCGACGAGCGGCGGGGTGCGGCGCTATCTGAACGCCAAACACGCCTGGCTCGCCGCCCAGCCCGGCTGGCAGCACACGCTGCTCGTGCCGGGCCGCACCGAGCGGATGGCTCCCGGTGCGCTGTGTTCGGTTCCCGGCCTGCCCTTACCCGGCTCGTTCAATTACCGCCTGCCGCTCAATCCGCGGCGCTGGCGGCGGCTGCTCGAGGCGCTCGAGCCCGATCTGATCGAAGCCGGCGATGCGTTTCATCCGGCGTGGGCCGCCCGCGCCGTCGCGCGCCGTCGCGCAGTGCCCTGCGCGGCGTTCTGTCACTCGAACCTGCCTCGCATTCTCGCTCGGCGTATCGGCGGCGGTGTAGCGCAACGGTCCGCGGCAACTTACGTTCGCTGGCTGTACGAAGGCTTCGACGTCGTCTTTGCACCGAGCCGCCAGATGGTCCGGGTCCTCGAGGAACTCGGCATCGCCCACACCGTGCGCCAGCCGCTCGGCGTCGATGAGACGGTTTTTCACCCGAGCCGGCGCGGCCCGTGGCTGCGCGAGCGGCTGAACGTCGATGCGCACTCGCGCGTGCTGGTGTATGCGGGACGCTTCACGGATGAAAAGAACGTCCCGGTCCTGCTGCAGGCCTTCGCGCACCTCGGCCGCCCCTACCATCTGTTGATGATCGGCGGTTGCCGTGCCGGCCGGGTCGCCGCCAACGTCACGCAATTGCCCTACCGGCGCGACGGCGTGGAGCTCGCGCAGTGGCTGGCCTCGGCCGATGCGCTGGTGCACGCCGGCAGCGGTGAGACGTTCGGGCTGGTCATTCTCGAGGCCATGGCCTGCGGCCGTCCGGTGGTCGCGGCGCGCGCCGGCGCGGTGCCGGAACTGATCGATGAGCGTGCGGGTCTCCTCGCCGATCCGGACGATGCATTGAGCTTCGCCGATGCGATCGCCGCGCTGTATGCGCACGACCTCGACGCTCTGGGGCGCAGCGCACGCCAGCACGTTCTGCAGCATTACACCTGGCAGAGAGTCTTTACTCGCCAGCTGGCCGTGTACAGCGCGCTACTCGCCGGCGGCCGGGCCGCCGCCGTGCAGGAGGCCGTGGCCGCCGCCGGCTGAGTCAGCGGCCGCGCAGCGCCCCGAGCAGGCGCAGTCCGCTGCGACGGGCGACGAGCCACAGCAGCGCCCGCCAGAACAATCGCTTACCGAGAGGAACGCGCCGCGACGGCACGGCCCGGAAGAATTCCGCCCGCACATCGCGATGCACATGCAGCGCTCGGGCGCGAATCAGCCAGTGCGCGGGCGGGCTCTCGAGCCGATACGTCTGCCCATCCACCAGCGTCACTCGTGCGTCGGTGACGGCCGCGGGCACATCGCCTGACGCGACGCCGGTGAACGTGAGCACGAGCCGTTCCGCGGGAACGTCGCGCGCCGCACCGGTGAGCGTAAGCGCCGCACCGGTGGTGCGCGTACCAGTGACGACACCGCTGAATGTCGCGACAAGATGTTCGCCGTTCGGATCAGGCATACCGTGGCGCGGCGCTCAGCCGGCGCTCTCCATGTCCCACACGATGAGCGGTGCGCCGCGGCGCAGCCAGAACCCCGCACCCATCTCGCGGAAATGCCGGCGCAAGCGCGTGCGGTACCAGTCGGCGTCGCGCAGATGCACTTCGGGGTCGGTGCGGGTGCGGTCGCAGTTGACCTGCCAGTCGCGGCGCGTCAGCGCACTGAAATACAACACTCCGCGACACACCCGCGCCAGATTGGCCAGTGCGCCCGCGGCCTGGCGCGCGCTCAGATACTGCAGCACGTCGTAGCAGACCACCAGATCGAACGGCTCCCGGGCGCAAAAATCCTGCAGCGTGCCGTGCTGCCAGCCGTAGCGCCGGCAGAGGTACTCGCTCGATTCGAGGCCGACGTAGGCCGCCTTCGGCAAAGCGCGGCGCAGCGGAGCGCGCAGCAGTCCGGTGCCGCAGCCGGCGTCGAGCATACGGCGCACCGGCAAGCCGACATGCGCGGTGAACGCGCCGATCAGCCGCGCGCGCGCGCGCATCTCGGCCCGACTCGTCACCGCCGTGCGCGGGTCGAAGTAGAAGCGCTGGTAATACGCCTGGTCGAAGGGCATCGCTCAGACACGTCCCGCGGCGGACCATCCGGCGAGCTGCTCGCTCGCCTGGACCAGGCGCCGGCGGGCCTGCGGGTCGTAGGCCTGGGGATGGGCCGTCGCGGCCTCGAGGCCGTTGAAGAACGCTCCCGTGGTCGGCGCGAGCGCCTCGGCGCAGGCGAGGTGCAGCACCGCCGTCTCGCCGCTCGCAACGGAGTTGACCGGCGTGACGCCCATGGCCCGCACCATCGCAGTATCCATGTAGGTGGCCGGATGCAGGCAGTTGACCGTCACGCCGCGTCCACGCAGCTGCTCGGCCAGCTCGAAGGTGAAGAGGATCTGCGCGAGTTTGCTCTGCGCATAGGCGCGCATGCCGCTGTAGGCGCGCTCGAGCATCAGGTTGTCGAAGTCGAGCGGGTACTGCGCGCCGGAGGCGACGTTGATGATGCGAGCCGGCGCGCTGCGCTCGAGCAACGGCAGCAGCAGTCGGGTCAGGAGGAACCCGGAGAGGTAGTTCACCGCAAAGCGCAGCTCGAGACCCTCGGCACTCAACTCGCGGCCGGTGACCGCGGTCGTGGCCGGACCGATGCCGGCATTGTTGATCAGCAGGTCGAGTCGCGGCTGACCGGCGAGCGCCGCGGCGAGCTGGCGGACCTCGGCGAGCGAGCCGAGATCGGCGCGCACGAAGTGCGCCTCACCGCCTTGCGCGGCGATGTCCTCTGCCAGGGCCCGACCCCGTTCCTCATGACGACCATGCAGCCAGACGCGGTAGCCCCGCCCCGCGAGCGAGCGGGCCACGGCACGACCGAGTCCGTCGGTCGAACCGGTCACCAGGGCGGTCTTTGCAATGCTCATGACGGGTAGTTTGCCGGATGGACTGCGTCGCTGCACACTGTCGCACACCGGCGCTCGGCGCCCCTGCGGAGATGACGATGCGTGTGCGTGCGCGATCCGACCGGGCTTGTTCCCTGGCCCTGCTCGCCGGGTGGTTGTCGCTGCTGCTGACGGTTCACGCGGCAGGCGCTGCACCGGCGCAGCGCGCGGCGCGGTTCAGCCTCGAGAGTCCCGACCTGACCGCCGGCGGCTGGGTGCCGCTGAGTCACGTCTACGACCGCGGGTGCCACGGCGGCAACCGGTCCCCGGCGCTCGCCTGGCAGCATGCACCGGCCGGCGCGCGCAGCTTCGCGGTGTTGGTCTACGATTCCGATGCGCGCGGCGGCTGGTGGCACTGGCTGGTCATCGACCTCCCGGCCGCCGTACACACGCTGCCCGCGGGGGCCGGCACCCCGGGGGCGGCGGGGCTGCCCTCCGGGGCGGTGCAGACGCGTAACGATTTCGGCGCCTGGGGGTATGGCGGACCCTGCCCGCCCCCGGGCCCGCCCCACCATTACCACTTCTATCTGTATGCGCTGCGCGTTGCGCGTGTGGCGGTTCCCGACCGTGCCCCGCCGGGGGCGGTCGCCGCCGCTGTTCGGGCTGCCGCAATTGCCGAGGCGGAGATCACGGTCCTCTACGGCCGCGGCCCTCCGCCGGTTGCGCACCGGCAGCGGCGCGGGTAGTCTGCGCGCCGCGCCAGAGCCTCTGCGCCACCCCCTGCGCCCCACCAGACGACTCACGAGATGAACCCACCGAACCGGCGGCCAGCGGCCGCACGCCGCCGCAGCGCGAACATCGGTTTCGTCAGCCTCGGCTGCCCGAAGGCGCTGGTCGATTCCGAACGCATCCTCACGACGCTGCGTGCCGAGGGCTACGGCATCAGCCCGAGCTACGAGCAGGCCGACCTGGTCGTGGTCAACACCTGCGGATTCATCGACGCGGCGATCGATGAGTCGCTGGAGACGATCGGCGAGGCACTCGAGCACAACGGCCGGGTGATCGTCACCGGCTGTCTCGGGGCCCGTCCCGAGCGCATCCTCGAGCGCCATCCGCACGTGCTCAAGGTGACCGGTCCGCACGACTATGCCGGGGTGCTCGAGGCCGTACACCAACATCTGCCGCCGCAGCACGACCCGTTCCTCGATCTGGTGCCGCCGCAGGGCATCCGGCTGACACCGCGCCACTATGCGTATCTGAAAATCTCCGAGGGCTGCAACAATGCCTGCAGCTTCTGCATCATCCCGGCGCTGCGCGGCCGCCTCGCGAGCCGCCGCATCGACGAGGTGCTCGGCGAAGCGCAGCGCCTGATCGACTCGGGCGTCAAGGAGCTGCTCGTCATCTCGCAGGACACGAGCGCCTACGGTGCGGATATCCGCTACCAGGGTGCGCAGTGGGGGGGGCGCGAGTACGAAACCCGCTTCATCGACTTGGCGCGCGCCCTGGGCACGCTCGGCGGCTGGGTGCGGCTGCACTACGTCTACCCCTATCCGCACGTCGATGAAGTCATCGGTCTGATGGCCGACGGGCAGGTACTGCCATATCTGGACATTCCATTCCAACACGGCAGCCCGACCGTGCTGAAGCGCATGCGCCGCCCGGCCCACGCCGAAAACGTGCTCAAGCGCATCGCGGAGTGGCGAGACGGCTGCCCCGACCTGACTCTGCGCAGCACGTTCATCGTCGGCTTCCCGGGCGAGACCGACGCGGAGTTCGAGGAACTGCTGCAATGGCTCGAGGCCGCGCAGCTCGATCGCGTGGGCTGCTTCAAGTACTCCCCCGTGGAAGGCGCGAGCGCCAACGCGATCGAGGGGCACGTGCCACCGGAGGTTCAGCAGGAGCGCTACGAGCGCTTCATGGAGTGCGCGGCGGCCATCAGTGCCGAGCGGCTGCAGCGGCGCGTCGGAGCGCGCGTGCGCGTACTCGTGGATGCCGTGGACGACGAGGGCGCGATCGCGCGCAGCGCCGCGGAAGCCCCGGAAATCGACGGCATCGTGCGCATCGCGGATGGCGCACACCTCACGCCCGGCCAGTGGGCCGACGTGCACATTACCGCTACGGATACTTACGACCTGCAGGCGCGCCTCGCCGCGCCGTAGAACCTGAGCGCATGCCGGGCACGGGAGATCCAGGCGGACCGCGTGCGACCGACTTGCTAGGATAGCTGGTACGAGGGGCCGCACGGCCGGCGGGTGCCGGAGGTGCGCGCTTCGCAACCCTATCAGCCAACGACGAGGGCATTCATGTCCCGCTATCGCGCACTGTTCCTGTCCGTCGCGCTCCTGGCCGCCGCACCTGCGGCGTTCGCGCACGGCAAAGCGGCTGCAGCCGCCCCGTCCGCCAGCCAGAACCCCGAGAAGTACTGGACGACGGCCCACACGGTGAGCACGCCGGGGCGCGTCGAGGTCGGCGGCCACGTGATCCGCTACACCGCCAAGGCGGGAACGCTCATCCTGCGCGACAAGGCGGGCAAGCCGACCGGCGAGATGTTCTACGTCGCCTATTTCAAGGACGGGGCTCACCCGGACCACCGGCCGATCGCCTTTCTCTACAACGGCGGTCCGGGCGGCAGCTCCGCACCGCTGCACATCGGCGCATTCGGGCCGGTGCGCGTGGTCACCCGCAGCCACACCCATACCCCGTCGGCTCCGTACCAGCTGGTCAGCAACCAATACAGTCTGCTCGATGTCAGCGATCTGGTATTCGTCGACGCCATGGGCACCGGCTTCAGCCGCATCATCGGCAAGGCGGACGGCGGAGTCGGAACGCCCAAGATGTTCTATGGAGTCGATGCCGACGGACAGGCCTTCACGCAGTTCATCACGCGCTTCCTGTCGCAGTACGACCGCTGGAACTCGCCGAAGTACCTGATCGGCGAGAGCTACGGCACCACGCGCTCGGCGGTGGTTGCCGGCATGCTGGAGAATGACGACAACATCGACCTCAACGGCGTCGTGCTCCTCTCCACCATCCTGAACTTCGACACGAGCATCGATCAGGCCAATCTGAATCCGGGAGTCAATCTGCCGTATGCGCTCGCCCTGCCGACGTACGCGGCCGTCGCCTGGTATCACAAACGCCTGGCGAATCCGCCCGCGCAGTTGCACCCCTGGCTCGATCAGGTGCAGCACTGGGCGATGGGACCGTATCTGGCGGCCTTGAACCGCGGCTCGGCGCTGCCGGCGGCGCAGGAGCGCGCGATCGCCGCGCAGATGGCCGAGTACACCGGGCTGCCGCAGGACTACCTGCTCAAGGCGGACCTGCGCGTGACGGGCCCGCAATTCGAGCAGGAGCTGCTCAGCGCCGAAGGCAAGACCACCGGCCGCCTCGATGCACGCTTCTCCGGCCCGACGCTCGATCCGCTGGCGGAATTCGCCGAGTACGATCCGCTCATCTCCGGCATCGGCTCGGCCTACGTGTCGGCCGCGAACGCGTACCTACGCGACACGCTGCATTTCGGTGCCGGACACCGCTACGTGTTCCTCTCCGCGAGCGTGGGCAACGACTGGAAATGGCCGCATACGCCCCCGGGCGCGGGCTCACCGGCACCCATTGCCCCGAACGTGTTGCCGGACCTGGCGACGACCATGACGCTCGATCCGCGGCTGAAGGTCCTGGTCAATGCCGGGTACTTCGACCTGGCGACGCCGTACTATGCGGCCGTCTACCAGATGCGCCAGCTGCCGATGCAGCCTGATCTGCAGAAAAACGTCGAGTTCCGGTTCTATCACACCGGTCACATGATCTATGTTCGCCCGCAGGGCCTGGCGCACCTGCACGCGAACATCGCTCAGTTCATCCGTCAGACCGAGTGATCGCGCAGCGGCGGGGACGCCCAGGCGTCCCCGCCGCTATACTTTTCCCCATGGGACGAGATCCGTCGGCGGCGCTGAGCGACTCGGCACGGGGCGTCAGTTACGCGCTGATCGCGGCCCTTCTGTTCGGCGCCAGCATCCCGTTTGCCAAAATGCTGCTGCGCGCGACTGCCCCGGTCACGCTGGCGGGTCTGCTGTATGGCGGCAGCGGCGTCGGACTGTCGGTGTGGATCGCGCTGCGCGCAGCGTGGCGGCCCCGTCGGCAGCGTGCCGGCGGCTGGCGCGCTGCAGAGCTGGCCTGGCTCGGCCTGGCGATCCTGGCTGGCGGAGTCATCGCGCCGGCGCTGCTCATGAGCGGCTTGCGGCAGATTCCCGCCGCGAACGCTTCGCTGCTGCTGAACCTCGAGGCAGTGTTCACCGCGCTGCTCGCGTGGTGCGTCTTTCGCGAGAATGTCGACCGCCGCATCCTCCTCGGCATGGTTGCGATCGTGCTCGGCGGCGCGCTACTCGCCTGGCCGGCGCAGTTTCAGCTGCGCAGCGGTGCGCTGTGGATCGCTGCGGCGTGCGCCAGCTGGGCGATCGACAATAACCTGACACGCAAGGTATCGAGCGGCGATCCACTGCAGATCGCAGCCCTGAAGGGCCTCAGTGCCGGTGCGGTGAATCTCGGCCTCGCCGCGCACCTGGGCCTCGGCTGGCCGGCCCCGGCGCTGATCGGTGGAGCTGCGCTGCTCGGCTTCGCCGGCTACGGGGTGAGTCTCACGTTGTTCGTGCTGGCACTGCGCAGCCTCGGTACGGCGCGCACCGGCGCGTATTTCGCCACGGCGCCGTTCATCGGCGCCGTACTGTCACTGCTCGTCTTTCGGCACCTGCCGACGCCGGCACTTGCGCTCGCCGCACTGCTGATGGGCCTTGGTATCTGGCTGCATCTGACCGAACACCATGATCATGAGCACGCGCATCCTCACGAGCGTCACACTCACAGCCACCGCCACGACGCACATCATCAGCATGAGCACGAGTTCGAGTGGGACGGGCAGGAGCCGCATGATCACGAGCACGTCCATGAGCCGCTGACACACTCACACCCGCACTATCCTGATATTCATCACCGCCACGGGCACTGAGCGGCGCGCCGCGGGAACGAGGCTTCAGGCGTGGTGGGTGCGAGTCGCGGGGCGGCGCGTGCGCTCGATCCGGTAGACGAACGCCGGCGGTAAATTGGTGGCGACCCAGCCGATCCGCTGCGCGCGCAATCCGAGCCGCTTCAGGATCGCACCGGGCACCGGACAGCGCGGCCCGTAGGTGAACTGATAAAAAGCGCCGCCACTGCGCAGGCGCAGGAACGAGCCGCGCAAGATGCGCATGATCTCGCTGCGCGGCATCGACAGCAGCGGCAGGCCGCTCACGATCGAGCCGGCCGTCCGTCCTTCGAACGGATCGATGCGGCGCAGGTCGCCGGCCCCCATGACCAGCACTCGGGCCGCGGGGAACCGGTTCTGCAGCAGCCGCGCAAAATGCGGATGCGCCTCGATGAGGACCAGCTGGCGCTCCGGAACGCCGCGATCGAGCAGTGCGCGGGTGAACACACCCGTGCCGGCACCGAGCTCGATCACCGGTCCGCTGGTCCCGCCAATCTCCGAGGTGATCAGGCGAGCGAGCGCCCGGCCGGACGGCGCCACCGCGCCGACGCGGCGCGGATCGCACAATCCAGCGCGCAGGAAGGTCAGCATATCGCCCGGGAGCTTCAGGGCCGGCACTCGAAATACCCGTCCGGCGCGGGTGCGGGAGGCTGGATCACGTGCGCGCCGCAGCGCTGCAGAATGTATACGCGCGAAATCCATTGTCTGCTCCGGATCAGTGTCGGTCGGGCGCGACGCAGCCGCGCCGCTCACCGTGCCATCTCGGTTGGACTGTAGCCAAGCGGAACAGTTCGATCAACCCGTAGATCGGCCGCGCGCGCCTCACCGGATGGCGCTCGGCAGCTGCTTGTGCACTGCCCAGCCCTGCCCGGCCAGCAGTCCTGCGGAAATCCCGAGGAACGTCCCGCCGATGATGTCGCTGACGAAGTGCCAATCGCCGACGACGAGCAGCACCGCGGCGAGCGCGAGCAGCAGCGCGAGCGGCCAGCGGCTGCTGCGGTAGACGCGCATGAAGACGCCAGCCAGTGAACCAGCGAGGACCATGTGTCCGGAAGGGAAGCTGCTCATCGCGGAGCCCTTCCACCAGTGAAATGCATGGTGCGCGCCATGCATGACCGCAGAGGGATTCGGGACTCCGAACAGCGGTTTCAGCACATGACTGTTGACTGCGTACGCGCAAATGGAGGTCAGGCATGCCACTGCAACGGTCTCGGCGAGCAGCGACAGATGGCCGCGCACCAGGCGCGCCAGAACCAGGATCACACTGACGGCCGCCTCGATCGCCAGAATGATGGGCGCCCCGAGCGGCTTGTTCAGCGGATGCAGGAAACGTCCGAGCATCCAGAAGTACCGCGCCGTCGGTACATCGAGGGTCGCAAACGACAGGAGCGCCAGTGCGGTGCAGATCAGCAGCACCAGCATCCAGATTTCCATCACGACGGAGAAGCGTTTCACGTAGTCGATACCTCCGGCGCGACGGTAGCACCTCGAGCGTTGCGCCGCGAGCGCCGCGTGGGGCACCGCACGAGCTGATGCGAGTGAGCGACGACAGGCGTTCAAGCATCTGCGCTCAGCGGGTACAGCGGCGTCGGGCTGCATGTGCATCGTCGCAGCAGGAGCACGTTGCCATGAGGGCAACGCCCCGGCTTCGGCGTCGCAGCGGACTTCTGGCGCATCGCGAAAGGATCGCCCGCAGCCGTGGGCGGCCGGGCATCAGAACTCCACCCACTCCTCGCGGCCACCTGGTTCGACGGCTGACGGGCGCCTTCGAGCAAACGGCGGGCTGCCGCGACACCGGCTGCCTCGACCCACTCCGCAAGGGTGAGCCCCACTTCGTCATGAAACAGACGTGCAAAGTCCCTCGGACTGAAGCCTGCGCGGGCCGCCAGGTGCGCCATGGCATGATCTGCCGCCGGGTGCGCCCGAACGTATCGTTGCACGGTCTGCAGCACCGAACGGCCAGCCGGCAGCGACTTTCCGGCGCGGCTGAACTGCAGCTT
>JAJZSQ010000096.1 GCA_021849615.1 Pseudomonadota bacterium
GGAGGAGATCCTGGCGCGGCTGCTGCATCCGCTCATCAACGAGGGGGCGAAGATCCTCGCCGAGGGCATCGCGAGTCGCTCGGGCGACATCGATGTGGTCTACATTCACGGCTACGGCTTTCCGGCGTACAAGGGCGGTCCGATGTACTGGGGCCTGCAGGACGGACTCGAGAAGGTGATTGCGACGATGCAGCGGCTCGCGCCCAGCCACGGCGCGCGCTGGGCGCCGGCGCCGCGGCTGCTCGAGGCCGCCGCGCGTGGCCGCTGGGACTGATCCGGCCGCCGGGCGACGGCTTGACCGCGAATTGAAATAAATGTACGTTTAAAACAGTTGTTTGAGGCATTGCCCGGTGAAATCCTCCTTCCTGTCCGCTGACGCCGGACCTGCCGAGCCGAAGTACTCGGAGACCGCCCTGCGGATTCTCGAGGCGGCCGAACGGCTGTTCGTCGAGCTGGGCCTGGAGGCCACCTCGCTGCGGCTGATCACGCAGCAGGCCGGGGTCAATCTCGCCGCGGTCAATTATCACTTCCGCTCCAAGGATGCGCTGTTCGAGGCGGTGTTCGCCCGCCGCTTCGAGCCCTGGGCGCGCGATTGCCTGCGCGAACTGGACGCGCTCGAGGCGCGCGCATCGGCCGGCACTGCGAGGTTCGATGCCGAGGCGGTGGTGATGTGCTACGTGCGTCCGGCACTGGCGCTCTCGAAGGATCCCTCGCGCGGTGGCGCGCTGTTCGTGCGTCTGTTCTCGCGCGTGCTGGTGGAGAATCACCGCGCGCTGCGCGAGACGCTCTCGCGCGAGTGGGGCCATCTGGTCTCTCGCTATACCGAAGCGTTGGGGCGCGCGCTGCCGGAGCTCACGGCCGAGGAAGTCGCCTGGCGACTGCATCTGGGTTTCAGCGTGATGTTTCACGCGTTCGCGGGCAACGACATCTTGAAACTCTTCGGCCGCTCGGCCGTATCGGCGCGCGATCCGGATTTGATCGTCAAGCACGTGGTGCCGTTCGTGCTGGCCGGCATGGCGGCGACCCGCGGCGAGGGTCCGTCGGGCTGAGCGGACCGCAACGACAATGAGTGGGCCGGCGCCGTGAGCCGTGCCATGAACGGTCCGCAGCGCGGACCGCAGCAGCAGAGGAAGTCATGTCTGAAACGAATTTCATGATCCGCAAGGTGGCCGTGCTCGGCGCGGGCGTGATGGGCGCGCAGATCGCTGCGCACCTGCTCAACGCGCAGGTGCCGACGCTGTTGTTCGATTTGCCCGATCCCGAAGGCGGCAGCGGTATTGCCGAGAAGGCCATTGCCGCGCTGCGCAAGCAGCAGCCGGCGCCGCTCGCCGAGCCCGGCATCGCGGATTTCATCGAGCCGGCCAATTATGCCAAGGATCTCGGCCGGCTCGCCGAGTGCGACCTGGTCATCGAGGCGATCGCCGAGCGTCTCGAGTGGAAGCGCGACCTGTACCACAAGGTGGCGCCGGCGCTCGGGGCGCGGACGATCTTCGCCACCAACACCTCGGGGCTGTCGATCGAGGCGCTCGCCGAGGCCTGTCCGGCGGCGCTGCGGGCGCGATTCTGCGGGGTGCATTTCTTCAACCCGCCGCGCTACATGCACCTCGCCGAGCTGATCCCGTGCGGCGCCTCGGACGCGGCGATGCTCGATCATCTCGAGACATTCCTGGTCACCACCCTCGGCAAGGGCGTGATCCGCGCCAAGGACACGCCGAATTTCGTGGCCAACCGCGTCGGGGTGTTCTCGCTGCTCGCCACGCTCGCCAACGCGACCAAATATCAACTGCGCTTCGATGTGGTCGACGATCTGACCGGACCGCGCCTCGGGCGGCCGAAATCCGCGACCTTCCGCACCGCGGACGTCGTCGGCCTCGATACCTTTGCGCACGTGGTGCGCACCATGCGCGAGGGTCTGCCGCAGGATCCGTGGCATGGGCTGTTCGTCTCTCCGCCCTGGCTCGAGCAGCTGATCGGCGCCGGTGCGCTCGGGGCCAAGACCAAGGCGGGCATCTACCGCAAGAAGGGACAGGATCTGCTGGTGCTCGACCCGACGAGCGGCACGCATGTGCCGGCCGGGGAGAAGGCCGATGCGGCTGTCACCGAGATGCTCAAGATCGAAGATGCGGGGGCGCGCCTCGAGGCGCTGCGCTCGAGCGATCACCCGCAGGCGAAATTTCTCTGGGCCTGCTGGCGTGACACGTTTCACTACATCGCCTGTCAGCTCGGTGAGATTGCCCACTCGGCCCGCGACGTCGATCTGGCCATGCGCTGGGGTTTCGGCTGGAAGCAGGGGCCGTTCGAGGTGTGGCAGGCGGCCGGCTGGGCGCGCGTCGCGGGGTGGATCGAGGCGGACATCCGCGCCGGCGAGACGCTCGCCTCGACACCGCTGCCCGCGTGGGTGTTGGAGTCCGGTCGCACGGGCGTGCATGCGCCGCAGGGATCCTATGATGCCTCCAGAGAGCGCCTGGTGGGCCGCTCCGAGCTGCCGGTGTATCGGCGTCAGTTGTGGCCCGTGGCGCTCGTCGGGGAGCGGCGCGAGCTCGGCGAGACGGTCTATGAGAACGGGGCGGTGCGGGCCTTCACAAGTGGCGATGGCGTACTCGTGGCCTCCCTGAAGACCAAGGCCCACTCGATCTCCCCGGAGGCGCTCGAGGGGCTGAACCAGGCGATCGATCTGGCCGAAACGCGCTACCGGGCGCTGGTGTTCTGGCAGAGCGAACCGCCGTTCTCCGTCGGCGCGAACCTCGAAGCATTGCGCCCGGCGCTCGCCGCCGGCGACTGGAAGACGCTCGAGGCGGTGATCGGGCGCTTCCAGAGTACCTCCATGCGCCTGCGCTACAGTCTCATCCCGACGGTGGCGGCGACCCAAGGCTACGTGTTCGGGGGCGGGTGCGAGTTCATGCTGCACTGCGACCGGGTGGTCGCGGCACTGGAGTCGTACGTGGGGCTGGTCGAGGCCGGCGTCGGACTGCTGCCCGGAGGCGGGGGCTGCAAAGAGTTCGCGCGTCGCGCGGCGCACGAGAGTCGTGGCGATCTGTTCGCGGCGCTGAAGGACTACTACATGGCGATCGCCACCGCCAAGGTCGCCGGCAGCGGCCTCGAGGCGCGCCGACTCGGCTTCCTGCGCGACAGCGATCCGGTGGTGTTCAACGCCGATGAGCTGTTGTACGTCGCGAAGCAGCAGGCGCTCGCACTGGCCGAGGCCGGTTACCGTCCGCCGCTCGCCGGGGCTCGCTTCCCGGTCGCCGGGCGCACCGGTGCGGCCTCGATCAAAGCGCAGCTGGTGAACCTGCTCGAGGGGCACTTCATCAGTCCCTACGACTTCGAGATCGGCTCGCGCATCGCCGAGGTGATGACCGGCGGGGACGTGGAGGCGGGGACCGAAGTCGATGAGGACTGGATCCTCGCACTCGAGCGGCGCCACTTCCTCGCGCTGCTCGGCAATGCGAAGACCCAGGAGCGCATCGTGCATACGCTGAAGACCGGCAAGCCGCTGCGCAATTGAGGCGGTAGGAGAGAGTTCTGTCATGACGAAACAGATTCAAGACGCTTACATCGTTGCCGCCACGCGCACCCCCGTGGGCAAGGCCCCGCGCGGCATGCTGCGCCAGGTCCGCCCCGATGACCTGCTGGTCCATGCCCTGCGCAGCGTGCTGGCGCAGGCGCCGGCGCTCGAGCCGGGCAGCATCGAGGACGTGGTGGTCGGCTGTGCGTTTCCCGAGGCCGAACAGGGCCTGAACATGGCGCGGGTCGCGGCGCTGCTCGCCGGTCTGCCCGACACGGTGCCGGGCGTGACGGTGAACCGTTACTGCTCCTCGGGCTTGAATGCCGTGCAGATCGCTGCTGACCGCATCCGCCTCGGCGAGGCCGACGTGGTGATCGCCGGCGGCGCGGAATCGATGTCGATGGTGCCCATGATGGGCAACAAGGTGGCGATCAATCCGCAGGTGTTCGCGCACGAGGAGAACTACGCAATCGCCTACGGCATGGGGATCACCGCCGAGAAGGTCGCGCGTCAGTGGAAAGTCTCGCGCGAGGACCAGGATGCGTTTTCCCTCGAATCGCACCGGCGTGCGCTCGCGGCGCGTGCCGCCGGCGGCTTCAGCGCCGAGATCTCCCCGCTCGAGGTGACCTATCGGCATGCGGATCTCACCAGCGGCGAGGTGCGTCACGAGGTCAAGCACCTCGCCGACGACGAGGGACCGCGGGCCGACAGCTCGCTCGAGGCGCTCGCGAAGTTGCGGCCGGTGTTTGACGCCAAGGGCAGTGTCACGGCGGGCAACAGCTCGCAGACCTCCGACGGCGCCGCTGCAGTGCTGCTCGTCTCCGAGACGATGCTCAAGCGATACAACCTGACGCCGCTCGCGCGGTACGTGACGTTCGCCGTCAAAGGTGTGCCGCCAGAGATCATGGGCATCGGCCCGAAGGAAGCGGTCCCGGCGGCGTTGAAACGCGCCGGCCTGAAGCAGGATGCGCTTCAGTGGATCGAGCTCAACGAAGCCTTCGCCGCGCAGTCGCTCGCCGTGATCCGTGATCTCGGCCTCGATCCGCAGAGGGTCAATCCGCACGGCGGCGCCATTGCGCTCGGCCACCCGCTCGGGGCCACCGGGGCGATCCGCACCGCGACGCTGGTGCACGGCATGCGCCACAAGGGGCAGAAGGGCTACGGCATGGTCACCATGTGCATCGGCACGGGTATGGGGGCCGCGGGGATCTTCGAGGTGTACTGATCAGCGCGGCTGCCGTCGGCGTCGCGGCCCCGCCGCGCGCCGCAGCCGCATGCCTTGTGTGCAGACGCACGAGCCTGCCAGACTGGCGCCTCCGTGGGCGGCCGTGGAGCAGCGCGAAGTGGAGCACACTGTCTCATCGAACCGATGGGCCTCGCTGTGGAGGCTCGACCCTGCGGTCACGTATCTGAATCATGGCTCCTTCGGTGCCTGCCCGGCGGCGGTGTTGCGAGCACAGTCGCGGCTGCGTGCCGAGATGGAACGCGAGCCGGTCGATTTTCTCGTCGGCGCGCTGCCCGGGCTGCTCGAGCAGGCGCGCGCGACGCTGGCGGAATTCCTCGGCGCCGATCCGGGCAACCTGGTGTTCGTCCACAATGCCACCACTGCGGTCAACGCGGTCCTGCGCTCCCTGGCGCTCGGCCCGGGCGATGAACTGCTGCTGACCAGCCAGACCTACGGTGCGTGCCGCAAGAGCGCCGAGTACGTCGCGGCGCGTGCCGGCGCGCGGATCGTCACGGTGCCCTTGCCCTTTCCCGTCGGCGATGCCGCCGAGATCGTCGATGCGGTGCTCACGGCGGTCACACCACGCACGCGCCTCGCGCTGCTCGATCACGTCACGAGCCCGACCGCGCTGGTCATGCCGATCGAGCGGCTGGTGAGCGAACTCGAGGCGCGCGGGGTCCTGACCCTCATCGATGGCGCGCACGCCCCGGGCATGGTGCCGATCGATCTGCGCAGTCTGGGCGCATCCTTCTACACCGGCAACGCGCACAAGTGGTTGTGCGCGCCGAAAGGCGCGGCGTTCCTGCACGTGCGCGCCGATCGGCATGCGCAGGTGCACCCGACGGTCATCAGCCACGGGTACGGCGGCGGACTGCAGGCGGAGTTCGACTGGACCGGGACGGCCGATCCCTCGCCCTGGCTGTGCATCCCCGTGGCGCTGCGCCATCTCGGCGCACAACTGCCCGGGGGCTGGCCGGAACTGATGGCCCGCAACCATGCGCTCGCGCTCGAGGCGCGCGCACTGCTGCTCGAGGCGCTCGAGCTGCCGGCACCGTGTCCGGCGCAGATGATCGGTTCGATGGCCTCGGTGCCGCTGCCGGCCCCGGGTCGGGGAGCCCCGGCCGAGGGGCTCGACTGCCCGCAGTTGCACGACTGGTTCCGTGCGCGCGGCATCGAGACCTGGCTGTTCCCGGAGCCGGCGCCGCTGCTGCGCATCTCGGCACAGCTGTACAACGAGCGCGGGCAGTTCGAGCGTCTCGCCGAGCAGGTTCGGGAGTGTTTCCGTGGCCGGTGAGCCGCCGGCCATCGAAGCGCGGCTTTCGACCTTCGACACCGCGATGGTGGTGTTCAGTCTGGTGGTCGGCATCGGCATCTTCCGCACCCCTGCCATCGTGGCGCGCGCCGCGGGCAGCACCGGTTTGTTCTTCACCGCGTGGCTGCTCGCCGGGGCGGTCAGCCTGATCGGGGCGTTCGTGTTCGCTGAGATCGGTGCCCGCCATCCGCGCGCCGGCGGCTACTATCGCGTCGTCGCGGACTGTTATCACCCGGCGCTCGCGTTCATGCTGAACTGGTCGCAGACCCTCATGCAGGGAGCGGGCGCGGCGGGCGTGGCGTTCATCGGCGCGGACTACCTGGCCCCGATTCTCCTGCCGGCGCAGGACGTCACGGCGCACACGAGGCTGGTGCTGGCGTGTGCGAGCATGCTGCTATTACTGGCGGTGAATTACCGTGGCGTGCGCATGGGCGCGCGGGCGCAGAACGTGCTGTCGGTGCTGAAGATCGTGCTCATGGCCGCGCTCGTGATCTGCGCGTTCGTGCTCGGCGTACACCGCGCACCGGAGCAGGTGCTGCCCGTAGTGGAGCGGAGTTCCCCGCTGCTGCGTCTCGCCACGGCGCTGGTGCCGTGCTTCTACGCCTATGGTGGCTACCACCTGACGATGAACCTCGGGGCGGATCTGAAGGACGCGCAGCGGCGCTTCCCGCTGGCGATCGGTGCCGGGGTGCTGACGGTGGTGGCGCTGTATCTGCTGCTCAACCTCGCCTACCAGCGGGTGCTCGGCACGGCGGGTGTCGCGGCCGCTCCGCTGGTCGCCGCGGCCCTCACCGGAGCTCTGTTCGGTCCGGCCGGCCGGGCGGTCGTCTCGGTGGTGGTGTTTCTCTCGGCCGCCGGGTTCGTCAACGCGACCATCGTGCACATGCCGCGCACGTTCTACGCCATGGCCGAGGACGGCGCGCTGCCGGCGGCCTTCATGCGCGTCAACCCGAGCACCCAGGCACAGGAGGCGGGGCTGGCGTTCTTCGGGCTGACCATGCTGGTGCCGGCGCTGCTGCTCGGCTCGTTCGCCAAGCTGCTCGATTACGTCATTCTGGTCGATACGGTGACGCTTGCCGTGGTGGCCTCGACGCTGTTCGTGTTGCGGCGCCGAGCGGGCGGTACGGCGGGGTTTGCCATGTGGGGCTATCCGCTGCTGCCGGCGTTGTACATCCTGTGTCTGCTCGCCGTGGCGGTGCGGGTGGCGGCGCTGCAGCCGGCGCTTGCACTCGCCGGCGGGGCGATCCTGCTGACCGGCTGGCCGCTGTTTCGGTTCGGCCGGCGGCTGTTCGGTGCGCGGGCCTGAGCGGACTTACGCCAGCGGCAGCTGTGTGGTGAATTTCTTCGTGCGCAGCACGAAGCTGGTGTTGACCGAGCGGACCGCCGCCAGCTGCAGCAGGTACGTGGAGAGAAAGTGCTCGTACGCCTCCATGCTGGCCGCGACGATGCGCAGCAGATAATCGTTGGTGCCGCTCATCGAGTGGCATTCGAGGACTTCGGGACGGTCGCGCACCAGCCGGTCGAACGCCGCGACGGTCTCGCCGTGGTGATTCTCGAGCGACACCTGGGCATAGGCCTGCACGGGCAGCCCGATCGCCGGGGCCGACAGCAGCGTCGCATACCCGGCGATGATCCCTTCGCTCTCCAGCCGCTTCAGCCGACGCCAGCACGGGGCCGGTGACAGCCCGACCCGCTTGGCGAGTTCCTGGTTCGTGATGCGCGCTTCGAGCTGCAGCGTCGCGAGGATGCGGCGGTCGATCCGATCGAGGGGGCGGGACACGGACGGGCTCCAGTGGGACCGAATGAGCAATAATATTGCTAGAACATGGAAAACGCGAGCAATAAAGGCAAGCCTATTTCCCGAATGAGGGCATACGCTTATCGGATTGACTCATTGGGGGAGTTTCCATGGCGGTACCTGCCAAGTCCCCGGCCCGGGCCGGACACGAGCGCGCACCGGCGTCTGAGCCCGACTGGCACCGCGTCACGCGGTTGCTGCGCCACTCGCGGGCGCTCGATGACATCGAGGAGACGCGGCTGTTGCCGGCGCGCCAGGTGCTCTACCAGTTCTCCGCGCGCGGCCACGATCTGGCGCAGATCCTGCTCGGGCTGCAGCTGACGGATCCACACGATGCGGTGACGGTGTACTACCGCTCCCGTCCGATGATGCTCGCCCTCGGCGTCGATCTGGAGGACGCCGCCGCCGGACCGCTGGCCCGCGCCGGATCGTTCAGCGACGGCCGGGACATCGGCGTGGTGTTCAACAAGCCCGCCCGCGGCGGGGCGACGGTCCTTCCGGCCTGCGGCGGTGTCGGCGCGCAGTACACGCCGGCGGCCGGCTGGGCGCAGGCGATCGGGTATCACCGCGACGTCCTCGGGGATGCGGCGTACGAGCGCAGCATCGCGGTCGTGCTGGGCGGGGATGCATCGGTGGCGACCGGGGGGTTCTGGTCGGCGCTCACCATGGCGACCACACTGAAGCTGCCGCTGCTCATCTACATCGAGGACAACGGGTTCGGCATCTCGGTCAGCTCGCGCATGCAGACCCCGGGCGGCAACATTGCGGCGAACCTGCGGTCGTTCTCGGGACTGACCCTCTTCGAGGGCGATGGCGCCGATCCACACGACGCCGCGGCGCGCATCGGGGAGGCCGTCGGTTTCGTGCGCGAGCAGCGCGCACCGGCGCTGCTGCGCCTGACGGTGCCGCGCCTGAGCGGACACTCCGGCCAGGATACGCAGGCCTACAAGACTGCGGAGATCATTGCGCGCGAGCGTGCCGGCGATCCGCTGCGCCGCCTCGAGCGCTACCTCGTGCCCGAGCGCATGAGCGAGCGCGAGTGGCGGGAGATCGGCGAGACGGCCGAGCGTGAGGTCGAACAGGCCGTCGAGCGGGCCCTGAAGCGCCCGCTGCCGGATGCGACCGGGATCACCCGGCACGTGTTCACCGAGTCCGATGCCGCTGGCCGGCCGCAGCTGCAGGAGCAGGGCGGGCTCGCCCCGCTCGGCATCGCGCCGCCGCGTGCGAATCCCGAAGCCCACCCCGAGCCGACCCGCATCAACATGCTGACGGCGATCCGCCGCACGCTCGATGCCGAGCTCGCGGTCAATCCGCGCATGGTGGTGTTCGGCGAGGACGTCGGACCGAAGGGCGGTGTGCACGGCGCGACGCTCGGTCTGCAGGAGAAACATGGTGCCGACCGGGTGTTCGACACCAGTCTCTCGGAGGAAGGCATCATCGGTCGGGCCGTCGGGATGGCGCTCGCGGGACTCCTGCCGGTGCCGGAGATCCAGTTTCGCAAGTATGCCGATCCGGCCACCGAGCAGATGAACGACTGCGGCACCATGCGCTGGCGCACGGCGAACCGCTTCGCCGCGCCGATGGTGGTGCGCATCCCGGGCGGGTTCTTCAAGTGCGGCGATCCCTGGCACAGCCAGACCAACGAGGTGGCCTGGGCGCATGGCATCGGCTGGCAGGTCGCCGTGCCGTCGAACGCCGAGGACGCCGTCGGCCTGCTGCGCGCGGCGCTGCGCGGCAACGAGCCGACGGTGTTCTTCGAGCACCGCGCGCTGCTCGATGGTGCCTGGGCGCGGCGGCCCTACCCGGGCGATGACTACGTCGTGCCCTTCGGCAAGGCGCACTGCGTGCGCGAGGGATCGGAGCTCACGGTGGTGACCTGGGGCGCGATGGTCGAGCGCTGTGAACGGGCCGCCCAGGCCTCGGAGGTGCTCGTGGAGGTGCTCGACCTGCGCACGCTCGCGCCCTGGGACCGCGAGGCGGTGTTGGCCTCGGTGCGCAAGACGCGCCGCTGCCTGATCGTGCACGAGGACACCCTCACGGCGGGATTCGGTGCCGAAGTGGCCGCCGTGCTCGCCAGGGAGGCGTTCTTCAGTCTGGATGCGCCGATCGAGCGGCTGACCATGCCGGATATCCCGAGCCCGCATGCGCCGGTGTTGCTCGAGGCCGCCGTTCCCGGCGTCGAATCCATCACGCGCGCCATCCGCGCGCTCGCGAGCGTGTAACTCATGTCGAACGAGATCGTGGAGATCCGGGCCCCCGAGGAACAGGAGGAGGGCACCCGCTCGCAACTGCTGCGCTGGCTGAAGGCGCCCGGTGAACCGGTGAGCGCGCATGAGCCGCTGATCGAGCTGGAGACCGACAAGGTGACCGTGGAAGTCGCCGCACCGGCGTCGGGCCTGCTCACCGAGGTCTTGAAGGGGGAACGCGAAGAGGTGACGCCCGGAGAAGTGCTCGGGCGCATTGCCACGGGGGCAGCGTCCCCTCGGGCCGCGGCGCAAGC
>JAJZSQ010000097.1 GCA_021849615.1 Pseudomonadota bacterium
CAGATCCACTCCCGCTGGCAACCGGGCAAACGCGGGCGCAGCGGGGCCGCAAGCCGCACAGTCTCGCCCTCGGCTGCACGCCGAGCCAAGGCGCTGCGCTCGCACCCTGGGGGCAGGAATACAGTTGCGCCGCACCGCCCGGAAACTCTTGGCCGTCGGCACGGTCGAACTTGCGGGTTCGGCTCCCGCAGAGCCGCCCGTTTCACGTTTCAAGGAGGTGTCTATGCGTAAGAGAGTGCTTGCCGTAGCCCTTGCGGGCATCGCCCTGCCGGCCCTCGCACTGGCCGCGGAGCCGATGTTCATCCGCGTCGGCTCACGCACCGTCCCGCTGCGGGAGGTCGTGCAAGTGGTGCACACCGCCGCCGGGCCGGTCCAGGTGCACACCTGGCGGTGGCGCGGGCCGAACGGCGCGGCCATGGTCCAGGTGTCCGAAACCCGCAGCGCGGGTGCGCCCATGCCCGCCTGGGTGATGGCGCAGTTCCGTGCCCTACAGGCCCAGATGCAGCAGATGCGGCTCATCCAGGCCGCGCTCAGCGGGCAGATGCTGCCGCAGATGCCGGTGCCGGCGATGTTCGGCCCGCCGCTGCTGCCGCTGTCCGGGCAGGGTCTGCCGCTCGAGGTGCGCTTCCTGCAACCGGTCATTCCGCTGCAGGCGATCCCGATGCCGACGCGCGTGATCGTATTGCTGCCCCGGGTGGCCGTGCCGCAGGCGCCCCCCGCACCGGTCCGCCACCGCGGCCATCTGGTCTGATCCGGCTGTGAATCCCGCAGGCGTTGGGAGCGGCGCATCCTGCCGCTCCCTCGCCCGCGGCATCGCCGGTCCGGCGCGCAAAAGAGAATTCCTGCGACGCGGCAACTGCCGAGCTTGCGCCCCCGTGCGGTGCAGATGCGCCGCCCGCCTGGGTCGGCTAGCATGTTGGACCATGACCCTTCAGACCGAGACCGAGCCGATGAACATCGTCTCACTGCTGAAAAATGTCGCCCTCGGTGCCTCCGCCGGCGTTGCGGTGCTCACCGCACTGCCGCTGTTCGGCGCCGTGGGTACGCTCACCACCGCCGGCGCGGTGGTCGGTTCGCTGATTGGCGGGATGGCTGGCGCGCTCGACAGCGTACGCACTCAGCGCCGCTGAGCGCACACGCCCGCAGCAACGGGCACCGCGCAGGACTTCAGGCGCCCGCAGCGCCGTGCTGGATGTGCAGCCGGTGATGTTGCGCGGCGAGGCTCAGGAAGGCGACGCCTGAACGCAGACGCGGACTGCTCTCTGGCCGCGGCACCCGCCGCAGTGCTTCGGCAACCCGCTGCGGCGTGCCGAGATCACTCCAGCCGCACTTCGGCACCGCGACGACGCGGAACGCATCCTCCTGCCCTGCGACGATCTCGCGCGAGAAGTCCACCGTGGGCAACTGCTCGTAGAGGGCCGCCACCGCGCACGCTTGCGGCTGGTCACGATCGGCGGCCACGGCCAGCTCCATCGCCGCGACGACGGCGGCAATGCGTGCCCGAAGCAGCTCGAGCAGCGCCTGAGCGCTGGCCACCACGATGAATGCGTTCCACAACGCCCCGCCGCGGATCAGATCCCGAGTCTCGGCGAGCTGCGGTTTCTCGACGAAGCGGCGCACGCGCATGGCGCCACGCACATCCGCTTCGCCCGGCACGATGTAGCCGAGCTCCGGATCCGCCTCCTCCGGCTCGATGCCCATCAGCAGCGTCTGATGGGCTCGCCACGGCAGTTGCGCAAGCGCCGCAGCCAACGATTCGGCCAGCACAGACTCGTGCTGCACCAGATGGTCGGAGGGCAACAGCACGACTTGCGCCTGAGGATCACGCGCCAGAATGTGCAGCAACGGCAACAGGATGCCGACCGCCGTGCCGCAGTTGCGCGGCTGCACGATGATGTTCTGCGGCGGCAGGGGCGCAAGCGCATCCTGCCACCAGCGGCGATGATGCGCCGCGACCACCGCACAGGTGAATGCCTCGTCTGTGAGCGCCTGGGCGCGACGCAGCGCCTCGTGCAGCAGCGGCGGTCCATCGAACAGCGAGCAGAACTGCTTCGGGACGGCGGTTCCCGAGGGCGCAGTGGTCAGGGATTTCAAGCGGCTGCCTTCGCCCGCAGCCAATACCAGCGCCCACACATTACCTTCTGCCGCCATGACGCCCGCTCCTGGTGAAATGACTGACGGGGTGTACGCCTCGGCACACGACCCGACGAGAGTACAATCGTCCTCTATGTTGAGTCACCGAGACAGTGTGGGTTCCCGTAGCGACAGGAAAAAAATTTACGGCAACCGCACGCGCCCAGCGAGTGCGGCATGATCGCGCTGCGGGATGTCAGTTTCTTTTCAATCGCTTGGCGCCGAACGTTGAGTGCGGATCACGCGCGACGCGACGCGTCGGGGGCCGCAAGCGGCCCAGCCGCGCCGGCGCCCTGTCGGCGTGCGGCGACGTTCAGCGCATCTGAGTGCGCATGCTCCATGCGAACCGTCACCTTGATCGCCGCCAGACGTTGATACATCCGCCGCTGGCGATACAGGGGAACCCAACCGTAGACGAGAGTCTCCACGGGCCGCCACAACGCAAGCCAGGCCAGAATGATCAGTCCTTCGTCGAGCAACCGCGACAACCCGTGCGCCACCACATGCGTCAGGATGCCGCGGGCGCTCATGCTGAGCAGAAAGATCACCAGCCCGCCGAGCAGCGCCAGCTCACCGAGGCGCAGCTGGTCGCGCAGGCGCAGGGCCGTCGAATGGGCCATGCGGGTGTAGTAATGCTCCAGGGCCGGCTGCAGATCCGCGGCCAGGTCCTCGCCTTCGCTGGCGTGCACGTACAGGTGCCACTGTGCGGCGGCGCGGTTCTCACGAAACTCCTCCTCGATGAAATCTGCGGCGTGCACGTCAAGATCGCGATCCCAGAACGGCGAGGCGTCGAGCAAATTGAACATCTGCGCCAGATTGCGCACACGCACGTTGACGGTGGCCGCGCTAGCGGCATGGACTGCTGCGGCGTGGTGTTTGTTGAGTGCAGACAATGCGCGGACCTTCGGCTGCAGACCGCTCGGAAACGGGCAGATCATGCGTCACCGTCGCTCGCGCAGCTCGTCCCCGGAATGCGCACTAGTACGGATGGCCGTGCGGCGCGGACTTCCCTAGGCTCCCTGCGGCGGGGCTGCGCTTCGGCGCGCGCTCTTCGGGGAAGTGTCTGATGACGGCCAAGCAAGTGTTGTTCCGATCAGCCGCGCGCGAGAAGATCCTGCGCGGCACCACGCAGCTGGCCGATGCCGTGCGCATCACGCTCGGGCCGAAATCCAAATCGGTGCTCATCCAGAAGAAATGGGGCGCCCCCATCGTGTGCAACGACGGGGTGACCATCGCGAAGGAGATGGAGCTCGAGGACCCGGAGGAGAACCTCGGGGCGCAGATGCTGCGCCAGGCGGCCGAGAAAACCGGCGAGCGGGTCGGCGACGGTACCAGCACCGCGACGCTGCTGGCGCAGACGATCTATGCCGAGGGCGTGCGCAATGTGGCGGCCGGTGCGAGCGCGGTCGACTTGAAACGAGGCCTGGATCGCGCCCTCGCCGCGGCCATCGGCGCGCTGAAGTCCATGGCGAAGCCGCTCGAGCGTCGCCAGGAGCGGGTGCAGGTGGCGACGATCTCGGCACACAACGACGCGGTGATTGGCGAGCTGGTCGCCGACGCGATGGAGAAAGTCGGTGGCGACGGGGTCATCACCGTCGAGGAGTCCAAGACCATCGAGACCAGCCTCGAGGTGCTCGAAGGAATGCAGTTCGACCGGGGGTATCTCTCCCCCTACTTCGTCACCGATCCCTCGAGCATGCAGGCGGTGCTCGAGGATGCGTACATCCTGATGTGCGATCGGAAGCTCGCGGTACTCAAAGACCTGCTGACGCTGCTCGAACAGGTGGCCAAGGCCGCCCACCCGATCCTGGTGCTGGCCGAGGAGATCGAGGGTGAGGCGCTCGCCACGCTGATCGTCAACCAGGTCCGCGGCGTGCTGAAGAGCTGCGCGGTCAAGGCGCCCGGGTTCGGCGAGCGGCGCAAGGCGCTGCTCGCGGACATCGCGGCGTTGTGCGGCGGAGAAGTCGTGTCCGAGGAGCTCGGACTGAAACTCGAAGACACGAAGCTCGCGCAGCTCGGCCACGCGCGGCGCATCGTGATCGACAAGGACACCACCACGCTCATCGGCGGAGCGGGCGACAAGACCCGCATCGCGGCGCGCATCGGCATGCTGCGCAAAGAAATCGAAGACGCCGCCAGCGATTACGATCGCGACAAGCTCAAGGAGCGGCTCGCCAAGCTTGCCGGCGGCGTGGCGGTCATCAAGGTCGGCGCGCCCTCGGAATCCGAAATGAAGGCGCGCAAGGAAGCGCTCGATGATGCGATCAGTTCCACCAAGGCGGCGGTCGCCGAGGGGATCGTACCGGGCGGCGGGCTGGCGCTGCTGCGCTGCAGCACCGCGGTGCTCGCCGCCGAGGGTGCGTGTTCGGGAGACGAGCGCACCGGCGTGCAGATCCTGCGCCGCGCACTGGAGGCGCCGGCGCGCCAGATCGCAGAGAACTCTGCGGCCGACGGCGGTGTGGTGGTCGACCGGATGCTCACCGGCAGCGCGAACGTCGGCTTCGATGCCGCCACCAACCGCTTCGTCGATCTGTATGCCGCCGGGATCGTCGATCCGGTGAAAGTCGTGCGCACCGCCCTCGAGAACGCCGTGTCGGTCGCCAGCGTGCTGCTGCTGACGGAAGCGACGCTGACCGAGCGCCCGGATAAGACTCCCGAGCCGGCGCCGGCGAGCGAACCGTTCTGACCCGCGGGCTGCTCTGCGACGGTGCCGTTGCCACCGGTCCGGCCGGTCACGGATAATCCGCGGGCACCCCGACCCGGAGTATCGCCCTTGCCCCGCCGCGACGTCAGTTTTCTGTTCGACCTCGACGGCACGCTGGTGGACAGCGTGTACCAGCATGTCCTGGCATGGCAGCAGGCGCTGCATGCCGCCGGGATCGAGCTGTCGGTGTGGCGCATCCACCGGCGCATCGGCATGAGCGGCGGACTGTTCACCGAGATGTTGCTGCGCGAGGTGTCCGTGCCGATCACCCCGGATCTGCTCGAGACGCTGCAGCGCCGGCACGCCGAGGCCTACGCCCGCCTGGTGCCGTGGATACGTCCGTTGCCCGGCGCGACGGAGTTGCTGGCATACCTCACGGCGGCGAAACTCCCGTGGGCGATCGCGACCAGCGGACGGATGATTTCGGCGCAGCACAACCTGCGCGCCCTCGGCATCGACCCGGCGACCGCCACGGTCGTGACCCGCGATGACGTCGCGCACGCCAAGCCCGATCCGGATTTGTTCATCGCGGCAGCCGACCGCCTCGGCAGCGACATCCATTCTGCCGTCATCGTCGGAGACAGCATCTGGGACATGCTAGCCGCCCGCCGCGCGCACGGACTCGGCGTCGGACTGCTCTCCGGCGGCTATGGCCAGGACGAACTCGAGCGCGGCGGTGCGATACGCGTCTACGAGGATCCGGCCGACATGCTGCGCCACATCGACGAGGTCGGCGGGCGGACCTGAGTCTGCCGTCAGTGGCTACGCCCGCCCGATATGCGCGGCGAAGCAGCCATGCTTGGCGTAATGGGCGTGCAGATAACTCGTGCGCGAGTCGGCCAGCAGCCTCTCGATCAGGCCTTCGAGTTCCGTTCCCGCAGCAATGTCAGCGTCGATCATCATGTCATCGTGATCAAATGCGCGCACCGACATCACGCGGGTACGAAACAGCGCCGGCACTTCGTTGATCCGGTCGTAGCGCCGGGACGCCCCTTCCAGGACGTAGATTGCATGACTGGAGCGATACGGCGTTGCTGCGGGCTGATGCAGATAATTGACGAGCCGCACCGACTCACCTGGATTGGCCTCACGCAGTTCGATCCGGTCCGGAAAGCCGCGTTCGCGATCGGCGATGACGCGCCGGGCGCCGCGGCGCGCCAACTCGCGCGCATCCAAACCCATGAACGGAGCAAACTGCTCCGGCGACAGTCCGGTAATTCGAAAGTCCATCGGCGGCTCCTGAGTTCAAGGACGGCAGGAGCCTACTGCGCCGCGCCGTGCGGAACTCGCCGAAACTGGACGCGTCGCTCAGGCGCGGTGCACGTAATCGACTTCGGTGACCATGCCATCCATCATGTGCACGAGGTTGTGACAGTGCAGCAGCCAGCGGCCCGGCGGTGAGTCGGCCCGGAACCGCCACGTCGCCGTCCCGCCGGCGGGCACGAGTGTCGTGTCCTTCGCGAGCGGGCGACGCAGCCGCTCTCCAGACACCTCGACGAGTTCGAACACGTGTCCGTGCAGGTGCATCGGGTGACTCATATCCGTCGGATTCTTGAAGGCGATCTCGACCCAATCGCCGTGCCGGACGTCGATCTTGGGCGTATGCGGCCAGATCTTCCCGTCGATGGTCCAGTGCGGATTGTCCGGCGTCCCACCGCCCAGCAGCAGCGTGCGCCGTACGTTCACCGGCGCGAACGGATCGGACGCACCCGCCGCGAGCGCAACGCCGTCACCGGCAAGTCCGTACGTGAACAACTTCGCACCGGCGAGTGACTGCGGCGGAACCTGCAGCGGATGGGCAGCCGCCTCGGCCGTGCGGATCACCATCGCCTGGCGGCGTCCGCCGTCCGCGCCCATGAGGCTCTCGAGCAACCAGGTGCCCGGACGGGTCACTTCGAACCAGGCGTCGTAGCGTTCCGCGACGCCAATACGCAACGCATCGACCGTCACGGGGCGCAGGAGCGGATTACCATCACTGTGGGTGACCCGCAACTCATGGCCCGCCAGGCGCACGTAATGCGTCAGGGTCGGACTCGCATTCAGGATGCGAAGCCGCACGGTCTGCCCGACTTTGACGATCAGCGGCCGGGTATGCGGGTATGCCGCTCCGCTGATGCAATGCGACAGGTACTTCAGCGCGTCCCCCATCCGCATCGGTCCGGCGGACGAATTCATGCCGCCCATGCCGCCCATGCCGCCCATGCCACTCATGCCACTCATGCCACTCATGCGCGGCTGGGGTGACTGCGCCCGCATGCCCGTTGCAGTCAGACCGGGCGGCAGATACATCGGCGCATCGCTCTTGCCGGCGAGCGCGGCGTGCAGGCTGTGCAGATCGGGCACATCGTGCAGAATCAGCACCACCTCGACGTCGGCGCGCGGCTCACGCGGATCCTCGACCAGAAACGCCCCGAACAGCCCGCGCGCATCCTGATCACCGACGTGCGAGTGATACCACCGGAACCCCGGCGGATCGGGCTTGAAGGTGTAGATGAACTCCCCGCCGTCCGGCACTGGCACCTGCGTGACATACGGAACGCCATCCATGTCGTTCGGCAGGATCATGCCGTGCCAGTGGATGGTGCTCGCCGATCCGGTGTGATTGACGAAGCGGGCCCGGAACGACTGCCCGTACCGCACGCGCAGCAGTGGACCGGGCACCTGCCCGTTGTACGCAAGCCCCGTGAAGTTTGCCCCGGTGGCCACCGGGTAGCGGTACGGTCGCGCTTCGAGAGTGACCTCAACGAGGTCGCTGTCCGCCGCGCGCGCACTCATCGGCGGCAACAGCGTCCAGCTCAGAGCGGCAGTACCGGCGGCAAGGGTCGTCTGCAGAAAATCGCGGCGGCGCATCATGAGCTCTCCTTCGCGGCGCCCGCTGCGCCGCGCTCGGGCCGACGGCCGGCCCGGATCTGCCAGGAGATGGACTCCCGCAGGATATCCGCACGCACGAAGAGAGCCGCTGGCAATCACGGGTAGACGGCGAGCACCGCTGCGGGTTCCACAGCGGCCCTCGCCTCAATGGGCTCCAGCGTACCTCAGTCCATCCCCCGAGGGCATCCCTCCGACAACCGAGGTATCCGCTGCCCAGTCTCAGGAGGCGGCGGGCTCCTCGGCCCGAGCGGGACGGCCCGCCGCCGGGTGCCACAGTTCCTGGATCGACTCGAGCGTGCGGCCCTTGGTCTCGGGCACGAAGCGCAGCACGAACAGCCCGGCCAGGATGGCCCCGGCGCTATAGAGCCAGTAGGCGAAGCCGTGGTTGAAGTGCCGATTCAGATACGCGCTGCCATCGAGCATCGGGAACGTCAGCGAGACGATGAAGTTCATGATCCACTGCGCGCCGATTGCGATCGACATCGCCTTGCCGCGGATCGAGTTCGGATAAATCTCCGCGAGCATCACCCACACGACCGGGCCCCAGGAGAACGAGAAGCCCATGATGTAGAGCACGACCGCGGCAATCGCCAGATAGGACGCACCGCTCGCGTGCCCGGCCGCAACATGGCCACCGGCGCTCACCAGATGCAGGTCGAATAGCAGGCCGATCACGATCATCGCAGCGGCCATCACGAACGCGCCGGCCACCAGCAGCGGCTTGCGCCCGAGCCGATCGACCGTGAACGTCGCCGCCAGCGTGAACACCGTCATCGTCACCCCGACGAAGGTCGCGGACTCCCAGTACGCCTGATTGGTCGATGCGCCCATGTTCTCGAACATATGCGGGGCGTAGTACAGCACCGCATTGATGCCGACCAGCTGCTGGAAAGCCGACAGCGCCACGCCGACCACCAGCACCAGCACGCCGAATGAGAGCAGCGGGCGGGTATGTTCGACCAGCGTCGCCTTGATTTCGCTCAGCGTCGATTGCGCACTGTCGGTGCCCACGAGCCTCTTCAGCAGCGCGAGCGCCTCCGCGTCGCGGTCTTTCAGCACCAGGAAGCGCGGGGTCTCCGGCACCAGCAGCATGAACACGATGAGCAGCGCGGCCGGAATCGCCGCTGAGGCGAGCATATGCCGCCAGGCGGTCTCGAGCAGATAAGTGCGGCTGTGACCGGACTGGATCAGCCAATTGACGAAGTACACCAGGTTGATGCCGACCACGATGGCGATCTGCTGGAACGTCACCAGCATACCGCGCGTCTCGGGCGGAGCGACTTCGGCGATATACATCGGGGCGAGCATCGAGGCCATGCCGATCGCCGTACCGCCCATCACGCGGTAGAAGAGGAAGGCCGGCAACGCGCGGTCACCGACCGCGCCAAAGAGACTCCAGAAGAACTCCGGATACCCCGCGCCGAGCGAGGAGACGAGGAACAGCACCCCGGCGATGAGCAGTCCCGCCCGGCGCCCGATGCGCGTCGAGACCGGACCGGCAACGGCCGCGCCGAGCACGCAGCCGAGCAGCGCGATCGAGATGGCGAGGCCGGAGAGAAAGTTCGCATCCGCAGTGCTCAGATGGCGCGGGGTCACGAAATTATGCGTAATCGCGCTCGTCACGCCCGAGATCACGGCCGTGTCGTAGCCGAACAGCAGCCCGCCCAAGGTCGCCGCGGCGGTCAGCGCCACCACGAGCCCGGTATTGCCCTTGCTCATCGGAACCCCCTCATTTTGGTATCGCTACCATGTCTCCCGGGGGCCGGTCTTGTCAAGCGGCGGTGTGCCTCAGGCGGTGCTTCGCGGGCGTGCCGCCGACTCGCGTGTAATCAGCTCGTGGGCAACCTGGCGGTGCACCGGCTCGGCGTCCGCACCGCGTCGTCCGCCGCGCACCGCGGCGACCAACATGTCGACCGCCTCTCCGGCCATCTGCGCGATCGGCTGATGGATGGTGGTCAGTCCCGGCCAGATGTTCGCCGCGATCAGGCTGTCGTCGAAACCGACCACGGTCAGATCGTTCGGCACTTCGAGACCGCGCCGGTGCGCCTCAGCCATGACGGCTGCCGCCATGTCGTCGTTGCTGGCGAAGATCGCGGTCGGCAGCGGTTCGACGGCGAGGAGCTTGCGGGCCGCGTCGAGACCTGAGCGGAAGGTGAAGAAGCCCTGCTCGACCCGCGGCTCGGGCAGGTGCCCATGTTCCTCGACGGCCGCCGCAAAACCCCGCCAGCGCTCCTCGCTCGCGGTCTGATTCGGGTGCCCCTTGATGAAGCCGAGCCGGGTGTGACCGAGCGCGAGCAGATATCGGGTCATCTCGCGGGCCGCCTCGAAATCGTCGATGCTCACGCACATCGCATCGGCGGGCGGGCGGCCCGCAGCCACGGCCACGATGCGCATACGCGCGGCCTGCAGCTCCGCGCGGATCACCGCTGCTTCGCACAGCGGCGGCGGCAGCACCACACCCACGACGCCGCCGGCGACCAGGCGGCGCACCGCGCGGCGCGACGCCGCCGGCGTCATCTCGCACTTCTCCAGCACCAGCTGCACGCCGTGACGGGTCGCGGCATCGAGCGCCCCGACCAGAAATTCGCTGAGATA
>JAJZSQ010000098.1 GCA_021849615.1 Pseudomonadota bacterium
GTTCCCCGGCGCTGCTGCTCGACGGCGAGCCGCACGGACGGGTCACGCCGCAGCGCCTCGATGCGCTGCTCGAGGAGGCCGCAGCCGGCGCAGGCGGTGCCGAATGACCACCCTCTACGTCCCCGGTGACTCCGGCGCGCTCGCGCTCGGCGCCGAAGCGGTCTGCCGCGCGATCCGCCGCGAGGCGAGTGTGCGGCGCATCGATCTCACCGTGGTGCGCAACGGATCACGGGGTGCCTATTGGCTCGAGCCGTTGGTGGAAGTGGACGGCCCGCGCGGCCGGCTCGCCTACGGACCGGTCAGCGCCGCGGATGTCCCCGGTCTGTTCGAGGCCGGCTGGCTTGAGGGCGGCGCACACCGCCTCGCGCTCGGAGCGATCGAGTCGCTGCCGTGGTTCAGCGGCCAGCAGCGCCTGACGTTCCAACGGGTCGGCATCACGGATCCGAGCAGCGTCGCGGATTATCTGGCGCACGGCGGCTATGCGGGACTGCGCCGCGCGCTCTCGATGGACCCCGCTGCCATCGTCGAGCAGATCACCCGCTCCGGACTGCGCGGGCGCGGCGGGGCGGCGTTTCCGACCGGCATCAAGTGGAAGACGGTGCTCGAGCAGCCGACGGGCCAGAAGTACGTCACCTGCAACGCCGATGAAGGCGACTCCGGCACGTTCTCCGACCGCATGCTGATGGAGGGCGACCCGCTCAGCCTGATCGAGGGCATGACCATTGCCGGCATCGCCGTCGGCGCGACCCAGGGCTACATCTATCTGCGGGCCGAATACCCGCACGCCTGGCGCACGCTGACCCAGGCCATCGCGGCCGCCTACGAGGCCGGATATCTCGGCAGCGACGTGCTCGGCAGCGGACAGCGCTTCGAGCTCGAGGTGCGCCTCGGGGCGGGCGCATACATCTGCGGCGAGGAGACCTCCATGCTCGAGAGCCTGGAGGGCCGGCGCGGAGAGGTGCGCGTGCGCCCGCCGTTGCCGGCGGTGCGGGGCCTGTTCGGCCGCCCCACGGTGGTCAACAACGTCATCACGCTGGGCACCGTGCCGCTGATCCTCGAGCGCGGCGCGCAGTTCTACGCCGATTTCGGCACCGGCAAGTCGCGTGGCACGCTGCCGCTGCAGCTCGCCGGCAACATCAAGCGCGGCGGACTGATCGAGCGCGCGTTCGGTCTGACGCTGCGCGAGCTGCTCTACGATTACGGCGGCGGCTCGGCGAGTGGCCGGCCGATCCGCGCCGTGCAGGTCGGCGGTCCGCTCGGGGCGTACGTGCCGGCCGCGCAGTTCGATCTGCCGGTCGATTACGAGGCGCTCGCCGCGAGCGGCGCGATGCTCGGCCACGGCGGCATCGTCGCGTTCGACGACACCGTGGACATGGCGCGCATGGCGCGTTACGCGATGCACTTCTGTGCCGTGGAGTCCTGCGGCAAATGCACCCCGTGTCGCATCGGCTCGACCCGCGGCGTCGAGCTGCTCGATGAGATCCTCGCCGGTGGCGGGGAGGAGCGCGCGCTCGAGCGGCTTCAGGAGCTGTGCGAGCTGATGCTGCAGGGGTCGCTGTGCGGCCTCGGCGGCATGACACCGTTTCCGGTGCAGAGCGCCCTGAAGCACTTTCGGGGCGATTTCACCGCACGCGCGCAGCAATGATGGATCTGCGGTCGCGGCCGGCGCCGAGCGCCGCCGTCGCCGCCGTCGGAGGCGTTCAGCATGTTTGCAATCGACTATCACGATCACGGCACGCCGGCGCCGGCCGCAGCGGGCGCACCGGTCAGCCTGGAGATCGACGGCCACGCGATCAGCGTACCGGCCGGCACCTCGCTGATGCGGGCCGCGGCCCTCGCCGGCATCGCGGTGCCGAAGCTTTGCGCGACCGACACGCTCAAGGCATTCGGCTCGTGCCGGCTGTGCCTGGTCGAGATCGAGGGGCGCAAGGGCTTCCCGGCCTCGTGCACCACGCTCGCCGAGGCGGGCATGAAGGTGCACACCCAGTCGCAGAACCTCAGCCGGCTGCGCCGCGGGGTGATCGATCTTTACGTCTCAGACCATCCGCTCGAGTGCGAGAACTGCGCTGCCGACGGGCACTGCGAGCTGCAGTCGATGGCCGCAGAGGTCGGCGTAACCGAGAGCTCCTACGCGCCGGGTGCGGTGCACCGGCCGCTCGAGGTCGACCGCAGCAACCCGTATTTCCAGTTCGATCCCGAACTGTGCATCGTCTGTTCGCGGTGCGTGCGTGCCTGCGATGACATTCAGGGCACCTTCGCGCTCACGGTGCAGGGGCGCGGCTTCGATTCGAAGATCGTCGCGAGCCAGGCGCAGCCGTTCCTGGAGTCCGAGTGCGTCTCGTGCGGCGCCTGTGTCGAGTCCTGCCCGACGGCGGCACTGAGTGAAAAATCGCTCACGCACGGCTTGGCGCGCACCCGCGCGGTGACCACCACGTGTGCCTACTGCGGTGTCGGCTGCAGCTTCACCGCCGAGGTCGGTGGCACGAACGAGGCTCCCGAAGTCGTGCGCATGGTGCCGAACCGCAACGGGCATGCCAACCACGGTCACGCCTGCGTCAAGGGGCGCTTCGCCTACGGCTACGCAACGCACGCCGATCGGCAGTTGAAGCCCATGATCCGCGCCAACATCCACGACCCGTGGCAAGAGGTGTCCTGGGAGGAGGCGATCGCGCATGCCGCCGGCGAGATCCGCCGCATCCAGGCGCGTTATGGCCGCGATTCGGTCGGCGGCATCACCTCCTCGCGCTGTACCAACGAGGAGACCTTCCTGGTGCAAAAACTGGTGCGCGCAGCGTTCGGAACGAACAACGTCGATACCTGCGCACGCGTGTGTCATTCGCCCACCGGCTACGGCCTGAAGAGCACGATCGGGGAGTCCGCTGGTACGCAGGCGTTCACCTCGGTCGCCGAGTCCGATGTGATTCTGGTCATCGGCGCGAATCCGACCGATGGTCATCCGGTATTCGCCTCGCAGATGAAGCGCCGGCTGCGCGAGGGCGCCAAGCTGATCGTCATCGATCCGCGCGCCATCGGTCTGGTGCGCAGTCCGCATATCGCAGCGGACCTGCATCTGCAGCTGCGGCCGGGCACCAACGTGGCGGTGCTCAATGCGCTTGCGCACGTCATCGTGACCGAGGGACTGACGCGCGAGCCGTACGTCGCCGAGCGTTGCGAGCTGCCGTCGTATCAGCGCTGGAAGTCGTTCGTCTCCGAGGCGCGCAATTCCCCCGAGGCGCTCGCCGAGGTCACCGGCGTGGCGCCCGAGCAGGTGCGCCGCGCTGCGCGTCTCTACGCCACGGGCGGCAACGGTGCGATCTATTACGGCCTCGGTGTGACCGAGCACAGCCAGGGATCGACTGCGGTGATGGCGCTCGCCAATCTCGCCATGGCGACCGGCAACCTGGGCCGCGAGGGCGTCGGGGTCAACCCGCTGCGCGGCCAGAACAACGTGCAGGGCTCATGTGACATGGGCTCCTTTCCGCACGAGTTCAGCGGCTATCGGCACGTGTCCGATCCGCAGGCGCGCGGACTGTTCGAACAGGCCTGGGGCGTGTCGCTCGATCCGGAGCCGGGTCTGCGCATCCCGAACATGTTCGAAGCGGCGCTTGACGGCACGTTCCGCGGGATGTACGTGCAGGGAGAGGATTTCGTGCAGTCCGATCCCGATACCCATCACGTCGCGAGCGCCATGGCGGCGATGGAGTGCGTGATCGTGCAGGACCTGTTCCTGAACGAGACGGCGAAGTTCGCGCATGTCTTCCTGCCCGGATCCTCGTTCCTGGAGAAGGATGGAACCTTCACCAATGCCGAGCGGCGCATCTCGCGCGTCCGCCAGGTGATGCCGCCGCGTGCCGGGTATGCCGACTGGGAGGTCACCGTGCTGCTCTCGAGAGCGCTTGGCTATCCGATGGACTACCGCCATCCGTCGGAGATCATGGACGAGATTGCGCGCCTGACGCCCACCTTCGCCGGGGTCTCCTACGAGAAACTCGACCGGCTGGGCAGCATCCAGTGGCCGTGCAACGAGGCGGCGCCCGAGGGCACTCTCACCATGCACGTCGGGCAGTTCGTGCGCGGCAAGGGCCGCTTCTACACGACCGAGTACGTGCCCACCAGCGAGCGGGTCAACAGCCGCTTCCCGCTGATTCTCACGACCGGGCGGATTCTGTCGCAGTACAACGTCGGGGCGCAGACGCGGCGCACCGACAACGTGGTCTGGCACGCCGAGGACATGCTGGAGATCCACCCGCACGATGCGGAGACCCGCGGCATCGCCGATGGCGACTGGGTCGGTCTCACCAGTCGCACCGGCGAGACGGTGCTGCGCGCGCAGGTCAGCGAGCGTATCGCCCCCGGCGTCGTGTACACGACCTTCCACTTCCCCCAGACCCAGGCCAACGTGGTCACCACGGAGAACTCCGACTGGGCGACGAACTGCCCCGAATACAAAGTCACCGCCGTGCAGGTGGTGCGCATCACCCAGGCGGAGGCGTGGCGCGCGCGTGCGGCGCTCGAGCGCTCGGTCAGCCGGCCGCGCGATGCGGTGCATGTCTGAGTCCGCGACCGGTGCGCCCGGTACCGTTGCGCAGATCGAGGTCGAGCGCTGGCGCGCCGGGACGCTCGTGCACGCCGTCGACCAGGTCGCCGAGGAGGTGCCGGTCGCGCTGGTCTACGAGGATGTGCCGCATGGGGTGATGCTGGCGACACCCGCCGATCTGGAAGACTTCGCCGTGGGCTTCACCTTGAGCGAAGGATTGGTCGACCGGCCCGAGGAAATTCGCGGCGTGGTGGTGCGCCCCGCGGGTGAGGCGATCGAGGTCCGCCTGAGCGTCGTCTGGGAGCGCTTCACGGCACTTCTGGAGCGGCGGCGCCGGCTCACGGGGCGCACCGGCTGCGGCCTGTGCGGGGTGGAGACGGCGGCGCAGGCGGTGCGCACGCTGGCACCGCTCACCGGCGGTCCGTCGGTGAGTGTGCGTGAGTTGCATGCGGCCATCGCGGCGCTCGGGCAGCGCCAGCCGCTCAATGCGCTCACCGGCAGCGTGCATGCGGCCGCCTGGGTCCGGCCCGCAACGGGCATCGAGACGGTGCGCGAGGACGTCGGCCGTCACAATGCGCTCGACAAGCTGATCGGCGCGCAGGTGCGCGCCGGGGCGGATCTCGCCGGCGGTTTCGTGCTGCTCACCAGCCGCGCGAGCTTCGAGATGGTGCAGAAGTGCGCCGCGGTGGGCATCAGCTTCGTCGCTGCGCTGTCGGCGCCCACCGCGCTCGCGGTGCGCCTCGCCCGCCAGACGGGCGTGACCCTCATCGCCTTTGCGCGTGAGCAGCAACATGTCGTCTACGCGCACGCGCACCGCCTGCGCGAGGATCGTGGAGATAACCGACCGTCATGAACATAGAACTGCTGGTTAAGATGGCGAATGAGATCAGCGCGTTCTTCGCGAGTGAATCGCCGCCGGCTCAGGCGGCCGAGGATGTTGCCCAGCACCTGCGCCGCTTCTGGGAGCCGCGCATGCGCCGGCAGATCATCGCGCACGTGCGCGCCACGGGCGGTGCGGGGCTGAGCGAGCTGGCCCGCCGCGGCATCGAGGCGCTGGCGAGCGCGGAGCCGCAACCGGCCTGACCGGCCTGGGCCGCGCCCGCCTGGAGTTTGGAGACCGAATGGGTTAAAATAAAAAGCTGACCCATATGATTTAAGACGGCATGACACACACTTTCCCGGCGGGCGGGGTGTCACGCAGCGGTGAGAACATCCGCAAAGCCCTGATTTGCGGCTCGGTGGCGTTCGATTCCATCATGCGCTTCGAGGGCCGCTTCCGCGACCACATCCTGCCCGAACAGATCCATATCCTTAACGTCTCGTTCCTGGTGCCGCAGCTGCGGCGCGAGTTCGGTGGCTGCGCCGGCAATATTGCCTACAACATGCGCCTGCTCGGCGATGTCGGCTCGCCCATGGCGACCGTCGGCAGCGATTTCGGGCCGTACCGCGCGTGGCTCGAGGCGACCGGCGTCCCGCTCGAGCACGTGCGTGTGATCGAGCAGGAGCTGACCGCGCAGGCGTTCATCACGACCGATCTGGACGACAACCAGATCACCGCCTTTCACCCCGGTGCGATGCAACACTCGCATCTGAACAAGGTGAGCGCGGCGCGCGACATCGAGCTCGGTGTGATCGCGCCCGACGGGCGAACCGGAATGATCGAGCATGCGGCCGAATTCGCCGCGGCCGGCATACCGTTCATGTTCGACCCCGGCCAGGGGCTGCCGATGTTCAGCGGCGCAGAGCTCGCGCGCTTCATCGAGCAGGCGACCTGGGTGGCGGTCAACGATTACGAGTGGCAGCTGCTGCAGCAAAAGACGGGCCTGAGCGGACCGCAGGTCGCCGAGCGCGTCGAGGCGCTCATCGTTACGCGTGGGGCGCAGGGCTCGAGCATCTTCACCGGCGGGCGGCGCATCGACATTCCCTGTGCCAAGACCCGTGCGGTGGTCGATCCCACCGGCTGCGGGGATGCCTACCGGGCCGGCCTGCTCTACGGCCTGCTGCACGGGCTCGACTGGGAAACCACCGGACGGGTCGCCGCGCTCATGGGCGCGATCAAGATCGAATCGCGGGGAACGCAGAATCACCGGCTTTCGCGTGCGGCCATCGCCGAGCGGATGAGCGAGAGCTTCGGGGCCGATGCGGCGCGGGCCGCGTTCGCCGGGCCGGCTGCCTCCCCATCCTCTGAATCTGAACTCTTCACGGGAACGAACTGATGACCAACCGCTACCTCTTTACCTCCGAGTCGGTCTCCGAAGGACATCCCGACAAAGTCTCCGACCAGATTTCCGACGCAGTGCTGGATGCGATCCTGGCGGTCGATCAGCGCGGCCGCGTGGCCTGCGAGACGTTGATCAAGACCGGCGTCGTGATCGTCGCCGGCGAAGTGACCACGACCGCCTGGGTCGACATCGAGGAGCTGGTGCGCAAGACCGTTCTCGACATCGGCTACAACACCTCGGACATGGGCTTCGATGGCGCGAGCTGCGGAGTGATCAACATCATCGGCAAGCAGTCCCCGGACATCGCCCAGGGCGTGGACCGCAGCGATGAGCGTGCCCAGGGCGCCGGCGACCAGGGTCTGATGTTCGGTTACGCGACCAACGAGACCGACGTGCTGATGCCGGCGCCGATCACGCTGGCGCACCGGCTGGTGAAGCGCCAGGCCGAGGTGCGCAAGTCCGGCAAGCTTCCCTGGCTGCGTCCCGATGCGAAGAGCCAGGTCACCCTGCGCTACGAGGACGACAAGCCGGTCGGGCTCGAGGCGGTGGTGCTCTCGACGCAGCACGCCCCGGAGGTGAGCACCGAGGATCTGCGCGAGGCGGTGATGGAGGAGATCCTCAAGCCGGTGCTGCCGGGCGAGTGGGTCGACAAGAGCACGCAGTTTCACATCAATCCGACCGGACGGTTCGTCATCGGCGGCCCGGTCGGGGACTGCGGACTCACCGGCCGCAAGATCATCGTCGACACCTACGGCGGATTTGCCCGCCACGGCGGCGGCGCGTTCTCCGGCAAGGACCCCTCCAAGGTCGACCGCTCGGCGGCCTATGCGGCCCGCTACGTCGCCAAGAACATTGTGGCGGCGGGGCTCGCCGCGCGCTGCGAGGTGCAGGTGTCCTACGCCATCGGCGTCGCGGAGCCGACCTCGATCATGATCGAGACCTTCGGCACCAGCCGGCTGTCGCGCGAGCAGCTCACCCGCCTGGTGCGCAAGCACTTCGACCTGACGCCGTACGGACTGCGCCAGATGCTCGATCTGGCGCGCCCGATTTACCGCAAAACCGCCGCCTACGGGCACTTCGGCCGCACTGAGCCGGAGTTCAGCTGGGAGCGCACCGACCGGGCGGAGGCCCTGGCCGAGGACGCCAAGGCGAGTAAGGCGGCCTGAACCTGAGGTCCGGCGGCCGCCGTGTGAGCGGCGCCGCTGGACCTCAATTGCCGTCGCACGGTGCGGCGGCACGGCGCTACTCGAGGAGCGTTGCGACGGGCCGGCGGCCCTTCTTCGGCTGCCACCTGCCAGGCTCGAGAAGCGCGACTGTGTGTCACACGGCGCTCAATGAACCCATTGGAGCATTCACCATGAACGCCACCCTGAAATCGGCTGCCCAGCCGACGGACTGCAAAGTCGCCGACCTGACGCTTGCGGACTGGGGCCGCAAGGAAATCCTGATCGCCGAGACGGAAATGCCGGGTCTGATGGCGATCCGCGAGGAATATGCGGCTGCTCAGCCGCTGGCTGGTGCACGCATCAGCGGCTCTTTGCACATGACGATCCAGACTGCGGTGCTGATCGAGACGCTGCAGGCGCTCGGGGCGCAGGTGCGCTGGGCCTCCTGCAACATCTACTCGACCCAGGACCACGCGGCTGCGGCGATTGCCGCGCGCGGCACCCCGGTGTTCGCCTTCAAGGGCGAGACGCTGGAGGAATACTGGGACTACACGCACCGCATCTTCGAGTGGCCGGACGGTCACTTCACCAACATGATTCTCGACGACGGTGGCGATGCGACGCTGCTGATGCATCTCGGCGTGCGCGCCGAGGCGGACCTGGCCGTGATCGCCAATCCCGGCAGCGAGGAGGAAAAGGCGCTGTTCGCCGCGATCCGCGCCAAGCTCGCCCAGCATCCCAAGTGGTACTCCACGCGCATCGGGCACATTCGCGGCGTCACGGAGGAGACCACCACCGGCGTGCACCGGCTCTACCAGATGGCCAAGGAGGGGCGGCTCGCGTTCCCGGCCATCAACGTCAATGATTCGGTGACCAAGAGCAAGTTCGACAACCTGTACGGCTGCCGCGAGTCGCTGGTCGATGGCATCAAGCGCGCCACGGATGTGATGGTGGCGGGCAAGGTCGCCGTCGTGTGCGGTTACGGCGATGTGGGCAAGGGGTGCGCCCAGGCGCTGCGGGCGCTCGCCGCCCAGGTCTGGGTGACGGAAATTGACCCGATCTGTGCGTTGCAGGCGGCCATGGAGGGGTTCCGGGTGGTGACCATGGAATATGCGGCCGACAAGGCCGATATGTTCGTCACCGCCACCGGCAACCTGCATGTGATCAAGCACGACCACATGGTGCGCATGAAGCACAACGCGATCGTGTGCAACATCGGGCATTTCGACAATGAAATTGACGTGGCGAGCCTGCGTCGCTACAAGTGGGAGAACATCAAGCCGCAGGTCGATCACGTCATTTTCCCGGACGGACGCCGCGTGATTCTGCTCGCCGAGGGTCGCCTGGTGAACCTTGGTTGTGCAACCGGACACCCGAGCTACGTGATGAGTGCGAGCTTCGCGAATCAGACGCTGGCACAGATCGAGCTGTACTGCAATCCGGAGAAATACCCGGTGGGCGTGTACGTTCTGCCGAAGCGGCTCGATGAGAAGGTCGCGCGTCTGCAACTGAGCAAGTTCAATGCGGAGTTGACCGAGCTCAACGATGAGCAGGCGCGTTACATCGGTGTCGATCGCGCCGGCCCCTACAAGTCGGACCATTACCGCTACTGACGGCGGCGTCGGCCGCCTCCGTTGCAACGGAGGCGGCCGACAATTCTTTGCTCGCCAGCCATCCTGACCTGTCACTTTCGCGGAACAGCTCCGCGCAGTTCCTACAACACGTTGGCTGAAAGAAGTTGGACGGGCGTTAAAATACGTGTATGATTCGCCCCCGAAACCCTGAAGTTGGGTGTATTTGGGAGTCTATAATGGCGAAACGTCCCCCGAACGATGGCGCGTCCTGGAGCGCCAGTGAACTGAAGACTTTGAAGGCGCTCGCGAAGGCGGGCACTCCGACGACCGAAGTGGCGAAGAAGCTCGGCCGGACCCCGGCTGCGGTGCAGCAGAAGGCCATGCGCGCTGGAATTTCCTTCCGGGCGGCCAAGCGGGCCGGCGCACGCAAGAAGAAATAAGCGTCGCCTGTCGCACCAGGGCCGGGAATCTCGCGGTTGGCGCGGGACCCGGCCTTTTATTTTGCGGTCCTGGTCTCGTTCCCGCTCGGGACTCTTGTCAGTGTCACAATTAGTTGTCAAACTCTTAAATTGTCACTGGGTGGGTTTCGTTCACAGAATTGCGTCTCGGAGGGAGGCGGCATGCGTCAGGTAGCTCGGTTTTCAATCGGTGTGGCGGCGTTGGCGTTGGCAGGCTGCGGCGTTAAG
>JAJZSQ010000099.1 GCA_021849615.1 Pseudomonadota bacterium
ACAAAGGATCCCCTGATTCGATGCATCACTGTTTGAACTCCGGAGAATCCCAGCGCACGGGACCTCGATCGATTCGAGCGGCGCGGCGCGGCGCACTGCTCGCGGATTTCCCCCCGGTATGGACGCGAGCGGCGCTCTCGCGCCGTACGACCGGTCGGGCGGCGCGCACCGCAGGACCTTTCTGGGGCCGGGCGCACAGAGTGACCCAGCTAGCCTGGAATCGTTTCCAGTCCAACCTGAGTATCCTGCACGGCGCCGATACTGTCAATCGACGAGTGCGTTGCGCGGCCGCAGACTCGACAACTGAATGGTGGATGTTATTCACTGCGCGGATCGCGCGCCGCTCCGGTGCGCACTGCGAGGTCGTGAGCGTTGAGATTCATCGATGGGGCTGTCGTTGCGGCATACCTTGCCTGCGTGCTCGTGATCGGCCTCAGAGGCTCGCGCCGGAGCGTCTCGAGCAACGAGTTCTTCCTTGCCTCGCAGCGGGCCTCATGGCCGGTGATCGGCCTGGCGGTGATCGGCTCGAACGTCTCCCCGAGCGCCCTGATCGGTATCACCGGGTCGGCATTCGCGCTCGGCATCTCGGTCTACAACTACGACTGGGTGGCCACCGTCACGCTGGTCGTGTTCGCCCTGTGGCTGCTGCCGCTGCTGCTCGCCGAGCGCATCTACACCGTACCGGAGTACTTCGAGCGGCGCTTCGACCGCCGGGCACGGATCTGGCTCGCGGGGCTCTCGATCCTGCTCTACATCCTGCTCGATGCCGCCGGCGCGCTCTACTGCGCCGCGCTGGTGGTACATGCGCTGCTGCCGCGTCTGCCGTTCATCGCCGCAGTGCCACCGCTGGCGTTGTTCGCCGCCCTCTACGCCCTCACCGGCGGGCTGCGCGCGGTGATGCGCACCCAGGCGCTGCAGGGGGTGGTCATGATCGGGACGGCGAGCCTGCTCGCAGGCTTCGCGATCCACGCCGCCGGCGGCTGGCACGCGGTACTCGCCGCCAATCCCGCGCAGCACCTGCACCTGGTGCTGCCGGCGAGCAACCCATACATGCCCTGGACGGGCCTTCTCTTCGGGATGCCAGTGCTCGCGCTCTATTATTGGTGCACCAATCAGTCGATCGTGCAGCGCACGCTCGCCGCCCGCTCGGTGGCCGACGGGCAGCGCGGAGCGCTGCTCACCGGGGCACTGAAGCTCACCTCGCTGGTGCTCATCGTCGCTCCGGGGCTGGCCGCCCGGGCCCTGTTCGCCCACCTGCATCGCGACGATGACGTCTACATCCGCCTGGCCCTGACGCTCCTGCCGCCCGGGATGCTCGGGGTATTCCTGGCGGCCTTCCTCGGTGCACTGATGGCCTCGCTGTCGGCGACCTACAATAGCGCCGCCACGGTGTTGTCCATCGACTTCATCCGCCGCGCCCGCCCGCAGCTCGATGAACGCAGCACGGTGCGCGTTGCGCGCATCGCCACCGCACTCGCCATGCTGGTTTCGGCCGCCTGTGTGCCGCAGATCGCCCGCTTCCCCTCGCTCTGGCAGTACCTGCAGGCAGTGCTCGCCTACTTCACCCCGCCGGTCGCCGCGGTGTTCCTGGCCGGGGTGCTCTGGCCCCGCGCCAATGCGCGCGGCGCGTTTGCCGGCCTTCTCGCCGGAACCATCCTCGGTGCACTGCTCTACGTCCTCGCCATCCTGGGCATCGCCCACGTGCAGTTCCTCAACGTTGCCGGGCTCGGCTTCGCCGTCTCGCTCGCCGCGCTCGCGGTTGGAAGCCTGACGTTGCCGTGCGCCCCGGTCACCGCACCCATCGCACACGCCAAGACCCCGCGCAGCGTGAAGATCGCCGGATCGATTCTGCTGGTGTTCACCGCGGCGATCGTGGCGGCGTTGTGGTGATCCGGCGCGCCGCCGCCGGTCACTGATGCGCACGCGTGCGTGATCCGAAGTGGAACGACAGCAGACTGGCGAGCCGCCCGCCCGGCGCACCACGCCAAACGATATACAGCTGGTGTGTCCCGCGCACCCTGCGCACGCGCCCGGTGACGCTGCGGAAGCTCTGCCAACTCCCCGTACGCGAGATCGGCAGACGCGCGATCAGCCGCCCATGCAGGGAATCAATCCGCAACTCAAGCGTGCCGCACGCGCGCCGGCCACAGGCCACGCGCGCAGCGATCCGATGCACTGACTTACCAAAATTCAACATCGGAAAGCGTGCCCAGTCGCCGTCGACCGCGTGCTCCAACGCATAGCCCCCGCGCGCGCCATGGTGTTCCTGCGTGACCACGCCCCAGCTGTACAGGTTCGCCGGTCGATCCGCTCCCCCGCTCGCCACGAGGCTGCCCGCGCTCTGATAGCCCTGCGCCGCGAGCGCGCTGGTTCCCCGCGCCGTGCCCGACCAGGTGAACGTCGCTGCGCTGTAGGCGGGCAGCACATAGCGGAACCCGCGCGCGCCCCACTCGACCTGGAATGCGTTGCGGCGCTCGGTATCGTTGTAGGCCACCAGCACGTGAGTCCCGTCAGGATCAACGAATGCGACCGATTCGATTCCGGCCGGATCGCTGGAGTACACGCGCTGCGCCCCGGGCAGGATGAACCGGCTGAACTGTCCAAGCGTCGCGTACTCGACATCGCGGTGCACGGCGCCAGTACGGGTGTCGACCGTGACCATCGGCGTGCAGGTCCCGCAGCCGCCATCGTGTGGCCCGAGGTGCTGGTCGAGCGCCAGACTCCACTTTACGTAGGCGCGCCCCTGATTGCGCAATACTTCGATGATCCCCTCGAAATCGCTGCGCACTTGATCGTGCACCCAGGTGCCGCCGCTCGCCTCGGTCTCGTATTGCCCAAGCCGCGGGTACTTCGCCGCCAGCAGCGACTGCACCCCGGGCGTGCCGCCGTAACCGTGCCAGGCAATGCCCGCGACGAGCGGAGAGTCGGCAACCACGGGCGATGCGAGCACCTTGTCCGGATATTCCGGATGGTCCCAGTTGTGATCGTAGAGCAGCACGCGAGTGCCGAGATGCGCCGCGCCCAGCGCCGGGAGCACGTCCTGCACAAGCAGCCGGCGCTGCTCGCGCGCGCTCATGCGCATGCCGGGATAATCCTTCGGCAAGTACCGCGGCTCGTTCTGCAGCGTCAGATATTGCACCATGATGCCTGCTCGCCGGTAGGCGAGCAGGAACTTCACCAGGTACGCAGCGAAGGCGTGAGCGTATTGCGGCAGCAGGGTCCCGCCGATCATGCTGCCGCTCGTCTTCATCCACCCCGGAGGACTCCAGGGCGTCGCCACCAGGCGCAGCTGCGGATTCAGGCGCCGTGCGGCCCGGATCAACGGAATGATGTCGCGCTGGTCGTGGGCGACTGAGAAATGCGCAAGTGTGGGATCGCTCGGCCCCGGCGGCCGATCGTCGTAGCTGTAGCGCGTGCGCGCCAGGTCAGAAGCACCCATCGGCACGCGCATGAACGACAGGCCGATACCACCGTCCTTGCGCGTAAACAGCTCGCGCAGTGCCGCCACTCGCGCACTCGGCCGCGCCACTTCATTCAGCAGGTACGCCGCGGAATCGGTCCACGCCGCCCCGAAACCCACAACCCGCTGATACCGGAACGCATCGTCGAGCCACACCGTGCGCCGGCTCGCCGCCATGGCATGCCAGCGCAATGCCGGGCCGGATTGCAGCCACCGATGGCCCGCCCGAGTGGTCACCGTCACTGCCACCACGCCCGGGCGAGCCGCCGCCGCGTGCGCCACCACGAAGAACAGCCCCGCAACGAACCGCGCCACACGCTCGACTCGTCTCACGGCGCCATTGTGCGCGCGGGTTGCCGGGGCCATCACCCTCGTGACAGGGCAAAATTTATTCATTCGAAGCATCGAGATGCCCCTCTTCATCAGACACTGTACGTCGCCACGCACCGGCGCGTCGGACCGCGCCGAGGTCCGCTCCAAAACCGGATCGCGCGGCGCGCAAGGGGGCGCCACGCCGCGCGATCCTAACGGATTACTCCCGGCGAATTGCGCCGGGAGTATCCCGCTTTCACCACAGCTGGTAACGGAACCCGACTGAGATCGTGCGGCCCCAGGTATCGTACTCCAGCGGCATCTTCACGCTCACCCCGTTCGGCAGCCCGGAGACCTGCTCCGTCCGATACGGCGCGTTGGTGAGGTTGCTGACATCGAGCAGCACCGTCAGACCCTTCGCCGCGCCCGAGTCGAACGCGTAATTCGCCTGGAAGTCCGCCTCTTTGTACGCGAGCACCCGCGTGTAGCCGATCTGATCGAACAGCGCTACCGCCGAGCCGGTGTAGGCCGAGCGATAGATCTCAGCCAACCGTGCCGAAAAGCCACCGCGCTCGTAATACAGCGTGAGGCTACCGGAAGTTCGCGACAGCCCCGGCAGGCTCTGGGGCGCCCCCGGGATCTGCGAGATCGTGCTCTTGGGGATGCTGCTGTTGACGCGGGTCACGTTACCCTGAACGCCAAGGCCGTGCATCCAGTGAGTCAGCTGACCGAAATCGATGCCACCCGAAATCGTGCCGCCGTAGATCTTCCCGCCGGTGCCGTTCTCCGGCTGCGTGAACGAGCCATAGTTGCTGCTCGGAGTAAGCGACGGGTTGTTATTGGTAAATCCGGAGAAATTGTAGTTGAGGACGGTGTTGTCGTAGATGTAATTGAGCAACTTCTTGTCGAAGCCGTCGAGCTCCAGGTAAGTCGAGCGCCCGAAGTACTTGCTCCACGACAGGTCGATGGCGTCGGCAAGATACGGGCGCAGCTGTGGATTGCCACCACTGCCCGACCACAACGCCTGCCCGGCCGCAGGGCCATTCGTGATACGCCCGACCGAGGCGGATGCCGAGGCCCGCAGGTCATCGATCAGCCCGTAAACCATTTCCTTCGCCACGCCAAGGCGAAGGTAGTTTTCGTCAGGCAGATGCGCTACCAAGTTCAGGCTGGGCAGGAAGGTATTGTAGGTCGCCCCACCGAGTAGCGAGCCGGCCACGGCATTACCGGTCGTCTGCAACGCTTGCGAGGACTGCTCGGTGCGCACCAGCTGTGCCCCGGCGTTGCCGCGCAGATGCACGCCGAACACACGTGTGTCGATGTCAAACATCGCATACACCGTCGGAGTCTTCAGCTCCACGCTGTAGTTGCGACTCCAGTCGTTCTGCTGATTCGCCGGCACCAGGTAGAACTGCGAGGCGAGAGCGCCCAGCACGTTGTAATTGAAGATAGCACCGACGCCGCCGTAGGCGAGTGAGGTCGGTGGCAGCTGCGAACCGGTGCCGATCGGTGCACTGTAGGTATTCACATACGAGCCGCTCGCCGAACCGTTGCCATTCAAGAACGCGAAGTAAACGTTTGCGTTCTTGGTTTTTTTACGATCTCCGTAGTAAAACCCTAACCGTGCGTCATCGAAAATCCAACCCAGCGGATGCATTATCTCAAGCCGGGCGGCGTAGATGCGATCTACCTGACTGTCAAACTCGGCACGGCCGTTGTAGCCGTAGTTGTCCGGATCGGTAAACACGACATTGGCGGAATTGGCGAGCGAAGTACCGGGTGAGAAGCTCGGGAATCCCCAGCCGCTGCCCAGATTGAATTGGGTGCTGAGCGTGCTCCCCGGAACAAGCCCCGAGAACGCGTAAGCGTCGTGCAGGCTCTCGGTGGCGCGCGAGTAGGCGAACTTCGCTGTCCCGGTCCACCGGTCCGCCATCCGGAATACATTCTTCCAGCTCACGGACATCAGGTCGTATCGGGTGTGCGTGTATTCGTTCTGCAGGATCGGCTTCAAGCCCATCACGGTGCCGCTCGATGCGAGCGGATACGGCGAGCCGGCCTGCGTGCCCACGTTCGCGTACGAGACCCCGTCGTATGGGGAGCTCGACCACTGCAGTCCGTTCAGGTAACGGTTCTTGCCCACCGTCGAGTAGAAGAGATCGAGTTTCGAGTGATAATCGCTCGAGGGTGCCCAGTCTGCGATCGCGAGCACCGCATCGCGCGTCCAGAGCTCGGATTTCGCACGCAGCTGCATGCCTTCCTGGGCGAGCACCCCGGCCGGCATGCCCTGGGTGGTCGGACCGCCCCAGTTGGTATTGATCCCCGCCGGCCCGTTGTCGATGCTCCACCACCAGTTCTGGTAGGTCTGCTCCTGAATCGGAGTGTCCGAGTGCTCCACGCCGATTGCCAGTCCCAGCGTGTGGTGCCAGAACTGATCAATGTAGGTGGCGCTCACCCGATCGCCCGCCCGACCGACCCCGACCCCATGATTTAGACTGCCGTGAGTCAGATATTCCCCGTGGGCGGCCAGCGTCAGGCGGCGCTTGCCGTAAGTAAGCGGATTGAGGGTGTGCAAGTCGATGGTGCCGGAGAGTCCCTGGCCGATCAGCGTGGCGTTCGGGGTGAGGTACACCGTGGCGCCGCTCACCAGGGAGGCGGGAATCTGATTGAAGCTCACCCCCCAGTTCTCCCCGGTGGTCGCCTGAACGTTGCCGTTCACCAGCGTGCCGACGAACTGCGAGGACAGGCCGCGGATCGAGATCCGGTCGGAGAAACCATCGCCCCCGCGCTCCGCCATCACGGCCGGTAGACGCGCAAGGCTTTCGGCGATGCTGGGATCAGGCAGCTTGCCGATGTCCTCGGCGGACACCACCTCCACCAGCTCGTTCGACATCTTCTGCGCCCGCAACGAGTTCTCGATGCTGCCAACAATGCCCGTGACCACGACTTCGTGCAGCGTGCCGTTCGGGACGGCGGTGCCAGTCGTGTTGTGCTTCGGCGCCTGAGCGGACAGGTGCGGATGAGCGACGGCGGCTTCAGCGCGCGCCGCGGCGGCGCAAGCAAGTGCCACGGCCACAGCGATCGAGACGGGCGCACGCCTGGCGCACCCAGAAAGACCCTTCATACTTTCCCCTCCCCGTAAGACCTAGTTCGGAAACGTTTCCACGTAAGATTAGTTTCACCCGACGCATTCGTCCGTGTCAATCACCGGACACGCCTGTGGCCACGCACAACAGTCGATCGGCCGGTGTCACGGACCGGCGGCGCCGCAAACCGCGCGGTGCCTGCACTTGCATTCCGCGGCGCACGGTATGGCGGTGAGCACCGTGGTGGCGCCTGCGTCTCCAGGGCCCTCGGGCCCCTAGCGGACGGCCCTCATCGCCCGGTGCGCAGCGACCGAAACTCCTGGCTGTGAATCCCGCCGACGAGCGATGTGGAGCGGCGCTGGAAGCGGCTCGCCGATGCCGGTCCGGTACTCGTGCCACACGCTCGGCGCGTGGCGGTCCGTCCTGCGGCGCACGCAGGGCGGCCGGGCCCTCTGGCCCGCTGCGAGCCGGGCCGTGGACATCCCGATCGACCTTGCACCGTGGCGGTGCCGGGCGTGTGCGCAACGGCGGGCTTTTACCGTTGTCACCGTCTTCACCAATCGCGCGTGCCGCACACCTCGCCGCAGGCCCCGGACGGTATGTGCACGCCTGCGGCACGCGAACGAGGTGAGGCTCGGCCCGATACGCTTTGCCGTTCCGAGGGGCAGCGGCGCGACTCGCAGAGGCGGCCTGCAGCGATCTTCGCCGGGTTCTGGTAGCGTAGCTGCATGGCAACAATCAAGGACGTGGCGAAGCGCGCCGGCGTCGGCGTAGGCACCGTCTCACGGGTGATCGTGGGCAGCGCCCCGGTATCCGCCGAAACCGCAATGCGCGTCCGCCGCGCCATCGCGGAACTGCGCTTTCGGCCCTCGCACGCCGCACGAGTGCTGCAGAAGGGTCAATCCCAGACCATCGGCGTCTTTGCCCCTCTGGTTCACGGGGCCTTCTATACGCCCATCCTGCATACCATCTACACTACGCTGCGCAGCTACGGCCGGCACATGGTGGTCGATTTCGGCCAATCACGGGAGAGCGAACGGCAGGACGCGCTCGACGGCGTGGAATTTCTGACCGATCGCGGCTGCGACGGCCTGCTCGTCATGGGTACGGCCCTGAAGCCGGCCGACATCGATCGCATTGCCGAGCTGCAGCCGAATTTCGTGCTGCTGAACCGCCGGACGCCGCGATTTCGCGCGCAATGCTTTGCCCCCAATCACGAAGCCGCTGGCGCGGCGGTGGCGCACGCGCTGTGCGATTCGGGGCACCGGCGCCTGGCCGTCATCGAGGGCCCCAGGGACTCGGCGGACAACCGGCAGCGCATGCGCGGATTCCGCAGTGCACTCGCCGAGCGAGGCATCGACCCGGAGAGCGTGCCGTACGAGCAAGGCGATTTCTCCCCGGAGAGCGGCCGGACGGCCGCCCAGACGCTGCTGGCGCGCGGCTGCAAGTTCACGGCGCTCTTCTGCGCCAACGACGAGATGGCGATCGGCGCGCTCGCCGGCTTGAGCCAGATGGGGCTTAGCGTGCCGGGAGACCTCTCAGTGATGGGATACGATGGAATCGACCTCACCGCCCTCACCGTCCCGCCGCTCACCACGGTGCTCATTCCGTGGCAGCAGATCGTCACACACGCGCTGCACCACTTGCTCAATCAATGCTACGGCATGAGTTTGCCGGTGGAGCGCGACATCCCCGCGCAGGTCCTCTGGCGTGAGTCGCTCGCCCGGCGCTCATGAGCGTGCGCCGCCATCCCTGGCGGCGCGCGCGCTCTTCAGTAGTGGAACTGGTAGCGCAGCTGGGCGTAGATCTGGAACGGATTGTTCCAGTGCACCCCGCCGAAGGTCAGGCTGTTGTCGGTCATCAGGTGCTTGTTGGTGAGGTTCAGCGCCGTCACCGATACCTGAAGATTGCGGCTGAAGTTCCGCCCCACGGTCAGATCGATGATCGCGTAGCTCGGCAGGTGGCTCGGCTCATAGCTCGGCGGACCGGCAAAGCCGTTCGAGAGCCCGGAGTTCACCGAGACGTTCGTGCCGACGAAGTAATGCTCGGGCAGATCGAGGTTGTAACCGACGTTGAGCGTATTGCGCTGATCGTGATCGAGCGCGGTGTAATTGCCGCAGGCGGTACCCGAGACGAGCAGCCCGCCGCTGATCGACCCGAAGCACTGCGCCGTCTGGTTCGAGTACGCCAGGTGCACCTGGCCGTAGCGCCAGAACGCCGGTGAGCGCACGGTGAGTTCGGTGCCGCGGATCAGCGCCCCCTGATCGGTGACCGGCAGGTAGATGTCGGAGCTGCCGATCGGGTTGTGGTCGAAGAAGTTCTGCGCCTGGGTGACGAAGTAATCCGCCCCGATGGTCCACCCCTTCACCGGGATGGTCACGCCGAACTGGCGCTCCTTGTCGCGCTCCCCGTGCAGCGGCAGGAACTGGCTCGACTGCGTCGAGGCGTAGGTGGCGAGGTTGCCGGAGAGCGCTTCCAGCGGCGGCGCCTGGTAGTACTTGCCCCAGAACGCGCTCAGCACCCAATTGAGCACCGGCAGGCGCACCGTCATGCCATAGCGCGGGTCGGTGGCGTTCTCGGTGACCAGCCCGGCGAAGTGCGATTCGCGCACGCCGGCCGACAGGTGCACCCAGTGCGACACGTCGTACGTATCCTGGACCCAGGCGTCGATCAGCTGACCGGTCGGGTTCTGCAGCTCCTGAAGCGACGCGGGACTGCCGCCGGGAAAGGCGAGATTGAAGTCGGCGTGATCCTGCTGCGCAAAGCCGTACACCCCGACGTCCACGTGGTTGTGGCTGAAGTGCATGCGCAGATTCTCCTCCCCGCCCTCGTACTGCGAGCTGTGGTGGAAGGTGGTGATGACCGGGAAGTCGCTCGGCGAGCCGTCGTACGCGGCGCGCTCGAAGTGATACATCAGTGAGCTGGTGAGCACAATGTTGCTGGTGAACGTATGCACCCAGGAGAGCAGCGCGAAGTTGTCCGCTTCCTTCTGGACGTCCCCGAGCTGCCCGACGCACTGCGGGTCGTTCGGCAGCGGCGTGATGCAATTGGGGATCTGATACGTATCCTGGCGCAGCTGTGCGACGAAGCGCAGCTCATTGTTCGCATTCGGGTTGTACTGCAGGTTGGTAAAGAGCCCGTAGCCCTGCGACTGGTCGTGGATGACCTGAGAGACCGGGGTCTGCAGACCGAGATTGCTGCGATTGCCCTCGGCGCTGACGTAGTAGGCGAAGTTGCCCTTGTGGCTCGCGGCGCTCAGGTAATCGTCGGTCTGACCGAAATTGCCGGCCGAGACCGACAGCGAACCCTGGTTGTGCACGCC
>JAJZSQ010000100.1 GCA_021849615.1 Pseudomonadota bacterium
GCCGGGATCTACCATTTCGATCTGCGGACGGCCGGGGCGCCGGGGCCGGTGGCGCACTATTCGGTGGTTCTGGCAAGACCCTGAGCGCTCGTCGTGCCGCCGAGCCGCTGCGTTTGCCATGGCGGCCGGCCCGGTGCGAGGGGCGCGCCGGCCGTGCTAGATTAGATCCGGTGGCGAGATGCCTAGGGTCTGCGAGGAGGCGCCGTGAATGCCAGTAATGAGTCCGTGATGAACTCCACGACCGCCCCGGGGCGGGAGGTTTCCGGGCAGCCGCCCGCGCGCGAAGTCACGGGCGGACACTCCTTTGAAGGCCGCATGCTCGAGCGGCTGCTCGAGCGCCTCGGCGCCCCCGAAATTGAATTTCAGCTCTGGACCGGCGAGCGCATCGCCCCGGTCGGCTGCGAGCCGGTCTGCCGCGTGCGCATCCCGAGCCGCGGGGCGCTGCTGGCGATCCTGGCCGATCACCAGGTGCGCTTCCCGGATGCCTACAGCGACGGGCGCATCGAGATCGAGGGCGATCTGGTGCAGCTGCTCGAGACGCTGTACGTGGCCGGTGCGCGCGCCCCGGCCCCCTCGGGACTCGGTCGGCTGCTCGGCAACCTGCGCCGCCCGCACGTCAATTCGCTCGCCGGCTCGCGCCAGAACATCCATCACCACTACGACATCGGCAATGAGTTCTACTCGCTGTGGCTCGGGGAGACGATGGCGTACACGTGCGCCTACTACCCGAGCGCCGACGCCACGCTCGATGTGGCGCAGCACGCCAAGATGGACCACGTGTGCCGCAAGATGCGCTTGCGTCCCGGGGAAACGGTGGTCGAGGCCGGCTGCGGTTGGGGCACGTTTGCGCTGCACATGGCGCGCCATTACGGCGTGAAGGTGCGCGCCTTCAATATCTCGCGCGAGCAGGTCGCCTATGCGCGCGAGCGTGCCGCGCGCGAGGGGCTCGCCGGGCAGGTCGAGTACGTGCAGGACGATTATCGCAACATCACCGGCCGCTACGATGCGTTCGTCTCGATCGGCATGCTCGAGCACGTCGGGGTGGAGAACTACGAGGGCTTGGGCGCGGTGGTGTCCCGCTCGCTCGGGGACAACGGGCGCGGCCTCATTCATTCCATCGGACGCAACTATCCTGCGCCCCTGCAACCGTGGATCGAGAAGCGCATCTTCCCGGGCGCCTATCCGGCCTCCCTCGGGCAGATGATGCGCATCTTCGAGCCGTGGGATCTGTCGATTCTCGACGTGGAGAACCTGCGCCTGCACTACGCGCAGACCCTGCGGCATTGGCTCGCACTGTTCGAGGCGGCCGTACCGCGCGTCGAGCAGATGTTTGATGCGCGCTTCGTGCGCATGTGGCGGATGTACCTCGCCGGCTCCATCGCCGGGTTCACGACCGGAACGCTGCAGCTGTTCCAGGTGCTGTTCGCCACGCGGCACAACAACGAGGTGCCGATGACGCGCGCGCACCTGTACACCTGAGGTGCCGATGCGCAACTGCGAGGTGCTGATCGTCGGGGGCGGGCCGGCCGGTGCGAGCGCCGCGTGGCGTCTGGCCCGGGCCGGGCGCGACGTCGTGGTGCTCGATCAGGCGCGCTTCCCGCGACTGAAGCTGTGCGCCGGGTGGATCACCCCGGAGGTGGTGCGCGATCTCGAGATCGACATCGAGGCCTATCCGCACCGCTTCCTCACCTTCGAGCGGATGCACCTGCACGTCAAGGGGCTGCATCTGCCGGTGCGCTGCGTGCAGCATTCGATCCGCAGAGTGGAGTTTGACGCCTGGCTGCTCGAGCGCTCCGGCGCTCCGGTCATCGAGCACAGCGTGCGCGAGATCCGCGAGGAGGCCGACGGGTTCGTCATCGATGACGCCTTCCGCGCCCGTTATCTGATTGGCGCCGGCGGCACGCGCTGCCCGGTGTACCGCTCGCTGTTCCGGGCGCTCAACCCCCGCGCCGTGGAGCTGCAGACCGTCACCCTCGAGCACGAGATCGAGTACGACTGGCGCGATCCGGACTGCCACCTGTGGTTCTTCGAGCACGGCCTGCCGGGCTATTCCTGGTACGTGCCGAAAGAGGACGGCTGGCTCAACATCGGCGTCGGCGGCATGGCCGAGCGCATCAAGCGCTCCGGGCAGAACATCCACACCCACTGGGAGCGCCTGGCGCGCAAGCTCGAACGCAACCTCGCGCACGGCGCGCACTTCGAGCCGAGCGGCTACAGCTACTACCTGCGCGGGCGGGTCGACGTGGTGCGCCGCGGCAATGCGTTCATCGCCGGAGATGCCGCGGGACTCGCCACGCGCGACATGGCCGAGGGCATCGGCCCGGCGGTGCGCAGCGGGCTCGCGGCGGCCGATTCGATCCTGACCGGCGCGCCGTACCGCCTGGAGGCGGTGACCGGCGCGAGCCTCGGCGGTGGTTGGCCGAGCCGGCTGTTCGACTGGGCCATGACGCGCGGGGCGGCGGTCGCGTAGCCGACGCCGCGCCGGTCCGGCTGTGGCGCGAGGATGCCGACTGCAGTCGCCGGGTTCGAGGCACGGCGCTCGGCGCGGGAGAGTTCCGCTGACCGATTGATCGGGAGAGGCTGCCTGGTTCGTCCTGAGCGGGGGAGTGACTCCTCCGAAGAGACGCTCGAGCGGTGCCGAGCAGACGCGAAAACTGCGCGTCGCTACCTCCAGGGATCGAGCAGCGACGTCACCGATGCCTGGAAGTCCGCCGTGTTTCGGGTCACCAGGGTGAGATCGTGGACCTGTGCGGTTGCCGCAATGAGCGCATCCATTGCGGACATCGGTCGCCCGCGGGCCTCGCGGCGGGCAACCAGCCGCCCCCATTCGTCGGCGATGGCGCCACCGACGCCCACGATCCTCGCTTTGAACCGCAGCGGCAGATCATGACCGAGCCACTCGTCGAGCCGCCGCCGGCGGGCAAACGCTCGATGCCGTGGCACAGCTCGGCGAACGTCACGACGCTGAGGAAGACCTCGTCCTCATCCACTTCGGCGAGCCATCGAACGACGCCGGCGTTCGGCCGGGGCTGGGTCCACTCGGAGACGACATTTGTGTCGAGCAGAAAGCTCACAGGTCCGTCTGGCGCAGCCGGTCCCTGAGGCGACGGGCACTCAACCCCGAGCCGCGAAGCGGCGAGGCCTTGAAGAAATCCGCCAGCGTCCCGCTGCGCTGGGTCTTGCGTTCCCATTCTTGCGCGTCGACGACGACTGCGGTCCGCCGGTCGTTGCGGGTAATGGTCTGTGCGCCCTGCGTGTGGGCGCTCTCGATCACCTCGCTCAGTTTCGCTTTGGCCTGAGCGACCGTCCAGATGCCGTTGTCCATGGGTGATCACCTCACCGAATAGTCAAGATGGTCATGATAGTCATTCGGTAATTCGGCGCGATTGGTCGCCTGGCTCGCGCCGCAGCGCCTGCAGGCCGGTCCCTGGGCGAGTGCCGGCGCTGGTGTAGACTTCCGATCTTGCTGCACGCCGCGCGGTCCGTTCGACCGTCCGCGGTGTGCTACCCCAACAATGAGGAGTGATCAGATGAGGGGGACGTTCCGTACCCGCGCGACCTGTGCTGCGCTCGCGACCTGTGTGCTCGCCACCGCAGCGCATGCCGCCGCCGCCAATCCGTTCATGCATCCGAGTCCGTTGCCGTTCGAGGCACCTCAGTTCAATTTGATCAAGGATGCGGATTTCAAGCCGGCGATCGATGCGGGCATCCGCCGCGAGCGGGCCGAGATCACGCGCATCGCCGACGATCCCGCGCCGCCGACCTTTCAGAACACGCTGGTGGCGCTCGAACGCTCCGGGCGGTTGCTGAACCGGGTGATGGGTGTATTCAACGCGCTGACCTCGGCCAACACCGACCCGACGCTGCAGAAAGTCCAGGCCGAGGAGGCCGGACCGCTCGCGGCGCTGAATGATGATCTGTATCTGAATGGCCGGCTGTTCCAGCGCGTCAAGGCGGTGTACGCCAAGCGCACCGCGCTGAACTCGCTCCCCGAGGCGCGCGCGTTGCTGCGGCTGTATTACCGCCACTTCGTCATGAACGGGGCGTTGCTCGATCCGGCCGGCAAGCGCCGCCTGGCGGCGATGAATGAGCGCCTGGCGCAGCTGACCACCGAGTTCCAGCAGAAGCTGCTCAAAGCCACCGATGCCGGCGCGCTCGTCATCACTCACAAGCGCGACCTGGCGGGCCTCACGCCGGGCATGATCGCTGCGGCGGCGCATGCGGCCGCCGCGCGGGGCCTACCCGGCAAGTGGGTGATCACCCTGCAGAGCACCACCCAGCAGCCGGCGCTCGCGTACCTCTCCAACCGCGCCGTGCGCCATGCGCTGTTCGAGCACTCCTGGAACCGCACCGAGCGGGGCGGGCCGTACGACACCCGCCACCTCATCGCGCAGATCGCGCAGCTGCGTGCCGAGAAGGCGCACCTGCTCGGCTATGCGAACTTCGCCGCCTACCGGCTGCAGAGCCAGATGGCTCACACCCCGGCGACGGTCGAGCATTTCCTCAGCCAGCTGGTGCCGCCGACGGTGGCCGCCGTGCATCGCGAGGCGCGCATTCTGCAGGCGCAAATCGTGCACGACGGCGGACACTTCACGCTGCGGCCCTGGGACTGGGAGTACTACGTCAACCGCGCCAAGGCGGCCCGCTATCACCTCACCGATGCCGAGGTGCGGCCCTATCTGGTGCTGAACAACGTCATCCACCGCGGCCTATTCTATCTGGCGCACCGCCTGTACGGGCTCACCTTCAAGGCGCGCAAGGACCTGCCCGTCTACCAGAAGGACGTGCAGGTGTACGAGGTGTACGACGTCACCGGCAAGCCGCTCGGGCTGATCTACTTCGATTATTTCCGCCGCGCCAACAAGTCCGGCGGCGCCTGGATGGACAACTTCGTCGTCCAGTCGAGTCTGCTTGGGCACGCCCCGGTGGTCTACAACGTGGCGAACTTCACTAAGCCCGCCCCGGGGCACCCGGCCCTGATCAGCATCGATGATGCGGTCACGATGTTCCACGAGTTCGGGCACGGACTGAACAGCCTGCTCGCCGATGAGGTCTATCCGAGCCTCTCCGGCACGAACACGGCGCGGGACTTCGTCGAGTTCCCCTCGCAGTTCGATGAGCGCTGGGCGCTCTATCCGGCGGTGCTGCGCCACTATGCGCTGAACGATCGCACCGGCAAGCCGATCCCTGCGGCGCTGATTCACAAGATCCTGCGTGCCGGCAACTTCAATGCCGGCTACAGCGTCGGGGAGGAACTCGCCGCCGCGGAGCTCGACATGCAGTGGCACACGCTGCCCTGGAATGCGCCGCTTCAGAACGCCGATACCTTCGAGCGCGCCGCCCTGAAGCGCACCGGCATGGCGCTCCCCGACGTGCCTCCGCGGTACCGCTCGAGCTTCTTCCCGCACATCTGGGGTGGGGGCTATGCCGCCGGGTACTACGCGTACTTCTGGACCGAGATGCTCGCCGATGACGCCTACGACTGGTTCCTGAAGCACGGCGGCCCGACCCGGGCCAATGGCCAGCGCTTCCGCGACCGGGTGCTCTCGCGCGGACACACGCAAGGGTACTGGAAGATGTTCCGCAGCTTCTACGGCGGGAATCCACGCATCGGTCCGCTGCTGCGCTATCACGGGTTGACTGCCCCGGGCGGACACTAGCGCTCGACGCCCGCCCGGCGGGATCCGGCCCCTCGCGCGCCGGATCCCGCCGGGTTTTTTTGGCGCTTATCGATGTCCTGTTGTTGCTCGTGCGCAACGCAACAGGCCGGGGTGTGGTGAGGGCACTACCCATCGGCGCGAGGAGCGGGTATTCTCCCGGCAACGACTCGCAAACGAACGCTTGTTTTAATTTCCTCGGCGGGTCATGGGGGACTGCATGCTGAAGAAGACTCGAAGTCTCATCTGCGCTGGCCTCTGCGTACTCGCGCTGGCGGGCTGCGGAAACAACAGCAATACCGCGACTGTGGCCACCTCGACGCAAGCCGGCACGCTGGCGGTCGATCCGCCGCTGCGGGTCGCCTCACTCACCGCCTCGGCGTTCGCCGCCCAGCTCGGCGCCAGTCCCACCGGGCAGCAACTGCTGCAGCTCGCCGGCACGCCCGCCTGCGGGGTGGATTTCTATTACATGAAATACTGGACCACGGCCCCGGACGGCAAGCCGACCGAGGTCTCCGGCGCGATGATGGTGCCGACCGGTTCCGGCGCGCAGTGCTCCGGCGCCCGTCCGATCGTGCTGTACGCGCACGGCACGACGTCCGTCTCGACGTACAACATCGCCGACATCACCGATAGCACCAACGCGGCGAATTCCGAATCGGCGCTGATCGCCGCGGTGTTTGCCGCTCAGGGCTACATCGTGGTGGCGCCGAACTTCGAGGGCTACGACATCTCGAACCTCGGCTATCACCCGTACGTCGATGCGGCCGTGAATGCCGACGACATGATGGATGCGCTCACCGCGGCGCGCACGGCGCTGCCGCACTCGTTCACCCCGGGCACCACCGACAGCGGCCAGCTGTACGTGACCGGCTATTCCGAGGGCGGCTACGTCGCCATGGCCACCGTCAAGGCGATGCAGGCCGCCGGCGACACGGTGACCGCGTCGGCGCCAGCTTCCGGGCCCTATGCGCTCGAGGCGTTCGGCGATGCGATCTTCTTCGGCCAGGTCGACATCGGTTCGACGATCTTCTCCCCGCTGGTGACCACGAGCTACCAGAACGCCTACGGCAACGTGTACAAGGCGACGAGTGACGTCTACACCTCGACCTACGCGAGTGGCATCGACACGCTGCTGCCTTCGCCTGACTCCCTGACCCAGCTGTTCCAGTCGGGCAAGCTGCCCGAGGCGGCGCTGTTCGACAGCACCACGCCGGTGACCGGTAATACCCAGCTCGATCAGCTGCTCGCGGTGCCCACGAGCCCGCCGTACAGCGCCTCTGAGGCGGCGCTGTTCGATGCCGGCTTCGGCACCCCATCGCTGGTGAACAACACGTACCGGGCCGAGTACGCCGCCGATGCGCTCACCAACCCCGACCAGGCGGAGATGACGCTGCTCAACGGCGGCACGCTGACCGCGAGCGACGTGGCACTCGCGGCGCAGCCGGCGGTGGGACTGCGTCAGGACTTCAAGCTCAACGACATGCGCAACGGCGGCTGGTCGCCGAAGGAGCCGATGCTGATGTGCGGCGGGGACCAGGACCCGACCGTGTTCTTCCAGGTGAACACCGGGGTGATGGCCGCCGAGTGGAGTCCGCTGGTCTCAGCCGGGCTGGTGCAGGTGCTCGACCTCAACGGCACGCCGGGCGGGGCGTTCGCGCCCCTGCAGAGCGCGTTCCAGAGTACCTATGCGGCCCTGGTCGCCGCCCAAGGACCGAGCACCGCGATCCAGTCCTACCACGCGACCGAGGCGCCGTTCTGTATGGTGGCTGCGCGTGACTTCTTCGCGCAAGTTCCCTAGGCCCTGACACGAGAGACGACCATGCAGTACAAGATCGCAACACTCGCGCTCGGCACCGCTCTCGCCCTCGCGGCCGCCACCGGGGCGCGCGCCGACACCGCCCATCCGAACGACATCCGCATCGGCGGGTACTTCGTTCACTTTGACACCAGCGCCAGCGACATCACCGGCCCGTACACCGTGCCGGGGCTGAACACGAGCGTGAACAACACCACGACGCTCTACCTCGGCTACGTGCGCACGCTCTCCAGCCACTTCGCCGTGGAGTTCGCCTTCGGCTGGCCGCCGCTGACGCATGCGGTGGGCAAGGGGCCGGCGGCCGTGGGCTCCGTGCCGTACAACGGCGTGACCATCGCGAACATCCGCTGGCTCTCCCCGACGGCACTCTTGGAGTACAACTTCTTCGCCCCCGACTCGCGCTGGCGGCCATTCGTCGGCGTCGGGGTGAACTACACGTACTTCTACGACCGGCAGGTCACCGCCGCCGGCGCTGCGGTCAGTGGCGGGCCGACCTCGATCTCGCTGCCGGCCTCGGTGGGCCCGGCGGTCACGGCGGGCTTCAAGTACCGTCTGAACACCCGCTGGCACATCGTCGCCTCCTACTCGGTGGCGCAGGTCAACAGCCGGCTCACCACCGACACCGCCGGGGTGCTGCGCAGCTCCAGCGTGCATTTCTGGCCGAATGCCGTGGTGGTCTCGGTCGGTTATTCGTTCTGAGCGCGGGATCCGCCGCGCGCCGAGCCTCGCTCTGGCGCGCGGCGGACTCGGCTCGCCGCCGCGATACCCGCGGTGAACCCGCGTTCCTGATCATTGTCATACAATGCCGCCTGACCCCGCAGGGGCGGGCGCAGACCGTGTGAGTCAGTGAGCGGAACACCCTACAACCGACGGCGGCGGAGAACGGTGCGGCATGCGCCGCGGCGGCGGCTGGCGGGCTGGGCCGGGTGGCTCGCGCTCGTGGCGTTCGGGCTGCGCGCGCTGGTGCCGCTCGGGTTCGAGCCGGGCACGCACTCGCTGGCGATTAAGATCTGCCACGAGGGCTTCCCCTCGGGCTTCTTCGCCCACGGCGGTGCGCGCCACGGGACACCCGCCGGCCGTACGGTCACCCACTGCACGTTCTGCAACGGCACCACACCGGCGCCGGCCTATGCGCTCGCCGGGCTCACCCTGCGCGCCGCCGGTGCGGTCGCGCTCGCCGAGCCCGCACCGGCGGCGAACTTCAGCGTTCCGCTGGCGTACACGCCCCAGGCGCGTGCGCCCCCGACTCCCGTCTGATCGATCCGATCGGCCGCATGCTCGGCGTCCCGGCAGGGGCGCTGCGCCGCGGCATTCTGTGATTACGATTCAGACGGCGGTCCGCACCGGAGGCGGCGCCGCGGGAGACTCAACGTGAAAGACCATTCCTCTAAACCGGCCGCGCGGCAGCGCCGCCGGCCGTCCACTCATTCAATGGCCGCCGGACTCGGTGTGCTCGCAGCGCTCGGGATGATGCCGGTGAGCGCCTGGGCGGCCTCCTATGGCGGGGTGCGCGGCCAGGTGCAGGGCGCGCACAACCAGCCCATGGCCGGCGTGCGCGTGACGCTGCGCTCGGCCGCCTCCGGCAGTGTGCGCACGACGCGCACCGATGCGCACGGCCGGTTCAGCTTTCCGACGGTGTCGATCGGGACCTATATGGTCACGGTCCGGCGCAAGGGCTTCGAGTCCCAGAGCGAGCCGGTGACGGTGGAGGCGGGCTACTTTCCCGCGCCCATCCTGCACCTGCTGCCGGTTTCGACGTTCCATCGGGTCATCGTGCACGGCAACCGCGTGCCGGTGGTCGCCTCGGTCACCCCGATCACGCTCGTCAGCCAGCAGGACATCCTCTCGACGCCCGGCGCGATCAATGCCAACAGCCTCTCGATGATCACCGACTACGTGCCGGGCGCCTACGAGGCGCACGACATGCTGCACATCCGCGGCGGTCACCAGACGTCCTGGCTGATCGACGGGGTGGAGATCCCCGACACCAATATCGCCGAGAGCCTCGGGCCGGCGATCGATCCTGAGGACATCCAGACGCTCGGCGTCGAGCGCGGCAGCTACAACGCCAGTGAGGGAGATCGCACCTACGGGGTGTTCAACGTCATCCCCAAGACCGGGTTCGGCGTGCACAACCAGGGTTCGCTCTCGGTCTCGGCCGGCAATTTCGGTCAGACCGACGATTACCTGAGCGCCGCGAGCCACAAGGGCAACTTCGCCTACTACGTCAGCGCCGAGGGCAATCGCAGCAATCTCGGTCTGCAGACGCCGGTCTCTCAGGTCATCCACGACCAGTCGCAGGGCTACGGGCTCTTTACCAACCTGCAGTACAACCCGAATGCGAACAATGAGCTGCGCTTCGTCGCCCAGCTGCGTCAGGATACCTACCAGATCCCCAACTGCATCACGCCGCTGCCGAACGACCCGCAGTGCGTCGGGCAGCTCGGGGACGTCCAGAAGGAAGCGGACAACTTCGCGCTGCTCTCCTGGGTACATACATTCACCAGTAACATCGTACTCACCAGCTCGCTGATGTATCACTTCGAGCGCGCCGCGTACGACGGCTCGCCGAGCGACTTCCCGGTCATCACCACCTTCCACCACAGCTCGCAGTACGAGGG
>JAJZSQ010000101.1 GCA_021849615.1 Pseudomonadota bacterium
GAGACCAGCGCGGCGAGCAGGAAGCCGAGCACGTAGCCCTCCTGCAGCAGCCCGGAGAAGAACCCGCGCCCCTCGGCTGGCAGCGTCTCGAACGCGAGCGCCGCACCGACGCCCCACTCCCCGCCCATGGCGAGGCCGAAGGCTGCGCGCAGCACCAGCAGCACGGTGAGATCCGGTGCGAACGCCGAGGCGAGCTCGATCAGCGCATAGGAGAGCACGTTGGCGATCAGGATGGGCCGGCGGCCGTACTTCTCGGCCAACGCCCCGAACAGCAGCGCGCCCACGGGGCGCATCGCGAGCGTCAGCGTGATGCCGAAGCTCACCGCGGTGAGACTGACGTGAAAGTCCGTGCCGATCGCGTGCAGCGAGACGATGAAGATGAAGAAATCGAACGCATCGAGCGTCCAGCCGCCGAGCGCGGCGAAGTAGGCGTGCCGCTGCGCCGCGGTGAGCCCGGTGAACTTGCGGATCAGTCGCATCGTGGCCGCACTCCTTCCGCGCCCGCTACTGCACGCCCGACATCAGGCGCTTGACCGCCGGAGTCGTGAGCAGCATCAGCACTCCGCCGATCACACCCCACCAGAACAGCTTCAGGAACAGCGCCGGCAGCGTACTCGGGTGCGCGGCGTTGAAGTCACTGGAGAGCAGTCCGGCGAGAATGCTGCCCAGTGCGAGCGTCAAGAACCACAGGCCCATGGTCTGACCGGCGAAGCGCCGCGGCGCGAGCTTGGTGGTCGAGGACAGTCCGACCGGCGAGAGGCACAGCTCCCCGCAGGCGTCGAGAAAGTACGTCGCCGTCAGCCACAGCGGGGACACCTGCTGCCCGTGCAGCACGCGCAGCGCGGCGACGTACATCACCCAGAAGCCCGCGCCGAGCAGCAGCAGCCCCCAGGCGAACTTCGCCGGCGAGGACAAGTCGCGCCCGCGCCGCCCGAGCCGGACCCACAGCGCCGCGAACAGCGGGGCGAGCGCGATGACGAACACCGGGTCGATGATCTGCATGTCCCCGGCCGGCATCTTCCAGCCGAACAGGTACCGGTCGGTGTACTGCTGGGCGAAGAGGTTGAACGAGGCGAACATCTGCATGTAGCCCATCCAGAACACGGTGGATGCGCCGAACAGCACCAGCATGGCGAACACGCGCCGCCGCTCCACGCCGGACAGACCTGCAAAGAGCGCCATGTAGAGCAGGTACAGCGCCATCAGCACCGCCACCACCCACGAGATCCCGGCCGAGAGCGCCACGGGATCGAAGCGCACCCAGCCGCCGAGCGTCACCGTCACCAGCACCACGATCAGCGCGCCGAAGCCGGCGAGCGCGAGCCAGGAGCGCCGCTGCGTGACCGCCGGTGCCCGGCCGCTGTCCCCGAGGTAGCGGCGCGTGGCGAGGAACTGCACCACACCGAACAGCATGCCCACGGCCGGCAGCGCGAAGCCGGCGTGCCAGCCGACATCGCGCGCCACGATCGGCACCAGCAGCGGGCCGAGCAGTGAGCCGAGGTTGATGCCCATGTAGAAGATCGAGAAGCCGGCGTCGCGGCGCGAGCCGCCCTCCGGGTACAGCTCCCCGACGGTGGCGCTGACGTTGGGCTTGAGCAGCCCGACGCCGAGCACGTTGAAGACCAGACCGAGGAAGAACGCCCGCCGGCTGCCGGCGGCGAGAAGCGCATTGCCGATCGTGATGAGCAGGCCGCCGGCGAGCACTGCGAGTTGCCCGCCGACCAGCCGGTCGGCAATCCAGCCGCCGAGCAGCGAGAGCAGGTAGGTGCCGCCGAAATACAGCCCGACGATGGCACTGGCATTGCGGTCGCTGAAGGCGAGGCCGCCGCGGCCGCTCGAGGCGACCATGAACAGGATCAGGATGGACTGGATGCCGTAGTAGGTGAACCGCTCCCACATCTCGGTGAAGAACAGTGTCGCCAGTCCGCGCGGATGGCCGAACAACGTCGGTGCGCCCGTCGCGCTGTCGCTGCGCGTGTCGATGTCAGCTGTACTCATCATCCCCCGCCTGGTGTTCTTGTTGTGCGCCTGATCGCGCGGTCGCGGCGCTCACGACGTCGTGCTCGGCTCCTCTCCGGCCGCCGTCGGCGCCGGACGCACCAGGATGCGCGCCATGATGACTCCGGCTTCGTACAGCAGGTACATCGGCACGGCCATGATGGACTGCGAGACGGCATCGGGCGGAGTGATGAACGCGGCGACGATGAACACACCGAGCAGCACGTAGCCGCGGATCGCGCGCAGTTTCTGCACGCTCACCAGGTTCATCACCACCAGCAGCACCACGGCCACCGGCACTTCGAACGCCGCTCCGAACGCGAAGAACAGGACCAGCACGAAATCCAGGTACTGCGAGATGTCGGTCATCATCGCCACGCCCTTCGGCGTGGTCGCGGCGAAGAAATGGAAGATCGCCGGGAACACCGCAAAGTACGCGAACGTCATGCCGGTATAGAACAGCACGATCGAGGAGACGAGCAGCGGCAGCGCAAAGCGCTTCTCGTGCCGGTACAGTCCCGGCGCAATGAACGCCCACACCTGGTACAGCACATAGGGCATGGCGCCGAACAGCGCGACGAAGAAGGCGAGCTTGAACGGCGTGGTGAACGGCGCTGCCACTCCCGTGGCGATCAGGCTCGAGCCCTTCGGCAGCATCTTCAGCAGCGGCTCGGCGAGCCAGGTGAACAGCTGATTGGCGTACAGCGCGCACGGCACGAACAGGATGCCGATGGCCACCAGGGCACGGATCAACCGCTCGCGCAGCTCGAGCAGATGCGAGATCAGCGTGCCCTCGGCGAGACTGTCAGGCTCTGGGCTCATGGGGATGCGCGGGGTCGGGGGACGGGGCTGGCGGCTGCGGCGCGCTTGCCGCGGTCGGCGTCTCGGCCGCCGCGAGCGGCTCCACCGCGGCGGCGGGCGAGGTGAAGTCTGGATAGGCCGTCTCGGAGTGCGCGGCCGGATCGACCTCCTGCGGCTCAGCGGGCGCCGTGCGGCGCCGCTCGTCGACATCCAGTTCCTCTTCCAGCTGATCCTGGAACTGCCGCGCCATGGCGCGTGCCCGGCCGACCCAGCGTCCGACGCGGCGCACGACGCCGGGCAGTTTCTCCGGACCCAGCACGATCAGGGCCAGGACCAGAATGACGAGGATTTCGGAAAAACCGAAGTCGAACATGGCCTCTCAGCGCATGCCTCGGGCGCAGAGCGGGAGGGCGCTGGCCGCAGCCGAGCCGTCCGGACCCCTAATGCGCCGCGGGCCTCAGGTGTTGCGGCCGCCCTTGGAGGCCTGGGCGTTGCCCTTCAGCGATTCGGGGAATTCGGCGTCGGTCCCGTCGGAGTGGATCTGCCGGGTCTCGGCGCTCGAGGCGGACCCTTCCTTGTCACCCTCGTTCATCGCCTTCTTGAAACCCCGCACCGCATGGCCGAGGTCGTCCCCGATCGTGCGCAGCTTCTTGCCGCCGAAGATCAGCAGTACGACGACCAGGATGACGAGCAGGGTTTTGAAATCGAAATCCATAAGCTCTGGACTCCGCTTGCGCGAATAAGAAATAAAGCACGATCGACGGCCCATGATAGGCCAATTGGCGCACACGGGCCGAGAAAGTTTCTGCGTACCCGGATCGGTGTAAACCGCAATGCGCCCGGGCTTCAGCTCTCCAGCCAGAAGGTCACCGGCCCATCATTGACCAGCGCCACCTGCATGTCCGCCCCAAATGCCCCGCTCGCCACCGGCGTATGCCGGGACTGGGCTTCGCGCAGCAGGTGCTCGAACAGCTCACGCGCCGCCTGCGGCGCTGCGGCGGTGCTGAAGCCCGCACGGGTGCCCTTGTTCGTATCGGCCGCCAGGGTGAACTGCGGCACCAGCAGCAGCCCCCCGCCGTGCTCGCGCAGCGAGCGGTTCATGCGTCCGGCGGCATCCGCGAAGATGCGGTAGCCGAGCAGGCGCTCGAGCAGGCGGTCCGCGCCCGCCCGGTCGTCCCCGCGCTGCACCCCGATCAGGGCCAGGATGCCGGGGCCGATCGCCCCCAGGCTGCGACCCCCGGTGAGCACCTCGGCCTGGGTGACGCGCTGGATCAGGGCGATCATGCCGCTTTCGCCCGGCTGGCGTCCGAGGTGGCCGCTCCGATAAGATCGGAGACTGCTTTGCGCACTTGGCCGGAGATCACCATGTCGGAACTTTGGCTGGATTCGTGTGTGCGTTCGGGTCGGCGGCTCGCCAGGGTGGCGGCCTTCGGGGTGTGCGCGTTGCTCGCGGCACCTGCGCCGGCCCAGCAGCCCCCGGTGGGCAACGCGCAGCAGGGCAAGATCATCGGGTACACCTGCCTCGGCTGTCACGGTATCGAAGGATACCGCAACGCCTACCCCGACTATGCCGTGCCGCGGCTGCGGGGACAGTCGGTGACGTACCTGGTGACCGCCTTGCAGGAATACCGCGACGGACAGCGCGCCTACCCCACCATGCATCTGCAGGCGCTGTCGCTCTCGGCGCAGCAGATGGCCGACGTGGCGGCCTACCTCGGCGGGAAGCCCGTGACGGCCAAGCCGGCCCCGGCTGCGGCGGTGCCCGCGGCGGCCCAGGTGTGCGCCTCCTGTCACGGCAGCAACGGCATCGGGGTCGCCCCGATGTATCCGACGCTGGCCGGACAGCACGAGAGTTATCTGATCCGGGTGCTGCACGAGTACCAGAGCGGCTACCGCCAGAGCCCCATCATGGACGGCATCGCGCATTCCCTCACGAACGCGCAGATCCGCACCGTGGCGGCGTACTTCAGCCACCTCAAACACGGGCTGCACACCGTGCCGCGGCCCTACACGCGCTGGTCCGGCCGCTGAGGCCGATCGGGCGCTGAGACAACACGGTCCGGGAAGGGCTCAACCCTTCCCGGACCGCAATACACCGGCCGGGGAACCGGTGTCGGCTGGGCACGCCCCGCGCCCTTGATCAGTTCACGGCAATGAACGCGGGCCGCCCGCGTCCTGCTGCTGCCGTGGCCGTTCGTCCCTGCTCCACTCGTCGTTTCCCGCCAGCGCCGGGGCGGCCGCACGGCCGCCCCGGCACCGCATCATTGCACGCCCACCGGCACGAAGATCCGCGAGTCGCCGCGCTGGATCAGCAGCGCCACGTGACCCTTGGACTTGGCCACCGCGCTGGCCAGCTGGGCGGGCGTGGACACCGGTGCGCCGTTGGCCGAGAGGACGATGTCCCCCGGCTCGATGCCGGCATCCTCGGCCGGCCCGCTCACGCCCTGCACGATCACGCCGCCGTGCGTGTTGTCCTGCTGCTGCTCATCGGGCGTCAGCGCCCGTACGATCAGTCCGAGCCGACCGCCCGGCCGCGCGGCGCTGCCGGCGGCCGCCACCAGGTTGTTGCCCATGGCCCCGAGCGTCGCGATGACGTGCTTCTCGGCATGGTTGCGCCAGATCGTCAGGTTCACCTTGCTGCCCGGCATCAAACTCGCGACGCGCACCGGCAGATCGTTCGAGTTCTCGATCTTCTGCCCGTTGAGCGCGATGATCACATCGCCGGGTTGGATGCCGGCGGCCTGCGCGGGGCTGCCCGGGTTGACGCTCGAGACCAGTGCGCCCTCCGGCTCCGGCAGGCCGAACGAATCCGCGAGCCCCTGGTCGACCGGCTGGATGTAGATGCCGAGCTCGCCGCGGCGCACATGCCCGGTGGCGATCAGCTGGTCGGCGACGTGCATCGCCACGTTGATCGGGATCGAGAACGACAGACCCATGTAGCCGCCGGAGCGGCTGTAGATCTGCGAGTTGATGCCGACCACCTGGCCCTGCATGTTGAACAGCGGGCCGCCGGAGTTGCCCGGGTTGATCGGGACGTCGGTCTGGATGAACGGCACGTAGTTCGAGTGCGGCAGCATGCGTCCCTTGGCACTCACGATGCCGGCGGTGGCGCTGTTCTTCAGGCCGAACGGCGCGCCGATGGCGAGCACCCACTGCCCGACCTCGAGTCGGTTCGAGTTGCCGATGTTCACCGTCGGCAAGTCATTGGCGGCGATCTTCACCACCGCCACGTCGGACACCTTGTCGATGCCGATGACCTTGCCGGTGAACTGGCGCCGGTCGCGCAGCTGCACGGTGATCTTGGTCGCGCCCGCCACCACGTGCGCGTTGGTGAGAATCACGCCGTTCGGACGGATGATGAAGCCCGAGCCCTCGCCCTCGATCGGTCCCTGCTGCGGCGCCGGGAAGTTGTGGAAGAATGGCGCGAACGGGCTGTTCGGTCCGAACGGCGAGCCCTGCGCGCTCGCGCTCGGGGACTTCTCGATGACGCGGATGCTCACCACGGCCGGGCCGTAGCGCTTGACCAGGGTTGAGAAGTCCGGCAGCACGACGGCAACGCCGCCCTGGGCTGCGCTCGAGGTCAAGCCCGCCGGCGGCGTCGTGGCCTGCGCGGCCCGCACCCCGTACAGGGCGGCCAGCGGGGCGGCACCGATCAGTGCGCCGAGCGCGGCCGCGATCAGCGGATTTCGAATCACATTCCTCATGGTCATATCAGCCTCTGCACATCCGATGGTCTGGACACGAACGAATCTAGGGTCGGACGATACGCGCGCAACCTTAAGCAACCCTTAAGACCCGACCGTCTGCGGGCTGCGTCGCCGTTATCCGCTCATCCGGCACGGGTGTCCAGCCAGTGCACCAGGCCCTGGGTGTTGAGCTCGAGGTCCCCGGCGAGCAGCTCCGCCAGGCGCGATTCGCTCACCGCACAGCCGTGGCGCTCGGCGAGCGAGCGCCAGAGCGCCCAGAGCTCGGCGCGGATCGCGCCGGCGCGGTCGGCCGCCCCGGCGTTGCGGCGCGCGATGCGCTCGAGCTCGCGCACCTGGCTGAGCAGCGCCGCGCCGAGCCGCGGCACGTCCGTGACGCGGCTGTAGTGCATCAGGTACAGCGCCTCGGGCGCACAGGCGAGCAGCCGCTCGATCGAGGCACACATCTGATCCGGATCGAACTGCGTCGGCGTGGTGGTCGGCGTGATGAAGGCCCCCGCCGGGCTGTCGAGCTCCCGGTAGGAGATGCCGAAGGTGTCGCCGGTGAAGATGCACCGATGGGCGCGATCGACGAACACCTGGTGGTGCAGCGCGTGGCCGGGCGTATGCAGGACGTCGAACGTCCGCCCGGCCAGACTGAGGCGCTCTGCGTCCTGCGTGCGCCGGACCCGCTCCGCGGCGATGGGCTCGATCCGACCGTACAGCCGCGCGAACCGCTCCCGGCCGTAGACCGCTTCGGCACCGGCGCTGAGCCGTGACGGATCGATCATGTGCGGCGCGCCGCGCGGGTGCACCACGCACAGTGCGTTCGGCAGCTCGCGCATCAGCCGGCCGGCGCCGCCGGCATGATCCAGATGCACGTGCGTGAGCAGTACGTACTCAACGTCCTCCGGCGCGAGCGAGAGGCTGCGCAGCGCGGCGAGCAGGTACGGCACCGAGTCATTGGTGCCGACATCGACGAAGGCCGCCCGCCCGCCCTGCTCGATCAGGTGCGCCGCAGCATGGCCGGGATGCAGGTATTCGGTATCGACGGCGGTGATGCCGTCGGGATGGCGCCACAGCCTGGGGGTCGGCAACGCCGCCGTTTCATCTCTCATCCAGCGATGGTATCCGGTTGCGCTAGCATAGCGATATGACCTTCCCGACACTGGCCGGCCGGGCGCTCGCCGCCGCGGCACTGACGACGTTTTATCTGGCGGCCGGCGCGCCGCCCGCCGCGGCCACGCCTGCGGCGGCACCGCTCGCGCAGCAGCTTCAGCGCGCCGAGCACTGGCGCGGCGAGCGCTTCCTCGCCTGGCTCTCCACCGGACAGATGCTGATCGAGGCGCACACCGGGCGGCAGGTCCTGCTCGAGCGTCTGGCCGCGCCCGCGGCAAAACCGACCGTCCTGACGCCGCTCGGCGACGGGATCGGCGTGGCGCTCGTGCCCCGCGTCGGCACGGCCGTGCTTTACCCGCAGCGGGCGGCCGGCGCGACCCGCTGGCAGGTGCTGGCCGGTTCGGCCGCGCACCCCCTCGCGGCTGGCCAGACCCTCATCGGCCGGCCGGTGTGGTCCGTGGGCGGACACCGCGTCGCGCTGCTCAGTCCCGTGCCCCATGGGAATCACGAGGCGGTCTACGTCGAGAACCTCGTGCGCGGTGGCGTGCCGCGTCTGGTCGCCGGCGCCCTGGCGGGTCGCTGGCGCCTGCTCGACTGGTCCGCGGACGGTCAGCGCCTGCTGCTCGCACACGATGCGGCCCCGGACGCCGAATCGTTGTATCTGTTGCAACTGCAGGACGGTGCGCTTAAGCGCATCCCGCTGCCGGCTGCGCGCATCGTGACGGCGCGCTTCGCGCCGGATGGCACGGCGATCGATCTGATCTCGAACGAGAACAGCGAGGACGAGCGGCTGCTGCGCCTCGATCCGCAGAGCGGGCGAGTCCGGGCCGTGTCGGCCCCGAGCCCGTGGGGCGTGCGCCGGTTTGCAGCTAGCCCCGACGGGAGGTATCTCGCCTACACCGTCGATCACGACGGCTACAGCCGCCTGCACGTGCGCGACCGGCGCCTGAAACTCGATGTCCCGGTACCTAAGTTGCGTCACGGCGTGATCGACACGCTGCGCTTCGATGCGGCGGATCATCTGGCCTTCACGTTCCAGGCGAGCCGCCGCCCTCCCCGCATCGAGGTGTATGACGCCGGCAGCGGACGGCTGCAGCGCTGGCGGGCCGTGGCGCCGGCGCCGCCCGGCGTCGGTTTGGCTCGCGCCGATCTGGTGCATTTTCCCACCTGGGACCGCCTCGACGGTCACTGGCGTCAGCTCTCGGCCTACGTCTACCTGCCGCCGGGGGCCGGACCGGCGCCGGTGCTGATCGTGCTGCACGCGCACCGGGCCGGTCAGTTCCGGCCCGGCTGGCACCCGTTCCTGCAATTCGTGGTCAACACGCTCGGCTATGCGGTGATCGCTCCGAATCTGCGCGGCTCCGGCGGCTACGGCCGCAGCTTCCGCGCGCTGACGGACGGGATGCGTCGCAACGATGCGGTGCGGGACATCGGCTCGCTGCTGGTGTGGATCGGCATGCAGCCGGGCCTGGACGTGCACCGGGTGATGCTGATGGGTCGCGGCTACGGCGGGTGGATTGCGCTGAACTGCCTCGCCACGTTCGACGGACACCTGCTCGGTGCGATCGATGTCGACGGCATCGCCAGTCTGAACGACTACGTGGCCCGCGCGCCGGCTGCTGAGCAGGCCTTTCGCCGCGCGGCGTTCGGCGACCCCGGCGACGGAGTCATGTCGGAGTTCCTGCGGCGCATCTCCCCACTCGGGGAGGTTGCGCGCATCCGCGCGCCGCTGCTGATGGTGCAGGGACTGGCCGGCGACCCGATCCGCGCCGCGGACGAGCAGCAGCTCGCGTACCTGCTGCGCTTCCACGGCGAGCACGTCCGGCTGGTGACGGATGCACACGCCGGGCGGCGGTTCGCCACGCCGGCCGGCCGGCACGTCCTGCACTGGGCTGCGGCGAAGTTCCTGCAGGCGCAGACCTCGCGCCGCGCCAAGTGAACCGCGCCGCTCAGGCCGGCGGCGCGGCGGCGAACGTGACGGTCACGGTCAGCCCGCGACCGTCCTCGCCGGCGCCGAGTTCCACCTGCGCCCCGTGCGCCACGGCGATCGTCTTGACGATGGCCAGTCCGAGGCCGCTGCCCGGGGCATTCGCGCCGGGCTGGCGGTAGAAGCGGTCGAAGACGCGGGCCCGCTCCCCGGGCGGGATTCCCGGACCGTTGTCGGCGACTTTCAACACGGCCCGGCCGGGCTCGCCGCTGCCGAGGACCGTGACGTCGACGCGTCCGCCGCCGGGCGTGTAGCGCACCGCGTTGTCGACCAAGTTGCGCACCAGCGTCGCGATCGCTTCGCGCTCGCCGTGGATCAGCACCGGTTGTGCCTCGGCGATGCCGAGGTCGATGTGGCGGGCGTCGGCGAGCGGCA
>JAJZSQ010000102.1 GCA_021849615.1 Pseudomonadota bacterium
AATGATCACAGACCCGTGCCTAGACTAACCCGGGTCCGATCGCTTCGACAAGCCCCCCGCTCTCAACGGTAGCGTCCGAGCGCCTTGTGCAGCCCGGCCGAGCCGGGACAGAGCGTCTCGAAGGGCAGCGCATTCAGCGGCACCTGCGGGGTCCCGTTCAGGGCGTGGAACTCCCCGCGCCCGCCCTCGGGATCCAGATAGATCAGTCCCGTGAGGTACTCGCCGGCCGCCATGCGCGCCTTCACCGCCGCGCCCGCCGCGGCGCGATCGGTCGGGTCGTACGCCTCGGCCGCCTTGCGCAGCACGATCCGGCTGCCATCGTGCAGCGCAATCTCGCGCGCCTCGCCGGGGGCGTACTCGACCAGGATGGGCGCCTGATGGGGCACGAAGTCCGCCTGCACCGCCGGCTCGTCGTGCTCGCGCGTGTAGGCGTAGCTCTTGGTCGAGCCCTCGTGATCGTTGAAGGTCACGCACGGCGAGAGGATGTCGATGAGCGCAAACCCGCGATGCTTAAGACCGGCCTCGATCAGCGGCACCAGCTGCTGCTTGTCGCCGGAGAAGCCGCGCGCGACGAACGTGGCGCCAAGGTCGAGCGCCATCAGCACCGGGTCGATCGGCGGCTGACGGTTGACCTCGCCTTTCTTGGCGCGGCTGCCGATGTCGGCCGAGGCGGAGAACTGGCCCTTGGTGAGGCCGTACACCCCGTTGTTCTCGATCAGGTACAGCATGTCGAGATTGCGCCGGATGGCATGACAGAACTGCCCGAGTCCGATCGAGAGCGTGTCGCCGTCGCCGGAGATGCCGATGTAGGACAGCTGGCGGTTCGCGGCGTTCGCGCCAGTCGCAATCGAGGGCATGCGGCCGTGCACCGCGTTGAAGCCGTGCGCGCCGCTGACGAAATATGCCGTGGTCTTCGACGAGCAGCCGATGCCGGAGAGTTTGACCAGGTTCTGCGGTTCGAGCGCCAGGCGCCAACACGCCTCGACGATCGCGGCGGTGACCGAGTCGTGCCCGCAGCCGGCGCACAGCGTCGAGAGTGCCCCCTCGTAGGCTCGGCGCGTCATGCCGAGGGCGTTGCGCGGCAGGCTCGGATGGGTCAGCTTGGGTTTGGCGATGTACGTCATGTGCGATCCTCAGACGCCGACGGCGCTCGGACGGGCGGCGCGGCTCGGCCCGCGCAGCTCGGCCTGCACGCCCTCGACGATGAAATGCGAGCTCACCGGCAGGCCGCTGTAGTGCAGCAGGGAGCGCAGCTTGGCCTTCTCGACCCCGGTCTCGAGCGTCAGCAGCGAGCGCAGCTGCGCATCGCGGTTCTGCTCGACGACGAACACCAGCCGGTGCTCGGCGAGGAACCGCTCGACCTCCTCGCCGAACGGAAAGGCGCGCACCCGACAATAATCGAGCGCGATGCCGTCGGCGGCCAGCAGCGCGAGCGCCTCGCGCACCGCGCTGTCGCTGCTGCCGATCGACACCAGACCGACCTCACTGCCCGGGCCTTCGATCAGGGCCGGCGGGACCCGCGACTTGGTCGTCTGCCATTTCTTCATCAGCCGATCGAGCACCACCTGGTAGTCGTGCGAGTCCTCGGTGTAGGTGCCGAACTGCGTGTGACCGGAGCCGCGCGTGAAGTACGCGCCCTTGGGGTGCACGCCGGGCAGCGTGCGCCAGGGAATCCCGTCGCCGTCCGGATCGAGGTAGCGGTGAAATTTCTCCAGCTTTTCGATCTCGGCGCGCCCGAGCATCTTGCCGCGGTCCGGCCGATAGGCGTCGTCCCACTGGAATTCCGGGCACATCCAGTCGTTCATGCCGATGTCGAGGTCCGAGACGACGAGCACCGGGGTCTGCAGCCGCTCGGCGAGGTCGAAGGCCGCGACGGTGAGCGTGAAGCACTCGGCCGGATTGGCCGGGTACAGACACACCTGCCGGGTGTCACCGTGCGAGGCGTAGGCACAGGCGAGCAGATCGCCCTGCTGGGTTCGCGTCGGCATGCCGGTCGAGGGGCCCACGCGCTGGATGTCGAACACCACCGCCGGCACCTCGGCGTAGTAGGCCAGGCCGAGAAACTCGTTCATCAGCGAGATGCCCGGCCCGGAGGTCGCGGTGAAGGCGCGCGCACCGTTCCAGCTCGCCCCGAGCACCATGCCGATCGCGGCCAGCTCATCTTCGGCCTGGATGAACGCAAAGCGCTTCTCGCCGCTCGCCGGATCGACGCGCATCCGCTCGCAGAAGCCCTTGAAGGCATCCATCAGCGAAGTCGAGGGGGTGATCGGATACCAGGCCGCGACCGTGGCCCCGGCGAACACGCAGCCGAGCGCCGCGGCGGTGTTGCCGTCGATCATGATGTGCCCGGCGGTGCGATCCATCGGCTCGAGCGCGAGCGGCAGCGGGCAGGGGAAGTGCGCGCGGGCATACTCGAAGCCGAGCATCAGGGCCTTCATGTTGCTCTCGATGAGCTGCGGCTTGCGCGCGTAGGTCTCGCTGAGCAGCTCGCGCATGCGCTCCAGGTCGAGATTCAGCAGCGCGGCGAGTACGCCCGCATAGCAGATGTTCTTCATCAGAATGCGGGTGCGCACTCCGGTGAAGTTCTCGTTGCACAGCTGCGCCAGCGGCACCCCGAGCACGGTGATGTCGGTGCGTGCGAGCAGCACCGGACGCGGCCAGGTGCTGTCGTAGAGCAGGAAGCCGCCGGGGGCGACCTCGCGCACGTCGCGCGCGTAGGTCTCGGGATTCAACGCCACCATCAGCTCGACCGAACCGGAGCGCGCCAGGTGCCCCTCGCGCGAGACGCGGATCTCGTACCAGGTGGGCAGGCCCTGGATGTTCGAGGGGAAGAAATTCTTCCCCATCACGGGCACGCCGCTTCTGAAGATCGCCTTCATCAGCAGCGTGTTGGCGCTCGCCGAGCCGGTGCCGTTGACCGTGGCGATCTTGAGTGTGAAATCGTTGATGCGACTGGGGATGGATGGAGCCATGGATGTCATCCGGCGCGAGGGTGCGCAGAGGGTGCGGCGGGCGGATCAGGCAATCTTGGGCTTGCGCGCCTGAAGTGCGGCAGCGTCATCGGCGGCGTGCGGCCAGTGCACGCGGGATTTCTGCATGTCCCAGGCGGCCGTCGGACAGCGCTCGGCGCACAGTCCGCAGTGCACGCACAGGTCTTCGTCCTTGACCATGACGCGCCCGGTCTGCGGCAGCGCGCCCGAGACATACAGCGGCTGTGCGGCGTTCGTCGCCGGCGCCTTCAGCCGCGTGCGCAGCTCGGCCTCCGGTCCGTTGCCGGTGATGGTCAGGCAGTCGACCGGACAGATATCGATGCAGGCATCGCACTCGATACACAGCTTGGCGGCGAAGACGGTCTGCACGTCGCAGTTCAGGCAGCGCTGCGCCTCTTCGGCGGCCTGCTCGGCGCTGAAGCCGAGCTCCACCTCGATGTCGAGCTTCTTGAAGCGCTCCTTCAGCGACACGTGCGGCACGAGACGCCGCTCGAGCGGCGCGTAGTCATTGGCGTAGGACCACTCGTGCATGCCCATCTTGCGGCTGTGCAGCGTCACCTCGGGCGCGGAGCGCTCGGCGAGCGACTCGCCCTGGCAGTGGCGGTGGATCGAGATGGCCGCCTGGTGGCCGTGCTCGACGGCCCAGATGATGTTCTTCGGTCCGAAGGCGGCATCCCCGCCGAAGAACACGCCCGGCCGGGTGGACTGGAAGGTCTGCGCATCGACCACCGGCACGTCCCAGCGGTCGAACTCGATGCCGAGGTCGCGCTCGATCCAGGGGAAGGCGTTTTCCTGGCCGATGGCGAGGATCACGTCATCTGCCGGCAGGAACTCCTCCCCGCTCACCCGCTCCGCGACGATGCGCCCGCGGGCATCGAGTTCGTACTCCATGCACTCGAACTGCATGCCCGTCAGACGGCCGTTCTCGACGACGAACGCCTTCGGCGAGCGGTTGACGATGATCTCGACCCGCTCCTCCTCGGCATCCTCGAGCTCCCACGGGGAGGCCTTGAAGAAACCGCGCGGCTTGCGCGCCATCACTTTGACCTCGCGCGCACCGAGCCTCAGGCTGGTGCGGCAGCAGTCCATGGCCGTGTTGCCGACCCCGATGATGAGCACCCGCTCGCCGATGCGCTCGATGTGCCCGAAGGCGACCGACTCCAGCCAGCTGATGCCGATGTGCACGTTGGCACTGGCCGCCTCGCGCCCGGGGAGCGTGAGCTCCTTGCCCTTGGGCGCCCCGGAGCCGACGAACACGGCATCGAAGCCGCCCGCCTCGATGAGCGCGCGCAGGCTCTCGACGGGCGTGCCGAGCCTCAGGTCCACGCCCATCCCGAGGATCATGTCGATTTCCTCATCGAGCACGCGCTCGGGCAGGCGGAATGAGGGGATGTTGCTGCGCATCAGGCCGCCGGGCTGCCCGTAGCGCTCGAAGATCGTCACCTCGTAGCCGAGCGGCAGCAGGTCGTTGGCGACGGTGAGCGACGCACAGCCGGCGCCGATGCACGCGATGCGCTTGCCGTTCTTGCGCTGCGGAATCTTCGGCAGCCGCCCGGCGAGGTCCTCGCGCAGATCGGCCGCCACGCGCTTGAGGCGGCAGATGGCCACGGGCTTGTCCTCGACCCGGCCGCGCCGGCACGCCGGTTCGCAGGGCCGGTCGCAGACCCGGCCGAGAATGCCGGGGAACACGTTGGACTGGCGATTGACGAGGTACGCGTCGGTGTAGCGCCCCTGGGCGATGAGCCGGATGTATTCCGGCACGTCGGTGTGGGCCGGACAGGCCCACTGGCAATCCACTACGCGATGGTAATAGTCGGGATGCGAGGTATCCGTGGCGTCCACGATATCCGCCGGCAACACTGAAGATGCACAATCATAGTGCAACCAGGCCATCTTCCCCTAGCCGTGCAGCGGCCTCGGGGCATAAAAAAGGCCGGAGGGTGTGTGACACCGTCCGGCCCCGAAGGTTTCAAGACCCCCGTACGCGGGGCCGATTGTGCGCACTGACTGTCCCAAAATGCAAATCCCGCCCTCTGCCGTCCGGAACTTGACACAGACCCGCCGTTGCCGCTAGGCGGCGCGCGGTCCACCCCGGCCGGCTGCCGGGCGATACAATGGCGCACCGATGAGCGAGGCGGCCGGCACGATGAGCGAACAACCCGCAACGGATTTTGGCTACGAGCGCGTTCCCTGGGCGGACAAGGCGCGCCGCGTGCGCGGCGTGTTCGACTCGGTGGCGAACCGCTACGACCTGATGAACGACCTGATGTCCGGCGGGGCGCACCGACTGTGGAAGCATTTCACGCTCTCGATCACCGGCCTGCGGCCGGGGCAGAGCGCGCTCGATGTCGCCGGCGGCACCGGAGACCTGACGGCGGGTCTGGCGCGCCAGGTGGGCGAGCGCGGCCGGGTGATCCTCAGCGACATCAATGCCGCCATGCTCGAGCGGGGCCGCGACCGGCTCACCGACCGCGGCGTGCTGGGCAACGTCGAGTACGTCCAGGCCAACGCCGAGCGGCTGCCGTTCCGCGACGAGAGCTTCGACTGCGTGACGATCGGCTTCGGGCTGCGCAACGTGACCGACAAGGCCGCGGCGCTCGCCTCCATGCGCCGGGTGCTGAAGCCCGGCGGGCAGCTGCTCGTGCTCGAGTTCTCCCGCCCGGTCGCCCCGGGGCTCGCGCCGCTCTACGACACCTACTCGTTTCGCATCCTGCCGCTGCTCGGCAAGTGGATCGCCCGTGACGAGGCGAGCTACCGCTATCTCGCCGAGTCGATCCGCATGCACCCGCCGCAGGAGACGCTGCTCGAGATGATGCGGACCGCGGGGCTGGAGGACTGCCGCTACCACAACCTCTCCGGCGGCATCGTCGCGGTGCACCGCGGCTACAAGTACTGAGCGGCCGTATGCTCGCCTCGGCGCTGGAAAATCTGCTCAACCGCGGCCTGCCGCGCTCGGTGCGGGCCCGGGAACTGTGCGCCGAGCTCGCGGGGCGCCGGCTCGCCGTGGAGGCCCCGGGCCTCGCTCGCGTGCTGATCGAGTCGAGCGGCGCGGCGCTCACCCTGCGCCGCAGCGAGGAGGCGGCCGATGCCGCGATCAGCGGCGGCCCGCTCAGTCTCGGGATCCTCGGCAGCGGCCTGTCGCACGAGCCGGTCAGGCGCGGCGAGGTGGAGGTGCGCGGCGATGCGGAGCTCGCCGAGAAGTTCCAGCAGCTGCTGCGCCTGCTGCGCCCGGACCTCGAGGAGGAACTCGCCGTGCTGCTCGGCGACGTGCCGGCGCACCGCCTCGGCCAGCTCGCGCGCGGCGCCCTCGGTTGGAGCGGCCGCGCCGCCGCGACTCTGTGGCGGGATCTGGGCGATTACGCGGCCCATGAACGGCGCGACCTGGTGAGCGCCGCCGAGGGCGAGACGTTCCTGCGCGGCGTCGATGCGCTGCGCGAGGATGCCGACCGGCTCACCGCGCGAGTGGATCAGCTCGAGCGGCGAGTGACCGCACCGTGAGGCCGCTCGGGCGGCCCCTGAAGCTGCGGGTCCTCGGGCGGCTGGTGCAGATCCAGCGCGTGCTGGTGAAGCACGGCCTGGATGACTTCGTGCAGGCGACCCACCTGTACCGGCCGCTGCGCTTCCTGTTCTTCCTCTCGCCGTGGATGTGGATGCGGCGCGCCCGCAGCGCCCCGCGCGGGGAGCGGCTGCGCCTGGCACTGCAGGAGCTCGGTCCGATTTTCGTGAAGTTCGGCCAGGCGGTCTCCACCCGCCGCGACCTGCTGCCGCCGGACATTGCCGATGAGCTCGCCAAGCTGCAGGACCGGGTCCCCCCGTTTCCCGCGGCGCTCGCACGCGCCGCGGTGCAGCGCACGCTCGGCCGCCCGGTGGAGCAGATCTTCGCCCAGTTCGAGGACGAGCCGCTCGCGGCCGCCTCGATCGCCCAGGTGCACGCCGCGCGGCTCGAGAGCGGGCGCGAGGTGGTGGTGAAGATCGTGCGCCCCGGCATGCGCGCGCGCATCGAGCGGGATCTGGAGGTGCTCTTCACACTCGCCGCCCTGGCGCAGCGCTACTGGCGCGAGGCGCGCCGGCTGCGCCCGGTCGAGCTGGTGAGCGAGTACGAGAAAACCATCCTCGATGAGCTCGACCTGATGCGCGAGGCAGCCAACGCCACGCAACTGAAGCGAAATTTCGCCGGCTCCGACCTGCTCTACGTTCCGGAGGTGTTCTGGGACTTCTGCAGCACCGAAGTCATGGTCATGGAGCGCATCCACGGCATCCCGATCAGCGACATGACGCGCCTGCGCGCGCTCGGCACGAACTTCGAGCGCCTCGCCGAGAACGGCGTGCGCATCTTCTTCACTCAGGTGTTCCGTCACAACTTCTTTCACGCGGACATGCACCCGGGCAACATCTTCGTGCTGGCCGATGACCCGCAGCAGCCTCGCTATGCGGCCATCGACTTCGGCATCATGGGCACGCTCGATCCGCGCGATCAGCATTACCTGGCGGAGAATTTCCTCGCGGTCTTCGAGCGCGATTACCGGCGCGTCGCGGTGCTGCACGTGGAGTCCGGCTGGGTGCCGCCGCAGACGCGCATCGATGAGATGGAATCGGCGATCCGCACGGTCTGCGAGCCGATCTTCGACCGGCCGCTCTCGGACATCTCCTTCGGTCATCTGCTGTTGCGGCTGTTCGAGATCTCCCGCCGCTTCAACATGCAGATCCAGCCGCAGCTGATGCTGCTGCAGAAGACGCTGTTCAACGTCGAGGGCCTGGGCCGCGAGCTCTATCCGCAGCTGGATATCTGGACGACCGCGACGCCGATCCTGCGCGAGTGGATGCGCGAGCGCGTCAGCGTGCGGCGGCTGGTGAAGCACCTGTGGCGCCAGCTGCCCGATGTGGTCGAGTCGCTGCAGAGTCTGCCGGCGCTCTTGAAGGAGTCGGTGCGCCGGGTGCACGAGCCGGAGACCCATCCGGAGGTGACGGCCCTGAAGGAGCTGCGCGAGACGGTGCGCGCCACTGCGCGCCGACGCGATGCGGTGAGCGGCGCCTCGGCGGTCCTGTTCGCCGGCCTGGTCTGGCTCGCGTTCGACACCGCGGGCTGGCCGGGCTGGGTGCTCACCGGATGCGGGGCGATCGCGCTCGGCGCGGCGTACCGCTGGCTGTGACGCGCGCCGCACCGGCCGGCGGCCACCTCGACGCCCGGGCGCTTTTCTACGTCAGCATCGCGGTACTGACCTGGTCGTCCGCGTACGCATCGATCGCCTACGCCCTTGCAGCCTTCACGCCCGGTGAGCTCGCATTCGCGCGGCTGCTGCTCGCTGCCGGGCTCTTCCAAGGGTACCTGCGGCTGCGGCGCATCGCACTGCCGCCGCTTGCGGCCTGGCCGCCGATGCTCGCGCTCGGAGTGGTTGGACTCGCGGCCTATCACCTGTGCCTGAACGTCGCCGAGGTGCGAGTACCCAGCGGCACCGCGGCGATCCTGATCGCCCTGATCCCGGGCGCCACCGCGGCAGTGTCCGCACTGTGGCTGCGCGAGCGGCTCGCGGCACGGACCGTATTCGGGCTCGCACTGGCGCTCTGCGGAGTCGCCCTCGTGGTCTTCAGCAGCGGTCAGGACCTGCGCTTCCAGCCGCGGGCCCTGCTGGTGCTGGTGAGCGTACTCGCCGCGGCCATCTACTTCACGGGGCAGAAGTCCTCGACCCAGCGCTACGGCGCCGAGGCCGTCACCGCCGTCACGCTCGTTGGCGGCGCGCTCGGGGCTGCCCCATTCGGCCTCGGGATCGTGCACGCGCTCAGCAGCGCACCGGCGCCGCGACTGGCCGCGCTGCTGTGGCTCGCGCTCGGTCCGACGTTCTTCGGCTACCTCACCTGGAATCTCGCCATCCACCGCGCGAGCGCCACCCAGGTCTCGAGCTTCATCTACTGCTCGTCCCCGCTCGCGGTGCTGATCGGGTGGCTGTGGCTCGGGGAGCGCCCCGGCCTCCTCACGCTCGCCGGGGGCGCACTGGTCATCGGCGGTGTCATACTCGCCAATGTGCGCCGCCGGCGCGCCCCGGCCGCGCAGGCCGTCGCCGAAGAGGCCTGATCCGGAGCGTCCAGCATGTATACCCTGTACATCGCCAACAAGAACTACTCGTCCTGGTCGCTGCGCCCCTGGGTGCTGATGCGCACCCTCGGCATCCCCTTCGAGGAGCGGCTCGTGCCGTTCGGCTCCGGCGATGCGCCGCACGATTTCCGCACCTTCTCCCCGAACGGCAAAGTGCCCTGCCTGCACGACGGGGACGCGGTGGTGTGGGAATCACTGGCGATCGTGGAATACCTCGCGGAACGTCACCAGGGCGTGTGGCCGGCCGATGCGCTCGCGCGCGCCTTTGCCCGTTCGGCCGCCGCGGAGATGCACGCCGGCTTCGGCGCACTGCGCCAGATCTGCAGCATGACCTGCGGGCTGCGGGTGCATCTGCACCGCATCGAGCCGCAGCTGCGCGCCGATCTTGAGCGCCTGCAGGCGCTGTGGCAGGAGGGTCTGACGCGCTTTGCCGGACCGTTCCTCGCCGGCGGCGCATTCAGCGCCGTCGACGCGTTCTTCGCCCCTGTCGCCTTTCGCATCCAGACCTACGGCCTGCCGCTCGCCCCGCCGGCACTCGCCTACTCCGAGCGGCTGCTCGCGCTCGCGCCCATGCGCAGTTGGTACGCCGAGGCGCTGGCCGAGCCCTGGCGGGACGAGGCGCACGACCGCGCGACGCTCGCCGTCGGCACCGTGACCGAGGACCTGCGCCGCCCCGCCGCCGCTCAGAACGCGTAGACGAGATTGACGGTCTCGGTCGAGTCCAGGTGCTGGATGCCCGCGGCCGGGTGCGTGTTGTCCTGGATGTGGTAGCCGAGGTTCACCGCCAACTGCGTGGAAACCTTGAC
>JAJZSQ010000103.1 GCA_021849615.1 Pseudomonadota bacterium
CAGCAGGAGGCGGTGCGCCGGCTCACCGAGCGCGTGGCGCACAGCCTGGTGCATCTGCCCATCTCGGGGCTGCGGGCCGCCGCACCCCACACCACCGCCGAAGTGCTCGAGGCTTTCTTCCGCGAGGCGCATCTGCACCGCCGCGGCGGCCCGCACGACCCTTCATCGACCGAACGCACCGTCCCTTACTCCTCATGAACCATCCTCGTTCCGAACAGCTCTACACCCGCGCCCGCGCGGTCATCCCCGGCGGCGTCAACTCGCCCGTGCGCGCCTTCCGGGCCGTCGGCGGCACGCCATTGTTCATCGCCCGCGGCGAGGGCCAGTACCTCATCGATGCCGACGGGCGGCGTTACCTCGACTTCGTCGGCTCCTGGGGTCCGCTGATCCTCGGCCACGCCCACCCGGAGGTGATCCGCGCGATCGGCACGGCTGCCGCCGGCGGCACCACCTTCGGCGCGCCCTGCGCCGGGGAGGTGGAGCTCGCCGAGCGCGTCGTGGCTGCCTACCCGGGGATCGAACAGGTGCGCTTCGTCTCCTCGGGCACCGAGGCGGTGATGAGCGCCATTCGCCTGGCGCGGGCCGTCACCGGACGGGACCTGATCGTGAAGTTCTCCGGCTGTTATCACGGCCATGCGGATCACCTGCTGGTCGCAGCCGGCTCGGGGCTCGCCACCTTCGGGCGGCCCTCCTCGGCCGGCGTCCCGGAGCCGTTCACCGCCTGCACGCGCGTGCTGCCGCTCGATGACGAGGCGGCCATCGCCGCGCTGATAGCGCGCGAGGGCGCTCGGATCGCCGCGGTCATCATCGAACCGGTGCCGGCCAACCACGGCCTGCTGCCGCAGCGGCGCGAGTTCCTCGAGCGGCTGCGCGAGCTGACGCGGGCGCACGGCACGCTGTTGATTTTCGATGAGGTGATCTCGGGGTTCCGGCTGGCACGCGGCGGAGCGGCCGAGCGGCTCGGCATCACCCCGGACCTCGCCACCTTCGGCAAGGTGATCGGCGGCGGTCTGCCGGTCGGCGCATTCGCCGGCCCGCGGGCGTTGATGGCACGGCTCGCGCCGGACGGGGACACCTACCAGGCCGGCACGCTCTCGGGCAACCCGCTCGCCATGGCGAGCGGGATCGCGACACTCGACGTGTTGACCCGCGAGAACGGCTGGCAGCGGCTCGAGGCGCTCGGCGAGGCGCTCGAAGCGGCGCTGCGGCCGGTGCTGGCCGGCGCACCCTTTCCGGTGCACCTGGTGCGGGTCGGCTCGCTCTTCTGGCTCTCGATGCACGGCGGCGGCGCGCCGCGCACGGCCGCGGCGCTCGAGGAGAGCGCGAGCGCACGCTATGGACGGCTGTTCCATGCGCTGCTCGAGCAAGGCATCTACTTCCCGCCCTCGGCCTACGAGGCCTGCTTCCTTTCGCTCGCGCACCAGGACGCGGACCTGCACACGCTGATCCGCGGACTGCAACACGCGTTCGCGGCGGCCGCATGACGCAACGGGCGATCAGAGTCCCGCGCGTCCTGCAGATCACCGTCATGGTGCTGGTGCTCGTCTGCACCGTGCAGGTGGGCTGGTGGATCTACGACCAGCACCGCTACGCGGTGGAGAAAGTCGCCGAACTACAGCGCGCCTACCAACAGCAGGCCGCTGCGGCGCGCGCACTGCTTCTCGCCGGCATCCCGGTCGCGCGCGTCCAGGCGCTGCTGCCCGGGGTCGAGCTGACCCCCGACGGGGCGCGGCCGAGCCCCTCCGTCGAGCATCGCCTGCTCACCGAGGAGCATCTGCGCATCGAGCAGTACGCCTGGGAAGGCGCGTTTTTCCTGTTGGCACTCGGCGCCTGCATCGTGGTCATTGCGCTCGCGCTGCGCGCCGAAGCGCTGGTGATGCTCGAGCAGGACAACTTCCTCGCCATGGTGTCCCATCAGTTCAAGACGCCGCTCGCGAGCCTGCAGCTGTCGCTCGAGACACTCGCGCTGCGCCCGGCCTCCGCACAGCAGACTCAGGTACTCACCGAGCGGATGCTCGCGGATCTCGAGCGCATGGAAGGGATGGTGAGCCGCATCCTCGAGAGTGCGCGCCTGGATCGCGGCCGCGTCGAGCTGCGTCACGAGCCAGTCGATCTGGCGAGCGCCGTGCGCCGCGCGAGCGCCTCGGCCGAAGAACGCGCCGCTCAGGCACACATCAAGATCACCACTGAGATCGACCCGGGACTGGTGGTGCTCGCCGACCCGCTCGCCTTGGACGTCGTGCTGCGCAACCTGCTCGACAATGCGCTCGCCGCCGTCACGCCGGTCGGCGGCGGCCACATCGTGTTTGCGGCACGGCGCGCCGAGGCCTCCGTGGAGCTGACGGTGAGCGACACCGGCGTGGGCTTCCGGCCGGCCGACGGGGTGCGCCTGTTCGAGAAATTCACACGGCTACAGCCGGGCGGCGGCAGCTATCACGGCACGGGACTGGGACTGTATATCGTGCGGCGGCTGATGCATCTGATGGGCGGGCGCGTGAGCGCCGAGAGTGCCGGCGCCGGCCAGGGCTCGCGCTTCGTGTTGGTCTGGCCGGCGGCGCCGGCGGAGTCGGCATGAACGCCGCGGGCGAGACGGCCCACCGCATCCTGGTGGTCGAAGACGATCCGCACCTCGCTGCCGGCGTGGTCGAGAACCTGCGGGCCGAGGGGTACACGGTCGAGCGGGTCGACAACGGCCGCGCCGCGCTGGAGGCGCTCGAGACGGATGCCTACGCGCTGGTGTTGCTCGACGTCATGCTGCCCGAGCTCGACGGGTTCACGGTATGCCGGACACTGCGTGAGCGCGGCGACAACACCCCGGTGCTGTTCCTGACCGCGCGCGGCGATCCGGCCGACCGGGTGCGCGGCCTGGAAGCCGGCGGCGATGACTACCTGCCGAAGCCCTTTCACCTGAAGGAGCTGCTGCTGCGGGTGCGAGCCATCCTGCGCCGCTGGGACTGGTACCACAGCGCCGCGGCCGAGACCTCCGTGCTGCGCTTCGGGGAGAACGAGGTGGACTTCCGCGCCTTCCGCGCCCGGGCCTGGAACGGCCTGACGCAGGAGCTCACCGAGAAGGAGGCGATGATCCTGAAGGTGCTCGCCGAGCATCCCGGGCAGATCGTCTCGCGCGAGGACCTGCTCGAGCGCGTGTGGGGCTACGACGTGTTTCCCTCCACGCGCACCGTCGACAACTTCATCCTGCGGCTGCGGCGGCGCTTCGAGCGCGACCCGGCCAACCCGCGCCACTTCCTCACCGTCTGGGGCGTGGGCTACCGCTTTCTCATCGAGGCCGAATCATGACCGGGAACGCACTGCGCATCGGCACCCGCGCCTCGGCGCTCGCGCTGTGGCAGGCGCGGCACGTCGAGGCGCTCCTGCGCGCCCTGCCGGGCGCGCCCGCCATCGAACTGGTGCCCATCGTCACCACCGGTGACCTGCAGACCGAGGTGCCGCTGTGGGCGGTGCGCGGCCGGGCGTTCTTCACCAAGGAGCTCGACCGCGCGCTCATCGATGGTCGCATCGATCTGGCCGTGCACAGTCTGAAGGATCTGCCCACCGAGCTCGAGCCGGGGCTCGCGCTCCCCGCCGTACTCGCGCGTGAGGATCCGCTCGATGCGCTGGTGAGCCCACACGGTACGCCGCTCGCGGCACTCGAAGCCGGTGCGCGGGTCGGTACCAGCAGCCTGCGCCGCCGCGCATTCCTCGCCCGACTGCGGCCAGATCTTACGCTGTTGGAACTGCGCGGCAACGTACCGACCCGCATCGAGCGGCTCGAGCGCGGCGAGTACGACGCGATCGTGCTCGCCGCGGCGGGTCTGAAGCGCCTCGGGCTCGAGGCACGCATCAGCGAGCGGCTCTCGCCTGAGGATTTTCCGCCCGCGGTCTCGCAGGGTGCGATCGGCATCTGCACCCGCGAGCGCGACGCGGACACGCGCGCCTGGGTGAGCCGGCTCGAGCACACCGCGACGCGACTCGCCGCCACGGCCGAGCGTGCGCTGCTGCGGCGCATCGAGGGCGGCTGTCAGGTGCCGCTCGGGGCGTTCTCGACCCTCGAAGGCTCCCAGCTCACTCTGCGCGCCGTGGTGTGTGCACTCGACGGCCGCAGCAGCCTCAGCGCCACGGGCACTGCGCCGGCCGAGGCCACCGAGGCGCGTGCGCTCGGGGAGCGCCTGGCCGAGGCGTTGATTGCGCAGGGCGCCGGCCGACTGATCGCCGCTCAGCGCGCCGCGCCGAAGGACGCGAACGCGTGAGGGATGCTGCCCAACCTGTCGTCGTGACGCGCGCTGAAGCGCCCGGCAGCGGCTTGAGCGGCGAGTTGGCCCGCGTCGGTCTCGCGGCGCTGCATTGGCCCGTGATCAACATCGAACCGGCGGCGCCCGACACCTGGCGCGAGACGCGCGAGGCGATCGACACGTTCGACTGGATCGTGTTCACGAGTGCGCATGCCGTGGAAGCGCTCACCGATGCTCTGCCGTCGCCGCCGCGCGCGCGCATCGGCGCCGTCGGCCCCTCGACCGCCGAGGCACTGCACGAGCGCGGCTGGCGGGTCGATCTGATGGGCTCCGGCGGTGCGCACGGACTGCTCGGCGCACTCGCCGAAGCCGGCGTGCGCGGCCAACGTGTGCTGCATCCGGCCGGCTCGCGCGCCCTGCCCACCCTGTCCGCGGGACTGCAGCAACTCGGCGCAACGGTGCTGAGCTGCGTCGTGTACCGCACGGTCGCCAGTACACTCGATGTCGGCGAGTGCCGCGGCTGGATCGCCCGGCGGAGCGTCGGCGCGGTGACTTTCGCGAGCCCCTCGGCCGTGACCGAATTGGAACATGCGCTCGGCGAGCGGGACTTCTCGCAGCTGCTCACCGACGCACCCGCACTCGCCATCGGACCGACCACCGCGCGCCAGCTCGCCTCGCGCGGCGTGACGGCCGTGACGTCATCTGCTCCCACGCTGCGCGCGCTCGCACTCGCCTGCCGCGCGCTGCATCGGGGGGTGTCCCCGGGTTCGCCTGAGGCGGACCCCGAATCTGTAGCGGCGCTCGGCGCCGAATCGAGGCCTTCGTCATGAACTTCCCTGCCGTCAGACCGCGCCGCACCCGCCAGTCGGACCTGTGGCGGCGCATGGTGCGCGAGACGCGTCTCACGCCCGATCAGCTGATCTATCCGTTGTTCATCGTGCCCGGCCGCGGTGTGCGCCATCCGGTACAGAGCATGCCCGGGGTCTGTCAGTTGTCGGTGGACGAAGCCGTGAATGAAGCGCGCGCCATCGAGCAGGCCGGCCTGCCGGCGGTGCTGCTGTTCGCAGCTCCAGACCACAAGGACGCCGAGGCGAGCGCCGCCCTCGATCCACACGGACTCGCCGCCGAGGCGATCGCTGCGATCAAGGCCGCCTGCCCGAAGCTGCAGGTGTGGGCGGACGTGTGCCTGTGCGGCGCGACCGACCACGGCCACTGCGGCCACGTGCGCCCCGGCGGGGTGATCGACAACGACTCCTCGGTGCAGACGCTCGCGCAGGTGGCGCTGAACTACACCCGGGCCGGCGCCGACGCGGTCGCGCCGAGCGACATGATGGACGGGCGCGTCCAGGCGATCCGCGCGCTGCTCGACCGCCAAGGGTTCTCGATGACCCCGATCGTGTCCTACGCGGCGAAGTACGCCTCGGCGTTCTATGGACCGTTCCGCGAAGCCGCCGAATCCGCCCCGGCGTTCGGCGACCGGCGCAGCTACCAGATGGACCCGGCCAACGGGCGCGAAGCGCTGCACGAGGTGATACTTGATGTGGCCGAAGGCGCCGACCTGGTGATGGTCAAGCCCGCCGGCCCCTACCTCGACATCATCCGTCAGGTGCGCGATGCGGTGCGCCTGCCGGTGGTGGCCTATCAGGTGAGCGGGGAGTACAGCCTGATCAAGGCGGCCGCCGAGCGCGGCTGGATCGATGAGCGCGCCGCGGTGCTCGAGACGCTGACCGGCATCCGCCGCGCCGGTGCCGATCTCATCATCACCTACTTCGCGCCCCAGGTGGCGCGCTGGCTCGGCGCATGAGTGCCGACACGCCGGTCTTCCTCGCCGCCTGCCGCCGCGAGCCGGTGCCGTACACGCCCATCTGGATCATGCGCCAGGCGGGCCGCTACCTGCCGGAGTACCGCGAGGTGCGCGCCAAGGTATCCTTCGAGACCCTGACGCGCACCCCCGAGCTCGCCGCGGAAGTCACGCTGCAGCCGCTGCGGCGCTTTGCGCTCGATGCCGCCATCCTCTTCAGCGACATCATGACGCCGCTGCAGGGCATGGGCATCGACCTGACGTTCGAGCCCGGCCCGGTGGTGCGCGCGCCCATCCGCACTCGCTCGGCCGTCGAGGCGCTGCGCACGCTCGAACCCGAGCGCGACGTGCCGTTCGTGCTCGAGAGCATCCGCCTGATCCGTGCCGCCGCGCCACGCGGCGTGCCGCTGATCGGTTTCGCCGGCGGCCCATTCACACTCTTCTGCTACCTGGTCGGGGGGCGCCCGTCGAAGGAGTTCGAGGCCGCACGCGCGTTCCTCTATGCCGAACCCGAGGCGGCCACCGCCCTGCTCGATCGACTCGCGGACGCCATGGCCGCCTACCTCGCCGCCCAGGCCGCCGCCGGCGCCCAGGCGCTGATGCTGTTCGAATCCTGGGGCGGCCTGCTCGCCCCGCCGCAGTTCGAGCGCTTCGCACTGCGCGCGGCACGCCGCACGCTCGCGGCGTTGCGCGGCTGCAGCGTGCCGCTCATCTACTACCTCAACCAGGGCAGCGCGCTGCTCTCGCAGCTCGCGCCGATGGAAGCCGACGTCATCGGTCTCGACTGGCGCACGCCGCTCGGCACGGCGCGGCGGATCCTCGGCCCCGACAAGGCGGTCCAGGGCAATCTCGATCCGGCGGCCCTTTTCGCGCCGCCCGAGGTGCTGGCCGCAGAGGCCGAACGGGTCCTGCGCGAAGCCGGCGGTGCGCCGGGGCACATCTTCAACCTCGGCCACGGGATCTGGCCGCACGCCGATCCAGAGGCGGTCGCTCGGCTGGTGGACGTCGTGCACGAGCGTTCGGCCCGCCGGACCGGCACATGAGCGCACTGCAGACGCCGCTCGCGGAGCAGGCCGCGCAGTACTTCCGCGACCTGCAGGGACGGATCTGCGCCGCATTCGAGGCGTTCGAGCCCGAAGCGCGCTTCGAGTCGCGCCGCTGGAGCCGCCCGAGCGGCCATCGGCTCGAGGGTGGCGGGGAGTCGCGCCTGATGCGCGGCGCGGTGTTCGAGAAGGTCGGCGTCAACGTCAGTCACGTCTGGGGCACCTTCTCCGAGCAGGCGCGCGCACAGATGCCCGGCGCGGCTGAATCCGACGGCCACTTCCTCGCCTGCGGCCTGTCGCTCGTGGCGCACATGAGCAATCCCTACGTGCCCACGGTGCACATGAACCTGCGCTATCTGCACACGAGCCGTGGCTGGTTCGGCGGCGGGGCGGACCTGACACCGACATTTGCGTTCGAGGAGGACACCCGAGCCTTCCATGAGGCGCTGCGGGGCGCTTGCGATACCTACCGGGCGGATGCCTACGAGACGTTCAAGGCCTGGTGCGACCGGTACTTCTACCTGCAGCACCGGCACGAGCCGCGCGGCGTCGGCGGCATCTTCTTCGATGAGCTCGCCGGGCCCGATCCGGGGCACGACTTCGCGTTCGTGCGCGCAGTGGGCGAGGCCTTCCTCGCGGTCTACCCCTCCCTGGTGTCGCGCCGACAAGACACCCCCTACGACGAAGCCGCCCGCGAACGGCTGCTGTACAAGCGGGGGCGGTACGTGGAGTTCAACCTGGTCTATGATCGCGGCACACGGTTCGGCTTTCAGACGGACGCAGACCCCGAGGCCTACCTGATGAGTCTGCCCCCGCTGGTCAGATGGTGAGACGAGTGGCTCGGAAGATGAGGATATGGGTGCCGGCACTGTACGCGCTGTCGGCCGTCGCGCTCGGCGCGTGCAGCCAGCAGAACGCAGAATTCCTGCCCGGCGGCTCGACGGGGCCGGCGGCGAGCGCGAGCACACCTGCGCCCGCACCGCCGCTGCCCGCGGCAGCCGAGCGGGCCTCCACCCTGATCGGGCTGCCCGTCGAGTCCCGCGCCGGTGAGCCGCTCGGCACCGTGCAGGACATCGTCTTCGGCCGCGACGGCCGCGCAACGCACCTGATCGTGGCGCCGGCCTCGGGCAGCAGCGTCTCGAGCCTCACCCCCGTGCCCTGGTCCGTGGCCCTGCGGCATCTGCACGGCGGGGCGCTCGTGTTCAAGCGTCACCGCTTCAGCGGCGCACCGGGATTTGCGCCCGGCCAGTGGCCCGCGCTCGGCAGCACGGACTGGAGCGCCGCGGCCGATGCCTACTGGTCCCGGACCGCCGGACAACCCTTCACGCCGGTCGACCCGACGGGCCGCTCGCGCGCCCGTCCGACCATGCACCTGTAGATGAAGGTCCTGCGCTGGAGCCTCGGCATCCTCGGCGCCGTGGTGCTGCTGCTTGCACTCGCACTCTTCATCGTCACCCGGCTCATCAATCCTGACCGGTACCGCGGCGAGCTCGAACGCGTCGTGGCGCGCGACACGGGCCGGCCGTTGCAGATCGAGGGACATCTGCGGCTCGAGTGGTATCCGTGGCTGACACTGCACATCGGGGCGGCTCGCCTCGGCAATCTCGCGCCGGTGCGGGGGCCGGACCTGCTGAGCTGGCACTCGGCGCGCCTGCCGGTGCGGCTGCTGCCACTGCTGCTGCACCGGCGGATCGAACTGGGCACGATCCGGATCGACGGGGCCCACATCCACCTGTGGCGCACCGCCGCCGGCACCGGCAACTGGCAGCCCCTGCTCGCCGGCGCCGCGGGCGGCCCCTCGAGCGCCCCGCCGAGCCTCGGCGGCCTGGTGCTGCGTGACGCGACGCTGCAGTACACCGCCGCAAGTGGCGTGATCCGCCTGACGCACTGGCAGCTGCGCCTCGGCGCGTGGCAACCCGGTCGGCCGTTTGCGCTGACCACCCACTTCCAGCTACACGCCCCGAAACTGCCCGCGGGCGGTGTGCCGATCGCCTTGCGAGGCCGGCACCTGGACGTGAGCTCCTCGCCGCTGACCCTCGCCGCACCCCACTGGCGGCTGACGGCGGCAAACGCCGCGCTGTCAGGATCCGGGCAGTTCACCGACCGGAACGCGCAGCCGCGAGGAACGGGCGATCTGACCGTACGCGTCCCGTCGGTGCGCGCGCTGATCAGCCAACTGGGATTGAAAATGCGCCTGCCGACGAACCCCGCCGCGCTCGGGCGGCTCGCATTCTCCGGTCACTGGAGCCTGCAGGGCAGCGCGCTGCGAATCGACCCGCTCACCGCGCAGCTCGATCAGACGAGGCTCACCGGGTGGCTGGCGCACTCCGGGGGGGCGACAGCACTCTGGACGTTCAACCTCAACGCCGACCGCATCAACTTCAGCCACTACCTGCCGCCGACCCGCCAACACGCGAAGCCGCTGAAACTGCCGCTCGCCCTGCTGCGCAAGCTGCACGTGCGCGGGGTCCTCACCGTGCAGCGCGCGCAGCTCGGCACCACCACACTGCGCGACGCGCGCCTGCAAGTTCAGTGAGCCGCCCCCGACCGCAACCGCCGGCCGATGCCGGCGCAGCGCAGGCCGACGATCAGGTGGCACGCGCGCTCATCGCTTGGCACGAGCGCTGCGGCCGCCACGATCTGCCCTGGCAGCACGAGCGCACGCCGTACCGCGTCTGGATCTCAGAGATCATGCTGCAGCAGACGCAGGTGAGCACGGTCATCCCGTACTACGAGCGGTTCATGCAGCGCTTTCCCGATGTCAGGGCGCTCGCCGCCGCACCGCTCGATGAAGTGCTGCATCTGTGGTCGG
>JAJZSQ010000104.1 GCA_021849615.1 Pseudomonadota bacterium
ACGGACTCGTACGTATCGACCGCTGCGGTGCGCTCCGGGATGCTGAGCGGACGATGAGCACCCGACTGCACCGTGGATTGTGCTGGCTGATCGGATGGGCCGCCCTGGCGGCCGTGGGCATGGCGGCGCCGCAGCGCGCAGGCGCACAGGCTGCAACGGCCCCTCCCACCAACGTGCAGTGTCTCGCCTGTCACGCCATCGGCCTGATGGGTGCGGCGAAGATCGACCCGGCGGTGCTCGCACATTCCGTGCATGCCTCACTCACCTGTGTCAGCTGCCACGCCGGGATCCGCACGCTGCCGCATCCGGCGCTCGTGCCCCCCGTGGCATGCGCGAGCTGCCACCAGCGGCAAGGTCGGGACCTTGCCCACGGCTCACACGCCGCGATGCTTGCGCTCAAGCCAGGCGCGCGAGCCCGACCCACCTGCGCAACCTGCCACGGCCGCCACGATGTCGCACCGGTGGCGAGCCAGGGATTGCGGCGGGATGTCACCCGCACGTGCGCCACGTGCCATGCGCGGGCCTACACGTCCTACATGAGCACCCCGCACGGACAAGCCGCCGCCCTCGGGCTGAAGCGAGCCCCCGGATGCACCGACTGTCATGATCCGCACCGCGCACTCGCGCCCAATCGGCCCGGCTCGGGACTCTCCAGCGCCGAGCGCACGGCCACGTGCGCCCGATGCCATGCCGGCGCCACGCCGCAGCTGACCGGTTACGATCCGCATCCGCAGCCCGATGACCCCGCCCGTTCACCGCTGCTCACCTACAGCCACTATTTCATGGTGGCGCTGCTCGCCGGCGTGTTCGGCTTCTTCGGACTGCATACGCTGCTGTGGCTGCAGCGCAGCCTGGTCGGCCGGTTACGCGCGGAACTGCCGCCGCTCGCGCACTTCAGCGGACCGCACATCCAGCGCTTCACCGTCGTCGACCGGCTGACCCACCTCATCGTCATTCTCAGTTTCATGCTGCTGGCACTCACCGGGCTCGCTCTGATGCACTCGACGACGGGCTGGGGTCAGGCGATCTGCGGGTTCTTCGGGGGACCGGCGCGGATGCGGCTGATCCATCTGGTGAACGGCGGCATCACCTTCGGTTATTTCATCTTCCACCTGCTGTATCTGGCCTACCGGGCGCTGGTGAAGAAGCAGCGCTACGCGCTGCTCGGACCGGATTCTCTGGTGCCGAACGGTCAGGACATGCGCGACATCTGGCACAACTTCCGCTGGTTCTTATACCTCGGACCGCAACCGCGCATGGGCCGCTGGACGTACTGGGAGAAGTTCGACTACTGGGCGGTGTTCTGGGGTGTCGCCATGATCGGAGTCTCCGGGCTGATGCTCGCCGCACCGGTGTTCTTCACGCACTTCGTGCCCGGGATCGCGCTGAATGTCGCCTTCGTCGTGCACTCGGAAGAAGCGCTGCTCGCGACCGGGTTCATCTTCATCTTTCACTTCTTCCACAACCATTTCCGCCCGGAGAAATTCCCGATCGACGTCTCGATTCTCACCGGCCGAGTTCCGCTCGAGCGCTTCAAGGAGGAACGCCCGTTGCAGTACGAAGCCCTGGTGCGCGAGGGCAAACTCGAGGCGGCGATCGTCCCGCCCCCCTCACAAGGGCTGACGGTGATCTCGGTGATCTTCGGCCTGGCAGTGGTGATCACCGGCGTGGCGCTGATCGCGCTCGTGATCTTCGCCGGGTAAATGCAACCCTACGATGTGCGCGGCGACCGTCAAACGGGGAGAGGCCGGGAGATCCCGGCACTCTCCCCCTGCCGTCTCACTTGTTGGCCTCTTGCGCCCAATAGGCCGCGACGTCCGCCATTTGCGCATCGGTCAGGGTCAGTTTGCGCGGGTGCAAGACCTCTCCGGCCACCACCTGATGAATGAGCGCATCGATCTGCGCGGCGCTCTTGCCCTTCCAGCTCGCCGGATCGTGGCACGAACTGCAGACCTGCTCGACGATCTTTCCGCCCGCAGCCGCATCCGCTGCCCGCGCCGCCACGCACGCGCCGAGCGCGGCCGCAATCGCAATCACGACCATGGTATGTCTGAGCATGCTCAATCCCTCCGCCTCAATGACTGGCGCTATCTGACTCCGTTGGCGTCATGGCGCGAATACGTAGTACTGCCTAGCGCGCACCGCCCCGCGGCCTGCGGGGACCTCCGGGCCCGAGTGGCCCGATCGACGACATCCATCAGCTCATACCGCGATGCAGGGAGCCCGCCCCCATGAATCACCCGATGAGCACACGGCCGCCCGAGCCGACCGTCGCGACCCTCTACGGCAGTTCGCTGTCGGCGCGTCTGCGACGATTGTTCCTCGCGACGCGGCCCGCCTTCGCACCCGCGTCGCTCGCCCCCGTGCTCCTCGGCAGCGCCTGGGGTGGCCGCGTCGCCGGACACTTCCTGTGGCTACCGGCACTGCTGGCCCTGCTCGCCACGCTGCTGGTGCATCTCGGGGCCAATGTGCTGAACGATGTGGCCGATGAGCTTTCGGGCGCCGATCGCGGCAACGACGAGCGGATCTTCCCGTACACCGGCGGCTCCCGGTTCATTCAGAACGGACTGCTGAGCCTCCAGGAGATGACCGCCTGGGGCGCCACGCTGCTCGCCGGTGCCGTGCTCCTCGGCATCGTGCTCGCGGATCTGCGCGGCGCGGGGGTGATCGTCTTCGGACTGATCGGCGTCGCACTCGCCATCGCCTACTCGCTGCCCCGCGCGCAGCTCGCAGCGCGCGGCCTGGGCGAGACAGCCATCGCCGTCGCCTTCGGGATCCTGCCCGTCACGGGTGCCGCCTGGCTGCAGAGCGGCCGGTTCGATGCGCAGAGCCTGCTGATTTCCACCCCCGTCGGGCTGTGGGGCACAGCCATTCTGCTGATGAACGAGGTGCCCGACCGCGCCGCCGATGCACGCGCGGGCAAGGCGACGCTGGTGGTGCGTTGGGGCGTTGCCGCCACCCGCCGGCTGTACCTCGCACTGCAGTGGGGCGCGTGCGCAGCATTCGTGCTCGCCGCTGCACTGCGCTGGATTCCGCTCTGGTCGGGGCTGTTCGCGCTCGCACTGATCCCGGCGGGATGGCGCGCCGCGGGCGCGATCCGCGAGGACGCCACGCGTCCCGAACTCACCCGGGGCATTCAGAGGACGCTCGGCATTCATCTGGCCGGCGCGGCGCTGCTCCTGACGAGTATCCTGTGCTCGCTGCTGCTGCGCTGAGCGGCCCGCGCAAAATTCGACTCACAGCCGGTAGATGAACGAGACCGCAACACTGTCGAGCGTGTAGCGGTAGGGCTGCTCGCCGAGGGCGAGCAGCAGCGGAATCGTCGTCGGATCGACCCCCTCGAGCGCCCAGTCGCTCGAGCCGAACTGGTCCCGGCGATACTGTGCGCGCAGCGTCAGCGCGCCCGACCAGTGGTAGTCCAGATCGGCCTTGGCGGTATCGAGCGTGCTCGAGGCCTGGGGAAAGGCCTGTGGTCCCCCGCTCGAATTCAAGCCGCTATCGCTGCGCGAGCCCGCATGAACGTAATCGGCCTTCATTCGCCAGCGCCGGCTCACGGTCCACGTCCCGCCCGCACCGGCACTCCAGAAATACTCTCCTTCGCGCGCCTGCCACGGGATCGTCGCCGGCAGCTGCAGGGCGTACTGGGACGCCTGCAGGTGCTCGTAGCTGCCCTCCAGGTACACACTCATGGCCTTGAGCGGCGTCCAGGTCAGCGTCGTGGAGAGCTCACGCTGCCGCCCGCCGCTCAAACCGAATTGTGAGCGGCGGTATGCCTCGGTGGCCGCCGAACCGTCGATCGCCCACGCGAGGGTTGCCGCGATCGCCCAGGTCGCACGCAGTTGCAGGAACTCACTGTCACGCGGGGCATAATCGTAGGCCAGCAGCAGCGGATTCTCCCCGACGGGAAGCGCGGCCGCGTTGAACGCAGAGGCATCGCGCCGCGCGCTGCCGCCCTTGAGACTCACAGTGACGGCCGTCAGCGGCACGAGGGTCACCTGCCCCCAGCCGCGCTGCTCGCTCGATGAGCTCAGCACCTGACCGGGAGAGAAGTGAGTATGGACGTAGGTTCCGCCGATGCCCACGCGCAACCAGCGCCACAGGTGGTAATCGGCCCTGCCGGCAAGTCGCGTGCGATCCCGACCGAACTGCGGCGTCAGATACGTACCGCCGGGGAGCGTATCGGTCACGACGTACGGAATCAAAAGCACTGCCGTGTGATCGTCGTGTCCGTCGTAGATGGCCCGTCCGCTTAGCTCGAGCCGCTCCGCCGGATGCAGCGCCACGGTCAGCGCATCGTGAGTCAGATCGAGATTCCCGGGAAGCGAACCCGGCAGCGACAGCGGCAATGAGGCCAGAGCACTCCCCGCAACAAAGGTACCGTCCTGCGCGAGCCGACCGGCGGAGGCGAGATACGTGAGCACCCCGGACCACACCGGCAGAATCACCTGACCGGACACCGCCAGCTGCTGCAAGTCGTTGTCCGGTGCGCCGGAGAGCAGTCCGATGGTCGCGCCGGGCACGATGGGCAGATAGGGGTTCTGGAATGCCAGCGCGTCGATCCCGTCGTGGTACCACGACCCGTCGTAGACCAGGCGCACGCTCAGGCGCCGCGCGCTCCAGAGTGCGCCGGCATGGACGTTGTCGGTCCGATCGTCGACCGGCTCGGGCAGCTGCAGCGCCTCGGTGAGGAAGCTCGCGCCGGTGGCTGCCATTCCAGTGCGCTGCGCATGGCTGAATTTCGCGAAGAGAGTCCACTGCGCACCGAGGAAGACCTGGCCGCTCAACGCCACCGTGCGACGATTCGTGCCGATGTGCACCGGCGCGAGGCTCGAGCCCACCGCGCCCATCCCGGCCGTCGAATTCGCACTCACCCAATCCGCAGCTAGCACAAGGCGGTCCGGGGCGACCTGCCGATACGGCGTGAGCGTCCCATCGTATTGACGGAACGGCTGCCCCTGATAGGTGAGGCGAAATTGGAACACGCCCTCTTCGCCGGCCGTGACCCGCAGACGCCTCGAATCCAACCCCAACCGCTCGAGCGAGAAGCTGCCGTACGCACCCGCTGCCGTTCGCCAACGACCACTGGCGCCCGCCTCCACGTACGCACCGTTGTGATCGATGCCACTGTACCGGCCGGAGGCCGCATTGGCGCCCTCTGCAACCAGAACCCCACCTTGCACCTTCGTCTTCTCGCCGCGGTAAAAGACGCAGCGTGAGCAGGTCCAGGCGGACGTATCAGGTTTAGGCGGCGCCGCGTGTGCCACCCGCCCGGTCAGGACGGCCGCAACAGCGGCGCCAACCCACGCAGCGCAGCGCGCATCCGCGTCCATCCGAATTGCCCTTCCCCGAGCCTCGTTGCGGCCACGCATGACGACTCCTACCGCATCAGCGCTCGCCCCGACGGGCTGTTCGATCCATGAATGCGCGAATGACAGTTGACGCACCCTCCGACCAGCAGGTAGGGATTCGGCATGCCGTTCGGCAGCCCTTGCGGCCCGTACGGTACTGAGGGGTGGCCGGCTGCATCGTGGCACTGCTGGCAGAGGATCGGTGGCTGCTCGCTCAACAGCGCGGGCACGACCGAACCGTGCGGCACGTGACAGTTCGCGCAATTGTCGCTGACCGGCTGATGTTCCCAAAGAAACGGGCCACGCATCTGGGCATGGCAGCCGGTACAGGTCTCATTCACCGTGTTCTTCACCAGCATCGCCGGTGCGCTCGAGCCGTGCGGATCGTGACACGAAGAACATGCCATGGTCCCTTCCGGCACCGGATGATGATAGGGCTTGAGAAATTGCGCCCGCACCGCCAGATGACATTTCCCGCACACCGTCGCCTGCGTCGCCTGCACGCGCACCGGGTCGCTCGCTCCATGGATGCGATGACAGGCAACGCAGCTCACCTCATTGACCGCATGCGCGCTGCCCGGCCAGTTGCGTCTGACTGCCGCGCGGTGACAGCTCAGACACATCGCGTTCTGCCGTGCCACGGGCGTCGGGGAATGCGGGCCGAACACCACGATCCCGGCCGGCTTCATGCCCATCGCACGCACGTGAGGAGCCCCGGGTCCGTGGCATGCCTCGCATTGCAGACCGCCGGGACCGAACGGCCCCCGAGGGTCATGCGGACGCGCATGGGCCGAACGAAAGATCGCCTGGACTTGCGCATTCATCGCGTGACAGGCGAGACAGGTGTCCGCGCCCTTGGCGCTGTAACCCGACACCGCTGGGCTTTCCAGCACCGTTGCGACACCTGCCGGTCCCGCGCCCGGGAGGCCCGTCGCACCCGCCCACGACACCGTCAACACGCACACCAGAGCGACCCGCGCCACCACGCGACACAGCCGAATCGCGCTCACGGGACATCGCTGGGAGTTCATTGGGGGAAGTCCGCCAAATCGTGCACCACCTTGATGTCCGCTACGCCGCCCGGCCCATGACACAGCGCGCAGGTCTCGGTGCTTCCCGACACCAGAGCACCGGAGGCCGTCTTGGTGGCCGCGAAATTGCCGCCATTCTGAATCATGTGCTGCTGTGCCAGCGTGCTCGTATGGCAGCTCGCACACACAGCAGCATTCGGTGAAATGACGACATCGTCTGCGAGCGTGGTCCGGTCGTTCGACACCACTGTGGTTCCCTCCACTACGGCGTCATTCACCGGGTAATACGAGGAATTGACGTGACAGGCATTGCAATCCTGAAGATTTCCCGGATAGGCGACCTGGAAGGTCGTCGGCGTGGCGCCAAAGCCGCAGATCGTCACCCCGTTCGGATAGCGCAGCGTATTGCTCGCGTTGAGGGTGGCCGACGCGTGAATCTCGTGAATCAGCACTTTGAAGTCGATCGGCTGCTCTGGGTTGGCACCGGCCGAGCCGACCGGACCGCACGCTCCGCTCGCAGCCACGTGCTGACCGATATCCGTCGCATTCGCGTTGTGGCACGCCGCACACAGCTCGATGTTGTCGCTGCGATTCTGCCCGTGCACCGTCAGGTTGTGATGGCAGGCGTCGCACTTGGTGATGGACACGATCTGAGTCGGCGCCACCGCCGCGGAATCCGTGATCGGAAAAGCGGCGCTCACCCCCGCCACGCCGAGCTGTACGTTACTGGTGCCGGAGCCGGAGAGATTCGCCAGCGAGACCACCGCCCGGCCTTCAACTGCCACCTGTCCCGATCCGACTGCCGCGCTCGGAATCGGAATCGGTGAATTCGCCGTGAACGTGCCGTCGCCGTTGGCCGTGACACCGCTTTGAAAGTTGATCGAGACCGGCTGGTTCGGCGTCCCGGTGCTCGCCGTCACCCCGCCACTGCCGACATTGTTGAACGCCGTCGTCGGCCAGGCCAAGTCGACTGCGAGCCGTGACCCGGGCAGCTGAAACGGACTGCCCGCGCTCAGAATATCGTACGGCGTGTCGTTCTGAGTCGGATCAAGGACCTCGAGGGTGACGCTCGGCGTCTGGCCCGGCGCAGTATTGGTCACACTCACGATCTTGTATTGGAACTTCTGTGCCGCCGCATCGACGGGCGTCATATGGGCCGCCACGACCTGGAGTGCCCCGCTGTCGATCGTGCTGGTCGGACCATGGCAGGTCACGCAGTCCGCATCGGTCACGATCAGGTCGCCGGGCCCATGATTCTGCCCCGTAGCGAAATTCACATTGTCGTGACACGCACCGCAGGAGGCCGCACTGATCGCCGTCTGATAGTTCCCGGATTGGGGCGCATTGGCGTCGTTGGGTGTGTGACACGTGGTGCAAAATCGCGTCCCAGACCCCGATACCGCGGAATTATTGCCACTGAGATCGCTCTGCGGATACGCGACGCTACTGAAGTCGCTTACCGCACCACGGTAGCCGTAGATGTAATAATGGGTCCCGGCGAGGACCGACGGCAATGCCGCTCCCATGTGGATCTTGTGGATCAACACGGTGAAATCGAGCGTATTGCCACTCGACGGATCCACCGAGCTCGGATTGTGGCAGATGACGCAATACTGCACGTTGGTGCGCGCTCCGCCATGAAACGCAAGCTGCTGATGACAGGCGACGCAAACAGTGCCGTCGACTGCGTCATCCGCATCGAATCCGCTAGTCGCGCCCGTCGCTGGAATGAACGTGTAGACCGGGCTATTGGCCGGCGCGAGCCCTCGGATCTCCAGTCCGACGCGATGGACCAACGTTGGCACGTAAGTCACGACCGGATCACTCGCGATGTCGGTCCTGAATGTGTATTGATACGTTCCATTGCCATTGTCGACGAGTGTTCCGCTCCCACCACCTTCGGTCACGGCCTGCGGCTCGGGCAGCGTACCGACCACTGGGGTCGCGGAACTGACCGACGATGCCGCCGGTCGCACCATGGAGTACAGGTAGGACTGCCATTGCAGCTGAAGCAGCGGCGCCGGTGCCGAGAGCCCCGGGAAAGCCGCGAGTTGCGTGCCCGCAGGGACCAGCTTGGCGATCGCGAAGCTGACGTCTGCTGGCGGCAATCCGCTGAGCGGCACGCCGTTCTGATCCGTCAGCGTGAAGCCGACCTCGGGACGCCCGGAACTCGGAATCTGCACCGAGGTGATCGTCGCCTTGATCTGAGTGGCGGTCGTGACCGAGACGGCACTCACTGCACCGGTGCCCGGGACGCCCGCCGGTCCGACACTGCCCGTCGGACCCGCAGGTCCTGGCGCACCGGTCGTCCCGCCACAGGCCGCCAGGCTGAGTAGCGCGGCAAACAGCGCCCCTCGGAGGGTCTTGCAGCCCGCGCTGGCCATCACTCGCATAGTCCTAATCACCCGGCCTCCTCGCACGCCTCAGAATGCCGCGTGCCGTCTCCCGGCTCGAACCCTTGGGATGCTAGCGATGCTCGCGACCTGTCCGCCGTACGGAATTTCCGCAACGACCGGCACCGTGGCAGACGCCATACTCACACGCCCTCTGCTCACTGGAGACGCGAGATGACATCGGTCCGCCCGTGGTGCGAACAACTGTTCCGCACGATCGATGCGAAGGACAGTCGCGGATTTGCCGAATATCTGACGGCGGACGCTCTGTTTCGCTTCGGCAATGCGCCGCCCGTCACCGGCACCGTGCAAATCGTGCGCACGCTCGATCAGTTTTATGCGGGGATTGCGGCGCTCAAGCATCATCTGAGGGACGTTTGGAGCCTCCCCGAACATCGGATCTGCCGGGGAACGGTGCATTACACCCGGCTCGATGGCGCCGAAGTCTCTGCTCCGTTCTGCAATGTGTTCACGATGGATCACGAGAGAGTCTCCCGGTACGAGATCTATCTGGATCCCACGGGACTCTTTGCCCTTCGTTGAGGCTGGGGGGCGCGGCAACGGGTTCAGCGCGGATGTGCCGACGCATCGTCGCTCTGAGTCCGTTCACAGCGGTGAAGAACTCGGCCATCATGAGCATCCAGTAGTACATCCCGCGCTCGGTCAATTTCAGCGTATCGCCCTCTGCACGGATCGCCCCCACCAGGCGCAATGCCGCGAGCTCCGGGGCCAGCGCACGACGCACGCGCGGTCCGTGCTTCTTCTCGAGCGCGGCCCACGGCATCGACAGACCGAACAGGCCGACGAGCAAGTCGTAATGCAGACGTTGCCGGGAGGTCAGCGCCCGGCACGCGGTAATCGCGGAACGTCCGGAACCGACCCGCTCCCGATAAGCATTCAGCGAGAACGTCGTCGCATACAGCGTGCCGCCGAGATACTGATCAGTGCATTAAATAGTGCGTAATGTGCTAGAATCTTCGGCATGAAGAACAGGCCAGATGCTCGGAAGTTGGACATCGCGACACAGACGCATTTGCGGCGCACGGTGGTACGGGCGGTGCG
>JAJZSQ010000014.1 GCA_021849615.1 Pseudomonadota bacterium
ACCCCGTTCCGCGGTCACGATGACACCTTCCGAACTCGAAATCGTTAACACTTTGAAAACCGAGATTTCCCCAATCTCATCAATCGCTTATGCGCTTCTGGCTGACCGACGTTGGGACAGCCCTGATACCAAGCCAAGGGTTACGCTCTGGGGCGGCACGGCTCGCAGCATCACGAACTTCAGCTTAACCTTGTGATGACGACCGACATTCGCATTCGAGAGTGAAATCCCGGTTGTTCGTCAATCCAAGGGTATAGTGGTCTCAGAACTCGTCCAGGCGACCCGGAGGCTCGGCATGAAGGTTCGGTCTGCGGCACTTTGTATCCTCACGCTCTGTGCGGCGAGTTTGTCTCGAGCAGCGGGCATCGTGAGCCCTGCCGTGGCGCGATACCCGCCCGGGCTGCTCGCCTGTCCGACCACCGTTGATCGGATCGGCCGCATCATCGCGCCGGTGATGATAGACGGCACCGGGCCATATCCCTTTCTTGTCGATACCGGAGCAAATTACTCCATGATTTCCCCGGTCTTGGCGATGCGTCTGAATTTGCACCCGCGTCCGGATGCATTGGAGAAAGTTGTAGGCATCACTGGAACGCAACGCCTTCCTTGGGTTCATGTGGCGAATTTGCGAGTCGGCGGCTTGCAAATGAGTAACTTGGATCTCCCGATCACTAAAAGTCCTGTCATGGACGGGCTCGACGGAATTCTTGGATTAGCCGCGTTGTCTGCTGAACGAATAGTCGTCAATTTCCGTGACAACCTGGTCTGGATTGGCCACACGAACGAAGTTGACGCCTGGGGATACATCTCGATCCCAGCCCGCCGCACCACCGGCGGATTGCTGCGCGTAGATGCCCGTATCGGCAATGTTCCGGTTATTGCAATCATCGACACTGGATCGCCGCGGACGATGGGGAACTACGCATTGCGACGTGTGCTTTTGCGCAGAGCGACACATGATCCGGACACAGCTCGTATCTTCGGAGTCACACGCCAGGTTTCGTGGGGAAGTGTTTCCGGATCCCCTACGATCCACCTCGGGCCGGTAGTCATCAGGCACCTCAACATCGTGTACGACGATCTGCCGATTTTTAAAGTCTGGCACCTTGAATATCGCCCCGCATTGGTTATCGGCATGGACGTATTGGGAACCGTCGATGCGCTTATTCTCGATTACCACAGATCCCATGTATATCTCATGCCGCGCAGACCTGCAGGCGTGGAAGTCATTCAAGCCGACCCATTCAGCTTACTGCATGGTGGAGGTGGACCTTGATGGTGACCTTTAGGAGAATTTTGGGCAATCAACACGCGGATGATCATAACTTTGCAGTACTGTCACGATGATGGTGATGGAATGTCGAAGGATCCGTAGGTTCGTCTATGAAATTTGGAGGTAAAACAAGTAAGCGCCCCGGCATCTTTGTCGTTGCACGGTGCGGCGTGACGGTCTAGGGTTCCGCGAGACTGTGGGCGATGACGACCCGGTCTTCAGGCCAGAGGGGCCAGAGTGCGCCGAGCAAGGATCAGGGTGAGAGCGATAGCCGCCTCAGGCGGCGCGGCGGGCGGTGCGAAGCAGGTCGCGAACGTGCCAGGGCAGCAGTACCTCGAGCGCTTCGACGGTGTCGGCGGCAGGGAGCTGCTCGAACAGGTGGCTCAGGTACGCGGAGAGATCCAGGTCATTGGCGCGGGCGACGTTGACCAGGGAAAAGAGATTTGCACTGTCGCGGGCACCGAGGGGATTGTTCGCGAAGAGCCATACCCGGCGTCCCTGGGCAAAGGGCCTGATGATGTTCTCCACATAGTTGTTGTGTACCGGCACATCTCCGTGCTCCAGGTGCAACACCAACTTCTGTCACTGGTTGTGCGTATAGAAGAGCGCTTTGCCAAGCGCGCTCTGCGGGGGCGCTGCGGACAGGAGGCCCTCGACCGACTTGTGGAATGCGGCGAAGATCGGTGTGGATTTTTCCTCGCGACGCTTGACGATCTCCTCCGGCGTCAGCGTACCACCGTGCGGCGCGTCAATCAGGATGAGAACCGCGCGACAATCAGGATGAGAGAACTGTCCCGGCGGGGAGGTTCGAGGGCGTAGCCCGAGAAGCTCCCCGCCGGGACGGCGGTCCGCCCCGGGTGGGGTAGGACTGCCGGTGATCGTGGCCGATCGGGTATTGAGGACGGGACACTCCCTGAGAGGACCCGCTTCGTGCCCGGCCGACACATCAACGATCACCAGATGAGGCTCTACATGAAGCACAGACTCACCGAGTCGGTGGCAGTGGCCGCGGCGAAGGCGGCGATCAGTGTGGCCAGCGCGTACCGGGTCGAGAACGACCGGCGGCTGCCCTCCCAGAAGCAAGTCCCGAGAGGTCGGCGGCGACCGGATCCGCTGGCTGAGGTCTTTGACGCCGAGGTCGTCCCGATGCTGCAGGCGGCCCCGCAGATCCGAGCAGTGGCGGTGTTCGAGGAACTGCGCCGCCGTCACCCCGATCTGGCCTATGGCGTACGGCGTACGCTCGAGCGGCGCATCCGCGCCTGGCGGGCGCAGCACGGTCCGCAACGGGAGGTCATCTTCCGCCAGGTGCACGAGCCGGGGCGGATGGGCCTGTCGGACTTCACCGAGATGGGCGATCTGGGGGTCGAGGTGGCAGGCTCCCCGCTCGATCATCGGCTGTATCACTTTCGCCTCGCCTGCTCGGGCTTCGAGCACGCGCACGTGATCCTCGGCGGCGAGAGCTACGTGGCCCTCGCCGAGGGGCTGCAGAACGCGCTGTGGGCTCTCGGCGGTGCCCCGCGCGAGCACCGCAGCGACTCGCTCTCGGCAGCGTTCCGCAACTTGAGTCGCGATGCGCGGATCGACCTGACGGCTCGCTACGAGGCGCTGTGCGCGCACTACGGGATTGAGCCGACGCGCAACAACCGTGGCAAGGCACACGAGAACGGCGCGATCGAGGGACCACACGGGCACCTCAAGAACGCCATCGCGGATGCGTTGCTGCTGCGCGGGACACGCCAGTTCGAGACGCTCGAGGCGTACCGCGGCTTCATCGACGAGATCGTCAGCCGCAAGAACGCCCGTAACGCCAAGCGTATCGAGGCCGAGCGGGCACACCTGCGGGCGCTGCCGCCAACGCGCACGAGCGATTACGAAGACGTGCCGGTGTACGTGACCTCCTCGGGCGGGTTCACCCTACGCAGAGTGTTCTACACCGTACCCTCGCGTCTGATCGGCCACCGCCTGCGGGTGCGCCTGTACGACGACCCGCTCGATCTCCTGATCGGCGGTACGCACCTGATGAGGCTGCAGCGCGGACGGGCCGGTCCCGATGGCAAGCACGGTCACGTGGTCGATTACCGGCATGTGATCCACGCGCTGCGCAAAAAGCCAATGCGCTGGCGAACCTCGTCTACCGCGAACAGTTGTTCCCGCGGGAAGCGTATCGGCGCACGTTCCACTTCCTGCTCGAGCACCATGGCGAGCGGCTGGCCTGCAAGACGACCGTGGAGCTGCTGAGACTGGCGCACGAGCGAGGCTGCGAGGCCGAGCTCGCCGAGGCGCTCAGCGAGTCCCTCGACGCCGGCGAGGTCCCTGATCTCAGGGCGCTGGCAGAGCGCTTTGCCCCTGATCCGGAGCGTCTGCCGGAAGTGGTGGTGCGGCTCGCGCCGCTGTCGGACTACGAGGCGCTCATCGAGACGGCGCAGGGAGAAGCGGCATGAGCGACACCATCGACATGACCCGACTGACACTGCTGCTCAACGAGTTGCGTCTGCCGGCGATCAAGCACGCCTGGGAGGCGATCGCCAAGCGCTCGGACAAGGAGGGCTGGCCGGCCGCACGACTGATCGCGACGCTTGCCGAGCACGAACTCGCCGAACGCGATCGGCGGCGCCTGGAACGCCATCTCGGCGAAGCGAAGCTGTTACCCGGCAAGACTCTCGCCAGCTTCGACTTCGGCGCCGTCCCGATGATCTCCAAGGCCCAGGTGATGGCGCTCTGCGAGGGCGATGCCTGGCTCGAGCGCGGCGCCAATCTGATCCTGATAGGCCCGCCGGGCGGCGGCAAGTCGCATCTGGCCTCTGCCATCGGGCTGCCGCTACTCGAGAAGGGCTGGCGGGTGCTGATCATGCGCACCACTGACTTGGTGCAAAAACTCCAGGTCGCACGCCGTGAGCTCGCTCTTGAAGCCGCCATCCATCGCCTCGAGCGCTTCGATCTTCTGATCCTCGATGACATCGCCTACGTCACCAAGGATCAGGCCGAGACCTCGGTGTTGTTCGAGCTGATCAGCGCTCGCTACGAACGCCGCTCTCTGCTCATCACTGCAAACCAGCCCTTCGGCGAATGGGGCAGGATCTTCCCCGATCCCGCCATGACGCTCGCCGCCGTCGACCGGCTCGTTCATCACGCCACGATCTTCGAGATGAACGTCGAGAGCTACCGCCGTCGTGCCGCACTCGAGCGCAAGCGACAGGGACCGGGCCGGCCCGCCAACTACGCCACACCCAAGAACGTCGCGCCCGAGATCGCGCGCGACAATCAACCGGAGGGATAAGCCTTGCCAGCGTCAATCAACCGCGCCATCATCCGTTCGCCGCGACCACCGCCTATCAACTTGATTGTCGCGCGCTATCACCCTGATCGTCGCGCCACACCACCGGACCGTGCGCGCGCCTCGCGTAGCTCGTTCAGGTCCCGCTCGAACTTCAATACCCGCCCAAGGTAATCCTCCATGGCCACTCGCGCGAGCGCGCGCCCCGGGGGCAGCCGGGTGACCTTCAGCGCCTTGTTTAAGCACGTGCGGTAGTGCTGCTTATCCCACGCTCGGCATAAGCAGCACGCCCGGCCCAAGTTCGATGAGCTCTACACCAACCATCGCAGTGCACTCGCTCCCGAAGCACTGGAGCTATTCGGGAAACTCTACAAAGTCGAGCGCGAGGCACGCGAGCAGAACCTCGATGCAATCGGCCGCGCGCGGTTGCGCCCGGAGCGCGCCCGACCGGGCGCTGATGTCTTGCACGAGTGGCTCGTCGTTCATCGCCTGAAAGTGCCCGACGGCTCGGCGAGCGCCAAGGCAATCGATTGCAGTCTCAAGCGCTGGAAGGCGCTGATACGCTGCATCGACGACGGCAACCCGCCGATCGGTAGAGTCAGCGACTGGCGCGGTGAGCAAGCGTTGCGGGGAGTAGCTGTTGTCCGGCAGAGCCGGTGCCTCAATCCGCACCGCAAGTCCCGTTTCCAGTCGCTGCTCGTCGAACCGGACATGCAGCACTACCGCATCCGGCTCTCACGCATGAGTCTCAGGCCTTCGCTTTCGCCACGGCTGCACGGTTGTCGGGGAGTCGGTAGAGGCCGAGCACCCCGTACAGGTGCGCGTCCGGGTACTGGCGGTACCCAGTGCCTCGTTTCCCCGCCCGCCGCATCAGCCACCGCCGCAGGCGGCGCTCGGTGTATACCCGGATGACCCCGTATGCTTGGATCACGCGGCCTTGATTAAAGCAGCCGGACCAGCCGCGCAACAGCGCGTTCAGCCCGATCACTCGCTTCTCGACCGGAAACGGGTTCCACCGTCGCGTCGTCTCGTCGTGGATTCGCTCGATGATTCGCTGGACCGCCTTGCGGGCGGGCTCGGTGCCGATAAACGGTTTGCCGTCCTTCCCGTAGAATCGTCCTACGGTATAGCCGAGGAAGTCGAACGACTCCTCCGGTACGCGCGCGAGCCGGGTCTTCCGTTCGTTGACGGTCAAGCCCAGCCGGTCCATCAACCGCCGCATCGTCGCGAGTGCCTCCGGCCCGTTTCCAGGCCGGCAGCAGATCACAAGATCGTCGGCATAGTTGACGACGTGCGCGTCGAGTCGCCGATAGTGGCCATGCTCGTACCATGCTCGCAGGAATCGCCGGAAGTAGAGGTTAGCGAGGAGCGGCGATGCCGTTCCCCCCTGTGGAGTCCCTCTCTTTCGGTCGCGAGCCTCCGTCGTGCACAATATCGCGCCGCGGTTTGTACGCTCCCACACCGGTACCGTCAACCAGCCCTTCAGGACCGACAGGAGTTGCCCGTCGACCACGCGCCGTGTGACGCACCTCAGCAAGGGACCGTGCGGAAACGTAGTGAAGTAGTCGGATAAATCCGCGTCCACCACTTCCCGCCTGTCATGCTGGGTAATGTGAAAGTACACTCGCCGCACGGCCGTCTTTGCATCCCGTCCGGGTCTGAACCCGTACTGCTGCGGGGCAAGGTCCGCTTCGAAGATCGGACCGAGCACGAGCACGACGGCGGTTTGGACCACACGGTCCGTCACCGTCGGGATGCTCAGAGGCCGTTGACCACCATTGCGTTTGGGAATCCATACGCGCAGAAGCGGCTGCGGCACATAGCTCTTGCTACGCAGCTCTTCTTGCAGCGCTTTGAGCCACTGCTCCACGCCTGTGGCCTTGATCGCCTCGAAGGTCACTCCGTCTACGCCCGGCGCGCCGACATTGGCCCGACTGCGCCGATACGCTTCCAGGAGCACGTCTTCTCGGCTGACCTTGTCCCACAGACTGTAGAACCGATAGTTCGGTTCGGACTTGGCTTTCGCCTGTAATGAACTCTGCAGCTTCTCAACCGATTTACGCGAAGTTGATAGGCTCACGCCAATCTCCGCGGCTGTTGCCGCTTTATTCATCGCTCATACGTCAGGGCCCCTTTCCTCCACCGGCGTTACCCGGCTTCATCGGTAATACGGACCCATCCGCCATCTGCTCGGGCCGAACCTGTCCCTCGCGGGCTGATCGTTGCCACCGGCATGCCGGCCGGCCAGCTCCCAGGCAGACTTCCCTTGTTGCACACAAGTCCTCTCGCGCACGTGCTGTCACCACTACCCCGGCGGAACGATCGGGCGCGGTCCTCGCTCGCCACCCCAATCGCAGCGACCTTCCCCGTTGTTATGACGGGTCAGCTTCCGCATTGACATTTTCGGGGCATGCACGGTGTTCACTCTCGTTACAGCCCGCACGCCACGCTTCCCTCCTTACAGAGGGGTTTTCTTGAAGTGCTTCAGGCCATTCGTCGCCTCCTGGCGCGCTCCAAGTGCTTCCGTCCGGAGCGAGGGTGGCCGGGTGGGTATCTCACCCACGGGACTCGTGTGCCTTTTTCAAGGCACACACAACAACTGGCTGGAAAGCCGCACCCGCCCGATGGCGCTCGGCCGCTCCAACTGGCTGTTCGCCGGCTCGCTGCGTACCAACAAGCGAGCGGCCGTCATCATGAGCATGATCCAGTCGGCCAAGCTGAACGGGCACGACTCGTACCGCTATCTAGCAGACGTCCTGGAGCGCCTACCGACGCAGCCGGCGAGCCAGCTCGATGAATTACTGCCACATCACTGGCAGCCGCGCAGCTGACCCCCCGGCGACGTCTCCGGGTCTGAAATACAGCACACCGTCAAGGTGTGATGGTCGCATGCTTACGGATTTACACCGCCTGAGCCTTGATCACGAGCGCTTTGCGGTTTTCTGCCCGTTCGCCCTGCTCGGCGGTACCTTCTATCCGGTTCTTGTCCATCAGGTCGCAGTTTCGCTACACGCTTCCTCCCCACGGTCGGTCGCACTCCCGCAGTTGCGTTTCGCTTCGCTCGCCGTGACCAGCTCGCGGCGGGACTTGCACCCGCAAGAGTGAGCCCGTGCCGGGCGCACAAAAAAAACCGGCGCGGCAGATTCTGCCGCGCCGGTCCTCTAGCAGAACTAGATTTTACTAAACGCTATTCGAAGTTGTAGTGGACACCCATCATGATCATCGTTCCGACAGCACCCACCTGGTCAAGCGTGCTATAAGCCGCCGCACCGGCACCGTAGGTCTGCAAATCGACCGGAGGCGCCGAGTTGAACAGATTCACGACGGACAGGTGTGCATTCAGCCTGCTGTTAAACCAGTACTTGGCGTACAGATTGTAGTACGTGAAATGACTGACTTCGCAATACCCCTGCAACCCATTCGGCACTGCGGTAAGGGAGAACGGGAAGTGCCCGCTGTTCGGCAGACCGGCTGCGCAGGTGGGGATGCCGAGCGTCGGATCGAGGAGATTGAAATGTCCGGTGTAGTTCGCCGACAGCGACAGCCGCAAGGCCCGGTAGCGCCACGTCAGAGACGCTCTGGCACGGTCCTTCGGATTGCCGGTATCGCCCGATACGATGGTCGGCCCATGGGTGCCCGCCAGATCGTACGTGTTACCCGCTGCACCGAAATCGTAGTGGAAGGTGTGCGACTCGTTGAGTTTGAACTCCACCGAACCGAACCGGCCAAGACGCATGTCGGTGCGGAAACTCAGATCGAGTCCATTGACTGACGTGGTCGTTGCGTTGTAGTAGCCAATCGGCTGATAGGCCACCGGTCCAACGGGCGTAACCGCGGAACCGCTTGCGGGGCACACGAAGCCCGTGGAACTCGTGCCGGGATTACAGGGCAAGGTCACTGCCGGTCCGCGTACGAGGGGGTAATCGGCCGCGATTTGCGCGGTGCTCAAGGCCCCGAGGAACAACAGGTTCGTGCCAGACTGGATGTCCTGGCTGACCGTAATGTCCCAATAGTCGGCCGAGAAGTCCACATTGTGCGCCGGCTGGAGAATGAAGCCGAAGTCATAGCTATGCGAGGTCACAGGCTTCAGCTTGGGATTGGCAATCTGCAGACCGATGACACTACCGCACTGACTTGGGAACACGCCAGGCGCACTGCCACTTCCACCCGGGCATAGCGTGCTGTCGTACTCAGGGTATCCGTAGAACAGAGCACCAGAAGTGCCCGCTTCGGCGGGGTTTGGCGCCCGGAAGCCCTTGGTGTAGGTTCCGCGCAGAGTCAGCCATTTGAGCGGGTGATACTTGATCGAGTACTTCGGCGTGAGCGAATGACCGTAAGTATTGAAGTGATCGAAACGGTACGCCACGTCGAGCGAGAGGTGCTTGATGGGCTTACCCTCAAGTTCTGCATACGCGTTGTAGTTGGTCTGGATGCCCTCGACGTAAGCATTGTTCCCTGCCTGCAGACCCTCGGCCACGGTGAGCGGCGCCGGCGAGTATTTGTTCAGGTGGTAATAGCCCGCGCCGAGCGCGAGAGCCAACGGACCACCCGGCAGCTGCATCAGGTTGCGCGAACCATGGACGTCAACAACGGTCATTTTGTTGCTGTCCGTGGCCTTTTCCGCCGGGAACAGCGCACTGAGTTGCTGGTTATTGAGCGTCGCGAAGTTGACGCCGCTAGTAGCGTACTGATTCGCCACCGACGGCAGCACGGCGCCATACAGCGTCTGCGTCAATTCATCATACATATACCCGACCGAAGCATGCATGCGCCAGCCGAACGCCTTGCCGTGCAGGGTTTCAAAGATGCGGTAGGTGTTTGTCACGCCCTGACCGGAAGGGATGTACTGCGGATAATTGACGTAAAGAATTGCCGGTTGGTTAAAGGGATTATTTGGCGCCCCGACCGGAAGCAGAACGTTATTCTGCGTCACGATGGAAAGCGGGATCCCGATGCCACCAGCCACGTTGGTGAACGGATTCGCGTTGTTGAAGCCGAGAACGCCACCGAGAACCTGTTCGGCTTCGCTGCGGAACAACGACGCAGTGGTCACCGAGAGCCACCCGTCGGGCAACGTCTTAGAGAAGCGGCCCAGAACATCGAAGGTCACGGCCTGGGGCTGAATGTCCTGATTGGACGGCGTTACGCACTGGTTATTGTACCAGCTCGTGTAATTCGCGTTTGAACCAGAGCAGCCGCTCGGCAGATAGCTCGAATTCGGGTTCAGAAACACGCTCGTCGAATCGAACAGATTCGTCGCGGGATTCAGAACATAGCCGCCCGGGATGTACGGTGTCTGGCCGGTGCTGGTCGCGGTTGCGCCCACGGCCGGATTGTTGGCACCGGGACGCTGATCGTTGCCGCCGTACGGGCCCCAGTTCGTATTGGCCCAAAATCCATTGCGGTTGCGCAGGCGGATCGGATCCTGATGGCGGAATTCGACCGCCAGATACGCGTTGTAGCCGTCGGTGGACAGGTGTCCGATACCGGCAATCGCATGCAGATGCTCGGTAGTCCCGTCCGCATGAATTGTGGACCCCATCTCCGCCCCGGCGCTCAAACCGACGTACGTTTTGCGCAGAATGACGTTTACCACACCGGCGACGGCATCCGAACCGTATTCGGCCGAACCACCGTCCTTGAGAATTTCGATTCGCTTCACGACGTCCATCGGGATGGCCGAGAGGTCGACGAAATCGCGCTCACCGTCGTCTGCGAGAGGATAGGGCACCATGCGCTCACCGTCGATCAACGACAGAGTCGAACCCACGGTGAGGCCGCGCAGAGCAATTCCCGAACCGCCGAGTGCAAAAGCCTGCGGGAATGCCTGATTCAGGGAACCGGCACCGTTCGAAGAGAGGCTTTGCAGGACGCTTGAGATATTGCTGAAGCCCGAATCAGTCAGATCTGTTGCGGAAATGACCGAAACAGGGCTGGGGGTATTGAAGCTGCTCGTGCGAATCAGCGAGCCAGTCACCACGATTTCCTGCAACTGCGTTGGCTGCTTCTTTTTGCTCGACTGGGTCGGATTAGGCCCTTTGGCCTGTTCGGCTTGCGCTTGCGCAGCGCTCGCCACATGGCTTCCCATCCCGATTGCGGCTAGCGCGCCGACCATAAGCACACGCCGTACAGCGTGTAGCACACTGCGGTTCACGGTCATTTCAAAATTCTCCTGGTTCTCTAGCGAGACCGCACTTTACGAGACTGCTCTTTGACGAGTCTGCTCGATAAAGCAATTGTTGCTCTTACGAGACCTGTATGTTTTTAGTCGCAGCTAGCTATTAACTGCTCGCGACACAGGGATTTGAATATAGGCCAAAATGTCGAGACATGTAAAGCCGCGATTTAGTTGCAAGAAAAATACACCAAAATATGCGCTTTGTGTCGTTTTAGGCACGCTCTGCGTTTGATGTGGTGAACGAGATATGTACGGCGACACCAAGATCCCTGAGCGCGCCTTTGGCTCCAAGTGAGCTCTGATACCTGCTGTAACGTACCGAAAAAAAGCTATTTCGCGACAACCGGCATCCACCGAGCTCGCGCTCCGACGGTGATTCCAAGCGCGCGAGCCTGCCCGCCCCCGATCTCGATCACCGCCTCGACGGGCGCACCTGAGCTGATCGTCTTCAGGGAAAACGGCTTGGCATTGACCGTGATTTTCTCGATGCGCCCCCCGGGCGCCACGAACAGCATGTCGAGCGGGATGTAGGTATTGGCCATCCAGAATTGGGCCACCTGCGGCGGATGCATGGGAAAGATCATGCCCTCGCCGGCCGGCAGATCGCGCACGAACATCAGTCCCTGGGCCTGACGGGCCGGGGTGTCCGCGATCCACGCCCGAAACCGGCGCACGTGGCCGCCGGCCTCGATCACGAGCGTGGCGCGTGGGAAGTGATCGAGATTCTCGAGCGTCATCGACTCGGCGCGCCCTGGCACAGGCGTGAGCCCGGCCAGCAGCCCCGCCGCCAGCGCGACCGCCATTCCCGCCCGAATGCTCAGCCTGTTTCGCATGACACGCTCCAGCTTGCGCGACGGCTGGGCATTGTCGCACATGCGGCCCGCCCGGGCGATGCACCACAAGAGTGCACGACTGGATGCGCGCACGACCGGTTCGAAGCGGTTAGACTTTCTTGGCACTCATCGTTTCCAATCCCGGTGCCATGCGCAATACGCTGCTCGAAATCACCCCCGTCATTCCCGAGGCGCTCGCGCGCCTACCGGAACTCGCCAGCAACCTGTTTTTCAGCTGGCATCGACCCATCCGCGCCCTGTTCGAGGACCTGGAGCCAGAGCTTTGGAAGCAATGCGGGGGCAACCCGCGGCTAATGCTGCGCTGCGTGCGCCAATCCGCACTCGATACGGCGGCCAGCGACCCGCAGTACCTCGGTCGCTATCACGCAGCGCTGCAGCTGCTCGATACCTATCTCGCCGCCCAGCCGCCGGCCGGCGAGCCGCTGGTGGCGTACTTCTGTGCTGAGTACGGCTTTCACGAGAGCTTTCCGATCTACTCGGGCGGCCTCGGCGTACTGGCCGGGGACTACTGCAAGGCCGCGAGCGATGCCGGGGCGCATTTCGTGGCCATCGGCCTACTTTACGAGCAAGGCTACTTCACCCAGACCGTCGATGACGACGGCGTGCAGCACGCGGAGTACAAGCCGCACGACCCGCGGGATCTGCCGGTCGAGCCGGTGCGCGACGCGGCCGGACAGTGGATCTCGATCACCGTGCGCATCGGCGGGCGCAACGTCACGGCGCGAATCTGGCGGGCTCAGGCCGGCCGCGTCCCGGTGTATCTGCTGGACACCAATACGCCGGAGAACGCCCCCTCGGACCGGGACATCACCCGACGACTGTACGGCGGGGACGAGTCGACCCGGGTACGCCAGGAGATGATCCTCGGCATCGGCGGGGTGCGCGCGCTGCGTGCGCTCGGACTCGCGCCGGCGGCCTGGCACCTCAACGAGGGCCACGCGGCATTTCTGATCCTGGAGCTGATGCGCGAGCACATGAGCCGCGATCTGCCGTTCGAGGCGGCGCTCGAAGCGACCGCGGCGGCCTGCGTGTTCACCACGCACACGCCGGTGGCGGCCGGGCATGATGCGTTCGGACACGGCCTGATCCTCGAGCACTTTCAGGACTTCATCAACGATCTGGGCCTGCCCGTCGAGCGCTTCCTCGAGCTCGGCAGCGCGCCGTCGGTGCCGGGCATGTTCAACATGACGCGCCTGGCCTTGAACGGTGCACGCCACATCAACGGCGTCAGCCGCATCCACGGCGCCGTTTCAGCGCAGCTGTGCGCCGATCACTGGCCGGAGATCCGGCCCGAGGATAATCCGGTCGGGTTCGTCACCAACGGGGTGCACGTACCGACGTTCCTGCACAAGCTCTGGGGCGGGTTCTTCGACGCCGAACTAGGCCCCGACTGGGGCGAACGGCTGAGTGATGTGGCGTTCTGGGGCGGCCTCGAAGCCGTGCCCGATGAGCGGTTCTGGGAGACCTCCCAGGCGGTCAAGGCGAAGATGCTCGATGCGGTGCGCCAGAGACTCGAGCGCGAATACACGCACAAGGGGCTGAGCCTGGCGCAGCTGGCGCGCATCACGCGGCTGCTCGATCCGACCCGTCCCGACGTGCTGACCATCGGCTTCGCACGCCGCTTCGCGACCTACAAACGCGCGACGCTGCTGCTGCGCGACCGCGCCCGGCTCGCCCGCCTGCTCAATGACCCGGAGCGGCCCGTGGTGCTGCTGTTCGCCGGCAAGGCGCACCCGGCCGACGAGCCGGGCAAGCAGGTGCTGCGCGAGATCCGTCAGCTCATGACCTCGCCGGAGTTCATCGGCCGGATCATCTTTCTCGAGGACTACGACCTGCAGCTCGCCCGCTCGCTGGTCTCGGGCGTCGACGTCTGGCTCAACACGCCGATCGCGCCGCTCGAGGCGAGCGGCACCTCGGGCATCAAGGCGGCGATCAACGGCCGGCTGAACCTGAGCATTCTCGACGGCTGGTGGGCCGAAGGCTGCATGGCGGACAACGGCTGGGGCATCCCGCCGTCGGCCGTGCAGGACTGGGAGCGGCGCGATGCGATCGAGTCGGAGCTGATCCTGCATACGCTGAAGGAAGAAGTGATCCCGCTCTACTACCAGCGCGACGTCAGCGGACGCTCCCCGGAGTGGATCCGCCGCGCCAAGCAGGCCATGATGACCGTCATCCCACGGTTCAACATGGACCGGATGCTGCGCGATTACACCGAGCAGCTCTACCGCCCGGCCGCCGAGCAGCACCGGCGGCTCGCGATGCACGACTATGCGGGTGCGCGCCAGCTGGCCGAGTGGCAGCAGCGCATCCGCGGCGCCTGGAACCGCCTCGATCTGCGCCTGATCGAGGATGGCTCGGCCGAGATCACCCGTGAACAGCGCGTGAAGCTGCGTGTCGCGGCGCAACTGCGCGGCCTGCAGCCCGAGGACGTGCGCATCGAATTCCACGCCCGCCGCCTGCTGCCGCACTCGAGCACCGAGCCGCCACCGCTGTGCGCCTTCAGCACGCAGCCGCGCCCGGGCGTGTGGCGCGCGCCGCTGCGTCACACCGGGGAGTGGACCGACGGGGCGGCGGTCTTCGCGCTCGAGGCCGAGCCGCCGGGTTGCGGTCAGTTCGCGACCGAGGTGCGCATCTACCCGTGGCACGAACTGCTCGCCCATCCGCTCGGCATGGGCCTGATGAAATGGCTTTGAGCGCCGCGCGAGACTGCTAGGATAGGCCTCGCCAGACCCACAGGAGAGCCTCGGACCCATGATGCGACAACCAGCGCGCGCCTCCTCCGGACGCTACGTGAGCCGGCTCACCGGCAGCACGCTCGCGATCATCATGGCCGGGGGGCGCGGGGAGCGGCTGAAGGATCTCACCGCGAACCGCTGCAAACCCGCGACGCCCTTCGGCGGCAAGTTCCGCATCATGGACTTCGTGCTCTCGAACTGCGTCAACTCCGGCATCCGCCAGATCGCCATCCTGACGCAGTACAAGGCGCAGTCGCTCATCGCGCACGTGCAGCACGGCTGGAGCTACCTGCGCGGGGAATTCGGCGAATTCATCGAGGTCGTGCCCGCCCAGCAGCAGATGGGCGCGAACTGGTACCAGGGCACCGCGGATGCGGTCTACCAGAACATCGAGCTGATCCTCTCGCACCGGCCCAAGCACGTACTGGTCCTCGCCGGCGATCACATCTACAAGATGGATTACGGCCCGATGATCGCCTATCACGTGGAGAAGGGCGCGGACGTCACCATGGGCGTGGTCGAGGTGCCGGCGAGCGAATCGCGCCACTTCGGGGTGCTCACCGCGACGGAGTGGAACCGGGTCACGAAGTTCAGCGAAAAGCCCCAGGTGCCCGACACGCTGCCCGGCCGGCCGGACACGATCCTCGCCTCGATGGGCATCTACGTATTCAACACCCGGCTGCTCGAGATGCTCCTGCGCGAGGATGCGGTCAACGAGGCCTCCTCGCACGATTTCGGCAAGGACATCCTGCCGAAGGCCATCGCCGGCACGCTGCAGGTGTTCGCCTACCCGTTCCAGGACGTCAAGACGCGGGCACAGAGCTATTGGCGCGACGTCGGCACGCTCGATGCCTACTACGAGGCGAACCTCGAGCTGGTGCACGTCGAGCCGGAGCTGAACATCTACGACGAGGACTGGCCGATCTGGACCTACCAGGTGCACCAGCCGCCGGCGAAGTTCATCCTCGATGAGGACGGCCGGCGGGGGCTCGCGATCAACTCGATGGTCTCGGCCGGCTGCGTCATCTCCGGCGCATACGTGCGCGAGTCGCTGCTGTTCTCCAACGTGCGGATCGAGGAGCGCAGCACCATCGAGCGCTCGGTGATCCTGCCCAACACCCGCATCGGCGCCGGCTGCGTGATCCGCGGCGCCATCATCGATGAGGGCAGCGAGATCCCGAACGGCATGAGCATCGGTGTCGATCGCGAGGCCGATGCCGCGCGCTTCCTGGTCACCGACAAGGGTGTCGTGCTGGTGACCGCCGAGATGCTGCGGCGCATCACGGGCTGAGCCGCCGATGGCCACTCAACGCCTGCCGGTGGTTCTGCTCTGGCACATGCACCAGCCGCAGTACCGCGATGCGCTCACCGGGCGTTACGTGCTGCCCTGGACGTACCTGCACGCCATCAAAGACTACACCGACATGGCGGCGCACCTCGAGGCGATCCCGCAAGCGCGCGCCGTGGTGAACTTCACCCCGGTGCTGCTTGAGCAAATCGAGGCGCTCGCCGGCGCGGTCGCCGATCATCTGCGCACCGGCAGCGCGCTGCCGGACCCGGTGCTCGCCCTGCTCGGACCCGATCCGGTACCGAGCGCGCCGGCCGAGCGGCTCGAGAGCCTGCACGCCTGCCTGCGCGCCCAGCGCAAACAGATGATCGAGCGCTTCGGGCCTTATCTCGAACTCGCCTCGATCGCCGACACGCTCGCGACGCCCGAGCGCGTCAGCTACGCCTCGGACCAGTTCATCCAGGATCTGGCCGTGTGGTACCACCTGGCGTGGATGGGCGAGACGGTGCGCCGCAGCGACCCGCTGGTCAGCCGCCTCACCGAGCAGGGCCGCGGCTTCACCGCGGCGCAGCGGCGCGAGCTGCTGACGTTGATCGGCTCGTTGCTCGGGCAGATCGTGCCGCGCTACCGGCGCCTGAGCGAACAGGGCCGCTGTGAGCTGTCGATCACCCCGTACGGCCATCCGATCATGCCGCTGCTGTTCGATTTTCAGGCCGCGCGCGAGGCCATGCCCAACCTGCCGCTGCCGAAGCTCGCTGATTACCCCGGCGGACCGCAGCGCGCCGAGTGGCACGTGCGCGAGGGGTTGCGGCTGTTCACGCAAACCTTTGGCACGCGGCCGGTCGGCTGCTGGCCGTCCGAGGGCGCCGTCAGCCGCCCCACGCTCGAGATGCTCGAGCGGTTCGGCTTCAAATGGGTCGCGAGCAGCGCCAACGTGCTGCACGGATCGCTGCAGCGTACCGCGGCGCTCGCCCCGCAGCCGCCGAGCCTAGATGCTCAGGTCTTCAACCGGCCGTACCGGCTCGCGGGCAGCTCCCTGATGCAGTTCTTCCGGGAAGACACGCTCTCGGATCTGATTGGCTTCACCTACGCCACCTGGCACGGCGACGACGCGGCGCACAACCTGGTCGATGCGCTCTCGCAGCTGGCCCACCAGTACAGCGCTACTCCCGGCCACGCGGTGCTGATTGCACTCGACGGGGAAAACGCCTGGGAACACTACCCGTTCAACGGCTATTACTTTCTGCGCGCGCTGTACACGCTGCTCGCAGCGCATCCGCAGCTCGAGCTGACGACGCTCGGGGCCTGCGTCTCGCGCGGCCTGATGCCGATCACGCTGCCGCAGCTGATGGCCGGCAGCTGGGTGCACGGCACGCTCACCACCTGGATGGGCGATCCGGCCAAGAACCGCGCGTGGGACCTGCTGTGCGAGGCGAAAATCGCCTTCGATGCGGTCATGGCGAGCGGTTCACTCGATGCGCAGGCGCAGCGCGCCGCTGAGCGCCAGCTGGCGCTGTGCGAGAGCTCGGACTGGTTCTGGTGGTTCGGAGATTACAATCCCGCCGAAGCGGTCAGTCAGTTCGATGCGCTGTTCCGCCGCCAGCTGAGCCGCCTGTACGAGCAACTCGGCCGCGCGCCGCCCGCGGCGCTCGCCGAGCCGATCTCCACCGGTGGCGGCAGTCCCGAGCACGGCGGGGTGATGCGCCGCTCCTATGCCAGTTGAACGACCCATGGCGCGCCACGCATGGCGGCTCGCACCGGTGCTGCTCGCAGTCCTCCTCAGCGGATGCGCGTGGCTCACCCCGAATCTGCACGCCCCGCATCTGCGCGTGCTCGGCGTGCGGGTGCTGCGCGCAGACTTCTGGCAACAGCAGCTGCGCGTGCGCCTGCGGGTCCGCAATCCCAACAGCATCAGCCTGCCGATCGAGTCGCTGCAATACAGCCTGGCGCTGAACGGCCGCCGGGTGGCCGACGGGCGCAGCACGCGGCACTTCACGGTGCCACCGCACGGCACCGCGGAATTCGACACCGAGGTCACCGCGAACATGGCCGGGGCGCTGTTCTCGCTCTTCGGCCGAGGTCGCGCTCACCCGGTGCGGTACCGGCTGCGGGGCAAGGTCGAGCTGGCCCGCGGGCTGCTGCGCGAATTGCCGTTCGACGAACGTGGAAAGTTCGTCCTGAAGTAATCCGCCGCCGGCGCAGTGCCGCGCCACCGGATTGGGCCCGCGCCGCTGGCCCGGACGCTGACACGCATCGCCGCAGAGGAGGCACGCCCATGATCAAAGCCCTCGTTCCCGACGCCGACCTGGCCCCGACCTACGGCTCGCGCACCATGTCCGAGCCCGCGCCCAAATACCGTCTGCCGCAGCACGAGATGAGCCCGCGCACCGCCTATCAACTCATTCACGATGAGCTGATGCTCGATGGCAACGCGCGCCTGAACCTCGCCACGTTCGTCACGACGTGGATGGAACCCGAGGCCGAACGCCTCATGGGTGAGACGTTCGATAAGAACATGATCGACAAGGACGAGTATCCGCGCACCGCAGAACTCGAGACGCGCTGCGTGAACATGATCGCGCGGCTGTTCCATGCCCCGGAGCACGAATCTCCGGTCGGCGTCTCGGCGATCGGCTCGAGCGAGGCGGTGATGCTCGCCGGTATGGCGCTGAAGTGGCGCTGGAAGGCGCGCCGAAAGGCCGCCGGCCGCAGTGCCGCGACGCCCAATCTGGTGCTGGGTTCGAATGTGCAGGTGGTGTGGGAGAAATTTTGCCGGTACTGGGAAGTCGAGCCACGCTACATCCCGATGCGCCCCGACCGTTACGTCATCACGCCCGAGGACGTGGTGGCGCGCTGCGACGAGAACACCATCGGCGCAGTGGCGATCCTCGGCACCACCTTCACCGGTGAGTTCGAGCCGATCGAGGCCATCCACGATGCACTGGTGGCACACAATGCCGCCCGCGGCCTCGAAGTGCCGCTGCACGTCGATGCGGCGAGCGGCGGCTTCGTCGCGCCGTTCATTCATCCACAGCTGCGCTGGGATTTTCGCCTGCCCAATGTCGTGTCGATCAACACCTCCGGCCACAAGTACGGCCTGGTGTATCCGGGTGTCGGCTGGGCACTGTGGCGCGGCAAGGCGCATCTGCCCGAGGAGCTGGTTTTTCACGTCAACTATCTCGGCGGCGACATGCCGACCTTCACCCTGAACTTCTCCCGTCCGGGCAACCAGATCGTCGGGCAGTACTACAACTTTCTGCGCCTCGGCCGCGACGGCTACGCGCGCATCATGCGCACTCTGTGCGCGGTGGCCACCGAGCTCGCCACCCAAATCGGTGCGCTCGGACCCTTCGCGCTGCTCAGCGACGGCTCGGCCATCCCGGTCTTTGCCTTTCGTCTGAAAGAGACCTCGCGCTACTCGGTGTACGATGTCTCCGAACGTCTGCGGATCCACGGCTGGCAGGTACCGGCCTACACGATGCCCAAGGGCGCCGAGACGATCGCTGTGTTGCGCATCGTGGTCCGCGAGGGGTTCTCGCGCGACATGGCGGACCTCCTGCTCGCCGACCTGCGCAGCGTGATCGCAGAACTCGAGGCGAACCCGCCCGCGCGGCCCCAGCAGGCCGAGGGCCGCTTCCACCACGGCTGAGGCTCTGGAGGTCAGTCGCCTTCGGCGCGCGGCCGGTACGCCTCGATGAGCTCCTGCTGGCGCCGCGGCGGCACCGGATCGTAGTGGCTGAGCGCCATGACGTAGCTGCCCTGTCCGCCGGTGAGGGACTTCAGGCGCGAGGGGTACTCGCTGATCTCCGCCAGCGGCACCAGCGCCGAGACGCTCGCACGATGCCCGGGCAGCTCTTGATTGCCGTTGACGCGCGCCCGGCGCATGGAGAGGTCGCCGGTGATGTCCCCGATCGCACTGGCCGGGGCCGTCACCTCCAGGTGCACGATCGGCTCGAGTACGATCGGGCTGGCCTTGCCGAGCGCATCGAGGAACGCCTTGCGACCGGCCGACACGAAGGCCACCTCCTTGGAATCGACGGGATGGTGCTTCCCGTCGTACACCGTGACGCGCACGTCCTGCAGCGGGAAGCCGGCGAGTGCGCCCTCGAGGAGCACTTGGCGCACCCCTTTCTCCACCGCCGGAATGAATTGGCCCGGAATCGCTCCGCCGGCGACCGCATCGACGAACTCGAAGCCAGCGCCGCGCTCGAGCGCCTCGACGCGCAGGTACACCTCGCCGAATTGCCCGGCGCCGCCGGTCTGCTTCTTGTGACGGCTGTGTCCGTCGGCCGCGCGCGTGATGGTCTCGCGATACGGAATGCTCGGCGGATGGGTGCGCACCTCGACGCCGTAGCGCTCGCGCATGCGCTCGAGCAGCACCCGCAGGTGCATCTCGCCGGTGCCGTACAGCACCGTTTCGTTCACCGCGGCGTGTTGTTCGATGCGCACCCCCGGGTCTTCTGCCGTCAGCTTGTGCAGCGCGTCGGCGAGCCGCTGCTCATCGCCGCGCCGCTGCGGCTCGATGGCCAGGCCGAGCATCGAGGGCGGCAGCAGCACCGGGGCGAGATGATAGTGATCCTCCTCGTGCGAGTCGTGCAGCACCGCGTCGCGATGCAGCTCCTCGACTTTGGCGAGCGCGCAGATATCCCCCGGGATGGCCTGGGGAATCTCCACACTGTCCTTGCCGAACAGGCGATACACATGCGTCACTTTGAAGGGCTTGCGTGCATCGCCCACGTAGAGCTGCCCGCCCGGCCGGATCGTGCCCTGGTGTACCCTCACGCTCGCCAGCTTGCCCACGTACGGATCGATCGTCACCCGGAAGACATGCGCGATGACGTGCCGCTGCGGGTCGGGCCGGACTTCGACGCGGCGAGCGCCACCGCTCGCACCGGCCAGAAAAGGGGGCGGATTGCCTTCGGCCGGATGAGGCATCAGCCGCTCGATGACCGTCAGCAGCGCCCCGACACCCGCACCGGTCTCCGCGGACACGAAACACACCGGCACCAGGTGCCCTTCCCGCAGCGCCTGCTCGAACGGCTCGTGCAGCTGCTCGGGCGAGAGCGTCTCGCCCTGCTCCAAGTACAGCTCCATCAGCCGTTCGTCGAGTTCGACGACCTGATCGACGAGGGCCGCGCGCGCCGCCTCGACGGTGGAAAACTCGACGGGCGCCTCCTGCGGGTCGAAGAAGCAGTCTCGCACCGCAGCCCCGTCCGCGGCCGGCAGGTTGACCGGCAGGCACTCCGGACCGAATGCCTCGCGCAGGCGCGCCAAGACGCCCGCACAGTCTGCGTCCCGGCTGTCGATCTTGTTGACGATCAGCAGCCGGGCCAGACCCCGCTCTCGCGCGAAGCTCATCAGTCGCTGCGTCACGGCATCCGGACCCGTGGCCGCGCTCACCACCACGGCGACGGCTTCGACGGCTTCCAGCACCGCGAATGTCCGGGGGAGAAAATCCGTGTAGCCGGGCGTGTCGAGCAGATGCAGCCGCGTGCCGGCATGCTCGAGCGTGAGCAGCGCCGGTTCGAGCGAATGCCCGAGCGTGCGCTCCTGGGGATCGAAGTCCGACACGGTGGAGCCCCGCTCGATGCTTCCCTTGGTGCGGATCGCCCCCGCCTCGAGCAGCAGCGCTTCGGCGAGCAGCGTCTTGCCGGCGCCGGCCGCGCCGGTGAGCGCGATGTTGCGAATGCACGTAGGGTCCACGCGGCACGCCCCATCCGAGCACGGTGTGAGAGCGCAAAGGGTACTCCGGGGCAGCGCGGGGCGCAAAGCAGCGCTGCGCTCAAGACACGGACAACTCCAGATCCGCCCCGTCTTCATCGACCGTCACGAGCCGCACGGGCCGGCGCCAGAGGCGCTGCAGATACTCCAGCACCTTGCGGCTGCGCTGCAGATCAAGACCACGCCCGTCGAGCCGATGATCGTGCCCGAGCTCGAGCGTGCCGTCCGCGCACACCCGCCGGACCCACACCGCGGGTGCACCGAAGTTGTATTTGGGCGCGAGGATGGCCTCGTGCAGCGCATCCAGATCGGCCTCGAGCACGGTCACCTTGCCATCGCGCGCGCGGTAGCGGAACAGGCCGAGTTCCTCGGCGAGGTCCCGGGTGAGGTGATTGCGGATGAAGGCGAAGTCGTCATCCTCGGTACGGATGGCGAAGGCGGCCTCGAGGCCGCGCTGCGCCACGATGTGCTCCCAGAGCGAGAAGCCCAGGTGGTAGGGATTCACGCTGAGGGCCACCTGGGCATCGGCCGCCACCGGTCGGACCACTTCGGAGTGGCACCGGATGGCATCGAGATAGGCCTGCTGCGGAATGAAATCCGCCTCGCGCAACAACCGCGCATGCCAGTACGACGCCCAGCCTTCGTTCATGATCTGCGTCGCGAACACCGGATGGAAGTAGAACGACTCCTCGCGCACCGCGAGGAAGATGTCGCGCTCCCAGTTTTCCATCTCCGGGGCGTATTGCGCCACGAACCAGAGCAGATCCCGCTCCGGATGCGGCGGCAGCGGCGCGCGCTGCGGCGCGGTGACGCCCACCGCGGGACCGGCCGGCTCCAGCGCCGCGAAGCGCCGGCGGAACGCGTCGTCCGCGAGCGCCTTGCCCGGCTCGAGGTACTGCGGATACGCCGGACGGCGCAGCGGCTGATCGACGTCGATGTGCTGCTCGAGCGCAAGTGCCGCATCAAGCGCGGCCTCGACCCGCTCCAGACCGTGCGTCTCGATCGCCTGCTGAATCTGCCGGGCGTGCTGTGCGGCGTGCTCGACGATCCGCTCACTCACCTGCCCCTGGCAGCGCTGGAACAGCAGGTTTTTGCGCGAGAAGTCCGCGTGTCCGAGCACGTGGGCGCAGACCAGCGCGTTCTCCGCGAGGCCGTTGCCCGCGGAGAGATAGGCATGCCCGGGATTTCCGGGGAAGACCACTTCAAACAGCCGCGAGTGACCCATGTGCCGTTGGATGAGCTGATAGATGTAGCGGACCCCGAACGACCAGTGCGGCATGCGCACCGGCAGGCCGTACACGGCGATCTCCATCATGAACGAGTCCGGCACGGCCTCGAATTCGACCGGGTGAAAATCGAGCCCGAGGCTGCGAGCCAGCTGCTCGATGCGCGGCACGAGGGTGCGCCACTCGCCGCTCACGCGTCCTCCGCAGCGCGCTCCTGCGCGGCGAAGAAGGTGCGCAGCGCCGCCCAGATGTCCTCGAAGCCGGTGAGCACGCAGCTGTCGACGGCACCTCCGGCAGCGGCCCGCTCGCTGAAAAGCCGACCAGTCTCGGTCTCCAGACGGCGCGACATGCCGGCAGCGACCTCGACGTAACCGCAGAAGCACGTCTGTGACTCGAGTGCGCCGAGCGCCTCGCGCGCCGCGGCGACATCGCTCGCGGCGTTGTCGCCGTCCGAAGCGTAATAGACGTACACGTTGTATTGCTGCGCCGCGAAGCGCTCCGCAATGATCTCACTCACCTTGCCGAAGCCCTTTGAGGCCACCGTGCCGCCGGTGCCGCTCACCTGAAAGAACTCCGATTCGGTGAACTCCCAGGCCTCAGTGGTGTGTGCAACGAACACCGTCTCGAGCATCCGGTATTGGCAGCGCAGGCCCTGCACCGTCCAGAAAAAGAAGGATTTGGCGAGCTGGCGGTCGCGCTCGGACATGCTGCCTGAGACATCGAGCAGAAAAAAAACCGCCGCCCGTACCGCCGGACGCCGCCGCCGGGCCAGCTGGCGGAAGCGCAGATCCTCGTCCGTGAACGTTGGCACCGCTCCGGGGGCGCCGCGGCGCTTGACCAACTCCTTGAACGAGCGCCGCCGATCGAGCCGGGAACGCGCGCCGCGCCGATCCCATCCCTCGCGGATCCATTCGGTCTCCTCCGAGGGTCCGGCCCGGGGCTTGAGATTCGGCAGGCGCATCTCCTCCCAGAGCCACTCGACGATGTCCTCGACCTTCAACTCGAGCAGCAACTGCACCTCACCCTCATCCTCACCGCCCGGGCCCTTGCCCGAAGGCGCGGGGCGGTGCGTCGGATCGGCGAAGACGTCGCCCGGCTTGGCTGCGCCCTGCCCTACGCTTTGCTGCTCGGCGCTGCGGCGCAGCCGGAAGCGATAGTGCTCGAGCAGCGTCACCGGCACGCGCACGGTACGAGCTGCGCCGCCGATGATTTCACCGGCACCGACCAGTTCCGGCAGATGGCGGCGCACCGCATCGCGCACCTTGGCATCGTGACGCAGCCAGTCGCGCGCCCCACGCGAGAACAACTCGTACCACTTCGCCGCGCTGAAGGGAGACTCGCCGCCGGCCGGTTCGTTCATGTCCGCTCTACTCCTGCGCGAGCAGCGTCGTGACGTAACTGAGTGCTTCCTTGGCGCTGTGCTCGTCGTACCCGTACTCACTGATCAGCCGCTGCTGCACCACCGAGATCTTCTGGCGCGCCTCCTCGTCCGGACGGGCGCTCGAGGTCACCAGCCTGAGCACGTCGCGTCGCTCCTCGAACAGATACTGCTCGATCGCCTCGCGCATGCGGGCATGGCTCGCGAGCTTGAACTTCTCGCCGGTCTTGAACGCCACCATGGCCTTGCGCACCACTTCCTGACGGAAGGAGAGCTTGCCGGAATCCGATACCTTGATCTTCTCCTCCACCGAGCGCAGGAAGCGCTCGTCCGCCGGGCGGCTCTCGCCCGTGATCGGATCGGTGACCTGGCGATGATCGAGCGAGGCCTCGACTTCATCGAGATACTTCTCCAGCAGTTGCTGCGCCTCCTCCTCGAACGAGGCAAACATGGCGCGGTGTACGTCCTCCTTCACCCAGCGGTTGTAGAACTCCTTGCGCGCCGTGACTAAGTGGTCGATCCAGGCCTTCTTGTGTTTGAGCTCCATGCGCGCATCGCTCTCGATCGCATCCTTCAGTGCGAGCAGCAGATCCATGCTGGTCAGGCTGCGTGTGGTGCCGCGGGTGATGGCGGTGGAGATCGCGTTGATGATGAAGCGCGGGCTCACCCCGCCGAGTCCCTCGTCGGGCGCCTCGGAACGCAGCCGCGCCGCCTCGCTCTCTGCCACGCCCTCGATCGCTTCGCCGGCGTAGAGGCGCAGCTTCTTGCCCAGGTCAAGCCCCTCACGCTCCGGCGCCGCCAGGCGGGTGAGAATCGCGAACACCGCGGCGAGATTGAGCACGTGCGGATCGAGGTGCACGTCGCGGAACGCCGGCGCGGCGCACACCAGCTTGCGATAGATGCGCGCCTCGTCGTGGTACGAGAGCGCATACGGCACCTTGATGATCACCATGCGGTCGAGCAGCGCCTCGTTCTCCTTCTCCTGCAGGAAGCGGTGGAATTCCGCGAGGTTGGTATGCGCGAGCACCGTCTCGTCGAGGTGGATCAGCGGGAAGCGTGCCACCTTCACGTTCTTCTCCTGCGTCAACGTCAGCAGCAGGTAGAGAAACTCGCGTTTGACCTTGAGGATCTCGATCATCTCGAGCAGCCCGCGGCTCGCCGAGTACACCGCCCCGGACCACGACCAGGCGCGCGAATCTCCCTCGTCGCCGATCTGCGCCACCTTGGCGAGGTCGACCGATCCGACCAGGTCCGCGATGTCTGCGGTACTCGGATCGTGCGGGGCATACGTGCCGATGCCGAGCCGCGCCGCCTCGGAGAGGAAGATGCGCTCGACCGGCACGCGCAGAAACTCCCCGTCGAATTCGCGCTCGAGGCAATCGCGTGCCCAGGGCGAGAGCTCCCCGGGAACACTGACGCCGTAGCGGTCGCGGAATTCCGCGCGCAGACTCGCCGGAATCAGATTCAACGGATTCTCATGCACCGGGGAGCCGCGCACTGCATAAAGAGCACCCTCCTCGGTGTGGCTGTATTCCTCCAGCCCACGCTTCAGCAGGATCGCGAGCGTCGACTTGCCTCCCGAGGGCGGTCCGAGCAGCAGCAGCAGTCGCCGCCCGACGTCGGAGCCGCCGGCAGCGGCCTTAAAATACTCCGCCACGCGCGCCAGCGGCCCGTCGATCCCGAACAACTCGCGGCGAAAGAGCTCACCGGCCGCTCCGGGCGCGTGCTCGTCGGATGCAGCCGGCTCACCCGCCGCATGCTGGGCGCGGCGGCCATGCCAACAGAGCATGTCCCAGATGTACTCGTGGCTGGTGCGAACCCGCGCGGCCGGATTCGACGGCAGGATGTCCGTCAGGAACTGTCCGAACGTGCCCTCCCAGCGCTGCGCGCGGTGCGTGCGGCTGAACGAACTGAGCGATTCGATGAACCCGTCGTGATCGATGCAGGCGCGCAGCGGCGCCTGATCAGGATGGTTGGCTCGTGCTCGCATCGCCATGACCTCCCGTTCCGGAAACGGCAGTGGCGGCCGAGAAAGGCGGCTGTGATCCCGCTGCGCAGACCGGTTGGAGCGCCTCGCCCTGCGAAAGCTGCCGAACTCGCGATCCCGCTGCCCTATGACTATTCAGACGGCGGCATCCGAATTTTGTTCCGAAGTCGCCGTGTCGATTGATCATCGGCTCCTGAGCGGGCGCTGTCGAGTCGGACTGCCCGCACCGATGACGCCTGCCATGCGCGGCGCCATCGCGGCATTCCGATCCGCTTCCGGCGCCGATCAGCGCCGATCCGCGCGCATCGCACCAATACTGTGAACGGCGACACTGCACGCAAACGCTGCTGCGGGTTTCATGGCCACAGAACGTCGTGCATCCGGGCCCTGAGGCGTCGTCCCGCCACTGAAGCACCGGGTTCGGACCGGTGAGGACGGCGGTACGCCTAGCTTGCGGTCATAATAATGAGGGAGACGGGTTGTGGCCCATTCAGCACCGAGTGAGTCTCGCGAATCCGCCGGCGATGCCGCCGGCGCCCCTGTTCCCGCCGCTGCGCGCGCGCCGGTCGATCTCGCCGCGCTCACGCATCATGATGATTTCCTGCTCGAACTCGGCGAAGTGCTCGGCGGCCGGGCCAGCGTGCATCCGGCGGACTCGCTCGATGCCGCGCTGACGCAGCTCGATGGAGCCCGCGGCGGCCAGATCCTGGCGATCGATGCGCGTGAGGCCGAGAACGTACGCGCCGACGTCGAACGGGCAACGGCGCAGAACCCTCATGCCGTCATTCTCGTATTCACGGCGGCCGGCGCGGAGAAATCCGTCGCTGCGGCGGTGAAAGGCACCCGGGTGTTCACCGTGCTGCCGCTGCCGATCGAACCGGACAAGACCTCCGCCGTACTCGATGCGGCACTGGCGGATGCGGCTGAAAGGGCCGCACCGCGGAGCGCTCCGGTCCGGTCCGTCCGTCAGGCCGCAGAGCCGCCGCGCACGCTCCTGCCGGCCGAGCCCGCAGGGTCCTCCGCCGAGCCGCCGTCCGGCAACGGACTGAAGCGCCTGTGGCTGCCGCTCGGCGCCGGCGTCGTGGTCGTCGCGGTCGCCACGGGCCTGTTCCTGTTGCCGAGCCACCACGTCGCCACGACGCATCCGGTGCTGCAGCGGCCGGTCGCGGCTGCCCCCGTCGCGCACGGCTCGCCCTTCGCCGCGCTGCCGCGCCCGGACGTCGACACTTCGATCGTGCAGGGCCGTGTCGAAGATCTGCTCGTCAAGGCGAGCCGCGCCATGTTTGCCCGGCATTTCACCGCGCCGAAAGGCGACAACGCCCTGGTCTTTTACCGCTCTGTTCTGGCGGTGGACCCCACCAACGGTGAAGCGCGCGACGGTCTGCGCCGCGTCGGCAACGTACTGATTTCACGATTCAAAGACGCCATCAGCCAGGGGCGTTACAACGCCGCGGCGCTTGCGCTCGCGACATTGCAGCTCGCAGACCCGACGAACCGTCACGTTCATCCGTTCGGCATCGAGCTATCGAGCGATGTGGTGAATCAGGCGCTCTCCATCAGTCAGCTCAGCACCGCACCGGCCCTGATCGCCCAGGCCGCGCGTCGCGGCGTGCCGGCCGCGCAGATCGCCGCCTGGCAGAGCGAGTTGACTCGCCTGAAGCACCACAACCGGACACAGAAGCTGGTTCAGCAGCTCGCCCGACGGATCGCCGCGCACCGGCTCACCGGCGCAGCGAGCGCCACCAGCACCCTGGCCAAACTGCGCACTCTGGACGCCAGTTCCCCGACCACCGCCAACGCCCAGCAGGCCGTGATCGGCGCACTGCTGAAGCAGGCGCGCCAAGCCGGCCTCGCCGGGCAGGACGGGGTGGAGAGTCAGGCGCTCGCAGCGGCGCGGGCGACGGGCGCCTCCGCAGCCGCGATCGCCGCCGTGCAGACACAAATCCAATCGGCGCGCACCCAGGCGGTGCAGAGCCGGCTGCAGCACTTGCTCGCCGAGGCGCACGCGCGGCTCGATGCCGGTGAACTGCTCCAGCCGACGAACGACAGCGCCGCGTACTACCTGAACGTGCTGGCCGCAGACCACCCGGACCCGGCCACCGCGGCGGCCGTGAACCAGATGCACCGCGCACTCGCCAATGCGCTCGTGCAGCGCGCGGAGGCGGCGGCCCGTGCCGGGCAGCACGCTGCGGCGGTCACGGATCTGGCCGATGCGCGCCAGTGGGGCGCCATTGGCGCCGCACTGAACGCCGCGGCCGTCCTGGTCGCCACGCCGCGACCACCGACGGCAGCGCAGTTGGCCGATGTCGCGAGAGCCCTGCATCGCACGCATTACGTTTCCCCCTCTTATCCGGAACGCGCACTCAGCCGACATATCTCCGGTGAGGTGACGGTGCAGTATGTCGTCGACCCCGCCGGGCGGCCGCGCCACGTGCAGGTCGTCACGGCGAAGCCTGCGACGGTTTTCGACCGCGCTGCGCTCGATGCCATCCGCCGCTGGCGCTATGCACCGCCTAGGTTCCGCGGGCAGCCGGTCTCCGTGCCGGTGCGCACCCTGATCCGCTTCGTACTGCCGAATTAATCAGGAAGCCCTCATGTTATTGTCAGGCGCTGATCGAAACCGCCGGCTCCTCACCGCCGCAGCCGGCATCCTGCTCGCCGCGGTCATGGGCCTGGTGCTGATCGTCGGCTTCAGGCTCGCCACGCAGATCCGCGCCAGCGTCGGTACGTTGCAGCAGGCGAGCGAGCTGGAGGCCTATCCGTCGGCGATTTCCGAACAGCTCACCGCCCTGCGCCAGCGGCTCGACACGCTCGAGTACACCGGTCACGTGCACGGCGAACTCGACTCGAGCGTGCGCGGCTTCAACCGCGACTTCACCGTCCTCGAGCACCAGAAAGGGCTCGACCCCGCCGCGATGCACGCCGCCACCGCGCTGTGGGGGAACTACACCCCGGTGCTCGCCAAGGTGCTCTCCTATCACGGCGAGCCCTACTCCGACACCGCCACGAACAGTTCGCTCTCGCGCAGCGGCAGGGTGTACTACGCCCACGTGCGCCGCGCCGAGCTGTTTGCCCAGGCCAATGCCGCGGCCCTGCACGGCGAACTTGCCCTGGTCAGCGCCTCGCTGCAGGCGCGCACCGCCGCCGCGGCCTCGCGCCTGCGCTGGCTGCTCTCCGGTGGCGTCCTCGCCGTGCTGCTGCTTGGCCTCGCGGCGGCCTACCTGCAAGTCGCACGCGGCCGCGGCGAGCGTGCCGCACGCGACGCGCAGGATCAGACCCGCGACATTCTCGCCACGGTGCGCGAGGGCCTGTTCCTGCTCGACGCCGACTACCGCATCGGTGCAGTCTGGTCACAGGCCCTGACGAGCATGTTCGGCCGCAGCGATTTCGCCGGATTGACCTTCGAGGAGCTGCTGCGCGACAAGGTGCCGCCCGAGACGCTCAACACCGCCATGAAATTCATCAAGCTGCTCTGGGGCGAGCGGGCGCACGAGAACCTCATGAAGAGCATCAACCCGCTGGGACAGCTCGAGGTCTCCATGGACAACGGGCGCGGCGGCAAGGAAACCCGCTATTTGCAGTTCGATTTCCACCGCGTGATGGGCCCGAAGGGCGTCAAGCACGTGCTGTGCGCGGTCGGCGACATCACCTCCAGCGTGCTGCTGGCGCGCGAGCTGCACGAGGCGCAGGAGAATGCGCATTCCCAGCTCGACATGATGGTCGGGATGCTGCATTCCGATCCACTGCAGCTCGGCTCGTTCTTGGACAGCGCCTCGGCGGGCCTGAAGCACGTCAATGCGATCCTGAAGGAGCCGGCGCGCACGCATGCGGAGTTCAGCAAGAAGCTCGCTGGCCTCGCCCGCGAGCTACACTCGATGAAGGGCGAAGCGTCGGCACTGAACCTGATGAGCATCGCCCAGCGCGTCCATCACCTCGAGGACATGCTCGCGGAGCTCAAAGGACGCAGCGAACTCACCGGCAACGACTTCCTGCCGCTGGTGCTGAAGCTCGATGAGCTGCTCGCGCACCTGCGTGGCGTGCGCGAGATGACGCTGAAGCTCTCCTCGCTGCGCGAGCAGCCTGACTCGCCGGAGGGCACGATCAGCGCACCGGCGCTGCGCAGCGCGACCGCCGGCCCGGAGGAACTCACCGCGACCTTGCAGTCCCTGGCGCGCAAGCTGGCGCAGGATCACGGCAAGGACTTCACGCTCGCACTCACCGGTCTGGCGCAATGCCCGCCGGCTTATCTCGGGACGCTGAAGGATTGCCTCATCCAGATGCTGCGCAATGCCGCAGTACACGGCATCGAGGCCGACGAGGTCCGCCGTGCCGGCGCAAAGAACGGCGGCGGTCAGGTACGCGTGGAATTCCGCCGCGTCGAATCGGGCTATGAGCTGACGTTCGAAGATGACGGGGCGGGTCTGTCGCCCGAGGCGCTCAAGGAAGCCGCAGTGCGCAAGAACCTGCTCAGCGAAGAGCAGGCCGCGCAGCTCGACAACCGCGCGGCGCTCGCACTGATCTTCAAACCCGGCTTCTCGACCCGCAACGAGGTGTCGATGGATGCCGGTCGCGGGGCCGGCATGGACGTGGTCGCCCGGGCGGTGTACGGTCTCGGCGGACGTATTGGCGTGAGCACCAACCCCGGACGCTACACTCGCTTCAAGATTGCGCTGCCCGCGGTCGACGAGACAGCGGTGGCCTAGGCGCAGGAATCCCTCCATGGATACCGCACAGGACACGGGTACGCGGCGGACGGTCAAACTGCTGATCGTCGATGACTCGAACATCGTTCGCCGGCGCATCGAGCGCTCGCAGCAATTCGATGACCTGGAGGTCGTGGGCACCGCGGCCAACGGCATCGAGGCGCTCGAGCTGGCCCGGCGGACCGATCCGGATCTGGTCACCATGGACCTGACCATGCCGCAGATGGACGGCATCGAGTGCATCACGCAGCTGGTGCGTCTGAAGCCCGAGGTGCGGATCCTGGTGATCTCGGCCCTGGCGGACAAGGCGACCGCGGTGGAGGCCATGGAGCGCGGGGCGAACGGCTTTCTCAACAAGCCGTTCACCGACCGGCAGCTCAACGAAGCAATCGCCGAACTGATGTACTGACGCGAACCCACCGGCACACAGAGCGCGCCCATGTTGCGGGAAGAGGAACTGAAAACCTTCGTCGACGGCACCACCCGATACTTCGAGGTGGCCGCGCAGCAGCCGGCGAGCATCGGCTCGCCCTACCTGCTCGAGGGCGAGCCGGCGATGCACGATTACACCGGAATGATCAACGTCTCCGGCAAGCGCGAGGGCGTGGTGTACTTCACCGCCCCGCGCGCAATGCTGACGGTCCTGCTGATGAAGATGCAGGAGAGCGACTTCAGCCACGAGAGCATGCGCGATCTGGTCGGCGAGGTCGCCAACACCATCTCCGGCAATGCACGGCGCGATTTCGGGCACGATTTCGTGATCTCCGTGCCGAGCGTGTTTGCCGGGGAAAAGCCGCAGATCAACCGGCCGACGGGCGCGCGCGCCTTCGTCATTCCGATCCACTGGCGCAGCCACTCGGCGAAGCTGGTGGTGTCCCTCACCTGACCTCGCGGTTCACTGCGGCGCGCTGTCCTCGGCGAGCAGCCGGTAGCCGAGGCCCGCCTCGGTGAGCAGGTAGCGCGGCTTGCGCGGATCGGCTTCCACCTTGGCGCGCAGATTCATGATGCACACGCGCAGTCCGCGCGTATCGCCGAGCCGCTCCGGACCCCACACCTCGCGGATCAGCTGCTGCTGCGTCACGATGGCCCCGAGATTGCGCGCCAGGGCCTCGAGCACCCGGTACTCGAGAGGGGTGAGGTGGATCGGCCCGTGCGCACCGCTCGCGGTGCGCATCTGCAGATCGATGTGGACCTCCCCGAGGCGCAGAGGCCCGGTGTGCTCCGAGGCGCGCACGTTGCGCCGCAGAGCCGCGCGCACCCGCGCGAGCAGCTCTGCAGCACTGAATGGCTTGGCGACATAATCGTCCGCCCCCGCGTCGAGCGCAGCGATCTTCTGCTCCTCCTGAGTGCGTGCGGAAAGCACGATGATCGGCACCGGCGACCAAGCACGCACCCGGCGGATGATTGCGAGGCCATCCGCGTCGGGCAGCCCCAGGTCGAGCAACAGCAGGTCCGGCTTGTGGCTGCGGCTCTCGATCTCCGCGCGCATGGCACTCTCGGCCTCGATGACCCGGTAGTGCTCGGCCTCGAGCAGTACCCTCAGAACGGTGCGGATGGCCGGCTCGTCCTCGACGATGAGCACCTGATGCATCGCCTCGGTCATGTTTCGAGGTCCCGCGCCGGCAGCGTGAACTCGAAGCGTGCGCCGCCGCCTTCCCGGCGGCGCGCGAGGACCTCCCCGCCGTGCGCGCTCACGATCGCCCGGCAGATCGCCAGGCCCAGGCCGGCCCCGGCGACCACGCCCTCGCCGCTGCCGCGCTGGAACTTCTCGAACAGCTGCTGCGGGTCGCCCGCCGGCAGCCCCGGGCCCTCGTCCTCGACGATGACGCGCACGCACGCACCTTCGTTGAGCGCACTCACCGCCGCGCTCGTGCCGGGCGGTGTGTACTTGGCGATGTTGTCGAAGAAGTTGATGAATACCTGCACCACCAGACCGGCATCGACGTAGACCGGCACGAGCTCCGGCGGCAGATTCAGCTCCACCGGATGATCGCGCATGCGCTCCTCGAGACGCTTCAGCGCCGCGCCGGCCAGATCCTCCACGCTTTGCCAATCGCGCCGCAGCGGCACCTGGCCCGACTGGAAGCGCATCAGGTCGAGCACGTTGGAGACTAGTTCGGACATCTCGCGCGCCTTCAGCTCGATCGAGGCGGCGAGCTGCCGGCGCTTGAGCGCATCGAGCACCTCGCCGCGCTCCGTGAGCGTGCTGGCCGCCCCGACCATCACCGACAGCGGCGTGCGCAGATCGTGAGAAATGGACGCCAGCAGCGTGTTGCGCAGACTCTCGCGCTCCGCCGCGAGGCTCGAGGCCTGAGCCGCATCGGCGAAGCGGGCCCGTTCGAGGGCGAGGCCGATCTGACCGGCGAAGGTGTCGAGCAGCTGACTCTGCTCCGGCAGCAGGACGCGGCGCGCATTGACCGGCAGCACCGCGAGCACGCCGGTGGGGCGGCGCTCATCCCCGAGCGGCACGTACAGCGCAGGCGTCGCCGGCAAGGTGTCCGAGCCGAGCCCGGCGCGCCGGCCGTGATCATTCACCCACTGGGCGACGGCGAGATCGGCACCGCGCAGCGATTCCGGACTCGGCGCACCGTGCGGCAGATGCAGCTTGCCTTGCGGATCCGGCAGCAACACCACGGCCCGGCAGTCGAACACCTCCGCGACGTGGCGGACTGCCACTGCGGCCATGTTCTGGATGCCGCGCGTGACGGCCAGTTCCCGGCTCATCGCATACAGCGCCGCCGTACGGCGCTCGCGGGCACCGGCCACGCGCGTCTGCTGGCGCACGTTCGCCGTGAGGGTGGCGATGACCAACCCGATCGTCAACATCGCACCGAAGGTCACGAAGTACTGCGCGTCGGACACCGCGATGGTGAAGCGCGGCGGGACGAAGAAATAATCGAACGCCGTGACGTTGAGCACCGTCGTCAGCGCCGAAGGGCCCCGCCCCAGGCGCAGCCCCGCGACGGTGACGCCGAGCAGATACACCATGGCGAGATTCGACAGCTCGAAGCTCGGGTACATCGCGAACGCCAGCGCCGTGCACAGCACACTGATCCCACCGGCCCACCCGTACCGCTCCCAGGGCACCCCGCTCGGAGCGCCCTCGGCCGACATCTGCGCTGAGGGGGCGGGCCGCGCCACGGCGGCACCGGCCGGCGCGACGACGATGACGTCGAAGCCCCGCGCCTGCTTAACCAGCAGACTCGAGGTGGACGGGCGGACCCAGCCCCGCCAGCCGCGTCGCTTCGGCGCCCCGACCAGCACCCGGGTGGCGCGCCGGGTCTGCGCGTATTCCAACAGCGCCACGGCCACCGTAGGTCCGTCCAGCGTCACGGTCTCGGCACCCAACGACTCCGCCAGGCGAAGAACTGCAATGCGCCGGTTGCGATCCGCGTCGGAGAGTCGCAGCAGCGCCGGCGTCTCGACGTACACAACGCTCCAACCCGCGGCGAGCGCATCGGACATGCGCTTGCCGGTGCGCACGAGCTGCTCGGCCTGCTCGTCCGGACCAACCGCGACGAGGATGCGCTCACCGGCGATCCGCCCGCGGCCGCGCTCGGGCTGCAGTTCGCGGGCCGCCGCTTCGACCCGCTCGGCCACGCGGCGCAGCGCGATCTCGCGCAGGGCCATCAGGTTGGTGCGGCGGAAGAACCGCTCGGCAGCCGTCGCGACGGCGTCCGAGATGTAGACCTTACCGGCGTGCAGCCGCGCGAGCAGGTCATCGGCCGGCAGATCGATCAGTTCGATCGCATCGGCATCATCGAATACATGATCCGGCAGCGTCTCGCTCTGACGGACACCGGTCGTCTGATAGATCAGGTCGTTCAGACTCTCCAGGTGCTGAACGTTGACCGTCGTCCAGACATTGACGCCCGCCGCGAGCAGCTCCTCGATGTCCTGCCAACGCTTCGGATGCCGCGGCTGCGGCACACCGCCGATCAGGTTCGAGTGCGCCAGCTCATCGACGAGCAGGATCTGGGGATGGCGTCCAAGCGCCGCATCCAGATCGAATTCCTGGCGGACGATGCCGCGGTAGCTGACCGGGAGCGTCGGCAGCCGCTCGAGGCCTTCGGCCAGGCGCTCGGTCTCGGTGCGCCCGTGCGGCTCGAGGTACCCCACGACCACATCCGTTCCGCCGGCCTGCTCGGAGCGTGCCGCCTGCAGCATCGAGTAGGTCTTGCCGACGCCGGCGGAGGCGCCGAAGAAGATGCGCAGTTTGCCGCGTCCCGCGCGCGCCTCTTCGGCCTGCACGCGGGCCAGCAGTTCCTGTGGATCGGGCCGCCGTTCGGGCGTCGCCGGTCGATTCATGGCCGCATTATTTCATGGCGTCGAGCGCCAAGTTCAGTTCCAGCACGTTGATGCGCGGATCACCGAGCACGCCGAGTTCGCCCCCGCGTGCATGCGCCGCGATCAAATCTCTCACCCGGCGCACGCTCACACCGCGCGCGCGCGCGACCCGTCCGGCCTGGTAGTACGCAGCCGCCAAGCTGATGTCCGGGTCGAGCCCGCTGCCCGAGGCGGTGACCAGATCGACCGGAATGGGCGCGTGATTGCCCGGGTCGGCGGCACGCAGAGCAGCGATGCGCGCCTTGACGGCGGCGATCAGCGCCGGGTTCGTCGGGCCGAGGTTCGAGCCCCCCGAGGCGAGGCCGTTGTACGGCTGTGGGCTGGTGGCCGACGGCCGGCTCCAGAAATACTGCGGCGCGCTGAACGGCTGACCGATCAGGCGTGAGCCGATCGGCTTTCCTTCACGCCTGATCAGGCTGCCGTTGGCCTGCGCCGGAAACGCCACCTGCGCCACCCCCGTGACCACCAGTGGATAGATCACCCCGGTGAGCACCGTCAGCACCAGCAGCAACGTGAGCGCGGGACGAAGAATCGTCTTCATGGTGTCTCTCTCAGGTCAGATGCAGAATCGTCAAGCCCATGTCGATCAGCTTGATGCCGATGAACGGCACGATGATCCCACCGACGCCATAGATGAGCAGATTGCGCCGCAACAGCGTGCCGGCGCCGAGCGGGCGGTAACGCACGCCTTTCAGGGCGAGCGGAATGAGCACGACGATGATGAGCGCATTGAAGATCACGGCCGAGAGGATTGCCGAGAACGGGCTCGTCAAATGCATGATGTTGAGCGCATTGAGCTGCGGGTAGGTGGTGGCGAACGCCGCCGGAATGATGGCGAAGTATTTGGCGATGTCGTTGGCGATGCTGAAAGTCGTCAGCGATCCGCGCGTCATCAGCATCTGCTTGCCCGTCTCCACGACCTCGATGAGCTTGGTCGGGTTCGAGTCCAGATCGACCATGTTGCCCGCTTCCTTGGCGGCCTGCGTGCCGGAGTTCATCGCCACGGCCACGTCGGCCTGGGCGAGTGCCGGCGCGTCGTTGGTCCCATCGCCGGTCATGGCCACCAGGCGACCCTCGCTCTGGTGGGCGCGGATCAGATTGAGTTTCGCCTCCGGGGTCGCCTCGGCGAGAAAGTCATCCACACCCGCCTCCGCGGCGATGGCGGCGGCGGTGAGCGGGTTGTCGCCGGTGATCATGATGGTCTTGATGCCCATCCGACGCAGCTCCCCGAAGCGCTCCTTGATGCCGCCCTTGACGATGTCCTTCAACTCGATCACCCCGAGCACGCGCGGCCCGTCGCTCACCAGCAGCGGCGTGCTGCCCCGGCGAGCCACTTCCTGCACCGTGTTGAGCAGCGCCTTAGGAAAGCTCTGACCGGCCGCCTCGATGTGCTTGCGGATGGCATCGACCGCACCCTTGCGCACCTGGCGCTCCCCGATGTCGACGCCGCTCATGCGGGTGTGCGCCGAGAACGGAACGAAGGTGCCGTGCAGCGCCGACAGATCGCGCTCGCGCAGCTGGAAGCGCTGCTTGGCGAGCACCACGATGCTGCGTCCCTCGGGCGTCTCATCGGCGAGCGAGGCGAGCTGAGCGGCCCCGGCGAGCTCCTCCTCGCTGACGCCCGCAGCCGGGATGAACGCGGCGGCCTGGCGGTTGCCGAGCGTGATGGTGCCGGTCTTGTCGAGCAGCAGCACGTCGACGTCGCCTGCGGCCTCCACTGCGCGGCCCGAAGTGGCGATCACGTTCGCCTGCATCATGCGGCTCATGCCGGCCACGCCGATCGCCGAGAGCAGCCCGCCAATCGTGGTCGGGATCAGACACACCAGCAGCGCGATCAGCGCGGTGATCGTCACGGGACTGCCGAGTCCGCTCACCTCGACGCTGTATTGGGAGAACGGCAGCAATGTCGCGGTAGCGAGCAGAAAGACCAAGGTCAGCGCCACGAGCAGAATGGTGAGCGCAATTTCGTTCGGCGTCTTCTGCCGCTTGGCGTTCTCGACCATCGCAATCATGCGGTCGATGAAGGTCTCACCGGGGTTGACCGAGATGCGCACCACGATCCAATCGGACAGCACGCGGGTGCCCCCGGTCACCGAGGAGAAATCCCCGCCGGATTCGCGGATCACCGGCGCGGACTCCCCCGTGATGGCGCTCTCATCGACCGAGGCGGCCCCCTCGATGACCTCGCCGTCGCCGGGAATGAAATCCCCGGCCTCGACCAGCACGACATCCCCCTTGCGCAGCAAGTCGGCGCGCACGCCCGTGACCTGCGTGCGGTCGGCCGGATCGGCCAGACGCTTCGCTTCGACAGCCTGCTTCAGCCCCTTCAGGCTCGCCGCCTGCGCCTTGCTGCGTCCCTCGGCGAGCGCCTCGGCGAAATTCGCGAACAGCACGGTGAACCACAGCCACACCGCGACGCTGAAGATGAACCAGGGGGGCGCCTCGCCGTGGCCATCGAGCGCCTGCACCCACAGGCCCGTGGTGAGCAGGCTGCCGAGGTAGACGACGAACATGACCGGATTGCGCCATTGCACGCGCGGATCGAGCTTGCGCAGCGCATCGAGCACGGCGGGCTTCAGCAGCGAGCGATCGAACATCGAGAGCTTGCGGCGCATATCAATGACTCCAGAGCATCAGGTGCTCGACGATCGGCCCGAGCGCGAGCGCCGGCACGAAGGTGAGCGCACCGACCAGCAGCACCGTACCGATCAGCAAGGCGATGAAGGTCGGTCCATGCGTCGGCATGGTGCCGGCGGACACCGGAATGCGCTTCTTCGCCGCGAGTGAGCCGGCAACGGCAAGCACCGCCACGATTGGCCAGAAGCGCCCCAGCCACACCACGACGCCAAGCGCGGTGTTGTAAAACGGCGTATCGGCACTGATGCCGGCAAATGCGCTGCCGTTGTTGTTGCCGGCCGAGGTGAACGCGTAGAGGATTTCGGAGAATCCGTGCGGCCCCGGGTTGGCGACGCCGGCCCGACCGGCCGCGACGCTGACCGCGATCGCCGTCCCCGTGAGCACGATGAACGGCATGACGAGAATCGCGATGGCGCTCATCTTCATCTCGAACGCCTCGATCTTCTTGCCCAGATACTCCGGCGTACGCCCGATCATCAGTCCGGCGATGAACACCCCGATGATGGCGAAGATGAGCATCGAATAGAGGCCTGAACCGACGCCGCCGAACACCACCTCGCCAAGCATCATGTCGAGCAGCGGCACCATCCCGCCGAGCGGCAGATAGGAGTCGTGCATCGAGTTCACCGCGCCGGTGGAGGTGACGGTGGAAGCGGTAGCGAACAGCGTCGAGCCGGCGATACCGAACCGCACTTCCTTGCCTTCCATGTTGCCGCCACTTTGCTCAGAGTTCGGCCGCTGATTGACGCCGAGCGCGGTCAGCTGCGGATTGCCGCGCTGCTCGCTGTGATTGCACACCGCATAGAGCCCGACGAATAGGATCACCATGGCCGCGAGCACCGCCCAGCCTTGGCGGGTATCTGCGACCATGAAGCCGAAGGTATAGGTAAGGGCGGCCGGGATCAGGACGATCGCGAGCATCTCGAGCAGGTTGGTCCACGCATTGGGATTCTCGAACGGATGGGCGGAGTTTGCATTGAAGAACCCGCCGCCGTTCGTGCCGAGCTCCTTGATCGCCTCCTGCGAGGCCACCGGCCCCATCGGCAGCGTCTGGGTGCGGGCGGTCAGCGTTTGCAGCACCGGCACACCAGCCGCCGTGGTAAGCGGCTGCCCGGCGCCGTTCAGCTGCGGCTGCTGGTAAGTCACCGGCTGCAGCAGTTTCACCTCCCGGTAGCGGCTGAAGTTCTGGATCACGCCCTGACTGACCAGGGCGAGCGCAATCAGGGTCGCGATCGGCAGCAGCACGTAGAGCGTCGCGCGCGTCACATCGACCCAGAAGTTGCCGATGGTCCTGGCGCTGTGGCGCGCCAGTCCGCGAATCAGCGTCACCGCCACCACGATGCCGGTTGCGGCGGAGAGAAAGTTCTGCACCGCCAATCCGGCCATCTGGGTCAGATAGCTCATGGTGGTCTCGGGCGTGTAGCTCTGCCAGTTGGTGTTGGTCACGAAGCTCAGCGCGGTGTTGAACGCCGAGTCCGCCGAGGGCGCCCCGAAATGCTGCGGGTTCAGCGGCAGCCAGCCCTGCAGCCGCTGCAGCGCGTACAGCAGCAGCGCCCCGAGTGCATTGAACACCAGGAGCGCGAGCGCGTAGTGCTTCCAGCCCATCTGCGCGGCCGGATCGATCCCGCAGAGCCGGTACAGCCGCGACTCGAGGCGCGCGCCGAGACCGAGCCCGGCGATGGGCTCCCCTTCCATCACGCGGGCCATGTACAGGCCGAGCGGCTTCACCAGGAGCAGCGTTACGGCGAGAAACAGGGCGAGCAGCCCCCAGGACTGGGCAGTCATTTAGAATTTCTCCGGCTTGAACAACGCGTAGAGCAGATAACCGGTGAGGGCGAGCGCGAGCAGGCCGCTGATCAGATACAGCGCGTTCATGGCGTCTCTGCCAGGCGAGCGATCGCCCAGACGATCGCGTGGGTCAGTGCGTAGAGCACTGCGAGCAGCAGTATGAATTCCAGGTCTGCCATATCCGCGACTCCTCATTGCGCCATCCGGGGAGCACTCCCCAGGGCGCGCACGGTAGCGCGCACGGTGTGAGCACAAGGTGAGCAAAACCGGCTGGTATCGGCCGGGACCGTGACGGACAATGCTGCGCCATGAGCGATCCGCCCCGATATCAGGGTTTTCGGCCGCTGCGCCCCGGCGCACGCGTCGCCGTGGTGGCGCCGGCCGGCCCCTTCGAGCGCGCCGCCCTCGAGGCGGGCCTCGCCGTGCTCGCCGCGCGCTACTCGGTACACCTCGCCCCGGAGCTCCTCGCGCGGCAACGCTATCTGGCCGGCAGCGATGCGCAGCGACTCGCGCAGCTCACCGCCGCGCTCAGCGATCCGGACATCGACGCGCTGTTCTGCGCCCGCGGCGGTTATGGCGCGATGCGGCTGCTACCGGCACTCGAGAGCGTCGCCCCGGCCCCGAAGCCGCTCGTCGGCTTCTCGGACATCACGGCGCTGCACGCGTGGCTGCAGCGCAACGGGCAGGTGAGCGTGCACGGGCCGGTCCTCACCCAGCTGGGCAAGCTCGACCCCCGAACGCACGAGCGCCTGTTTGCCCTGCTCGAGGACAGTGAGCCCGCCGCGCCGCTGCAAGGCACCGACACGTATGTCCCCGGAGTCGCCGAAGGGCCTCTTCAGGGCGGGACGCTCGCGGTGCTCTCGCGGCTGCTCGGCACCCCGTACCTGCCGCCCCTCGAGGGCGCGGTCCTGCTGCTCGAGGACGTCGGCGAGCAACCCTACCGTCTGGATCGGATGTGGACCCACCTGGCGCTGGCCGGGGTGTTCCGCCGCGTTCGCGGCATCGTGCTCGGCGCATTCACCGGCTGCGAGGCGCACGAGGCCGACTACACGAGCGCCCAGGTTCTGCGCGATCTGGCCGCCGCGACCGGCCTGCCGTGCGCCGCAGGATTTCCGATCGGCCACGGGGAGCGCAACGAGCCGGTGCCGCTCGGGGTGCGCGTACGGCTCGATGCGGCGGCGCAAACGCTGACGTTTCTTCACGGTGCCACACGCTGATTCCCCCGGCGCGCCCTATCGGATTCGGCGGGATTGCTGCAGGATAGCGCCTCGATCCCCCTCACCGAGCCGAAGCCATGCACTCCTCTGCCGACATCGAGCGGATCCTCAAGCTCTCCCCGGTCATGCCCGTCGTCGTGATCGACGATCCGGCCCTCGCCCCGGACTTGGCGCGCGCCCTGGTGCGCGGCGGTCTGCGCGTCATCGAAGTGACCCTGCGTACGCCTTCGGCGCTAGCGGCCATCGAAGCGATCGCGCACGCCGTGCCGGAGATCTCCGTGGGCGCCGGCACCGTGTTGTCGGTCGAGGATCTGCGCGCTGCGGCCAATGCAGGCGCCACGTTCGCGATCTCCCCGGGCGCGACCCCGGCGCTGCTCGAGGCGGGCGTGCATGCCCCGATCCCCTACCTGCCCGCAGTGGCGAGCGCCTCGGAGCTGATGCTCGGACTCGCCCACGGCTACCACTGTTTCAAATTCTTCCCCGCCGTGCCGGCCGGGGGCACCGCCATGCTCAAGTCCTTCGCCGGGCCGTTTCCGCAGGCACGCTTCTGTCCGACCGGCGGCATCACGCAGGAGACGGTCGGCACCTTCCTGAAACTCGGCAACGTGTTGTGCGCCGGGGGGTCATGGCTCTCGCCGGCCGAGGCACTTGCTGCGCGCGACTGGGCGCGGATCGAAGCGCTCGCCGCCCGTGCGGCCGCCAGCAGAACTTGAGCCCCTGAAGCACGGTCCAACCGTCAGCACCACGGGCCCCTCCTCCATGCCGACCCGTCCGTCCCGCGCGCTCCGGCTGGGCGCGACCGCATTCCTCGCAGCCCTGTCCGGCTGCTCAATGGCGCCGCTGCGGCTCACCGCCCCGGCGCATGCGCCGCACTTGGCCGGCAACTGGCAGCTCGACGCCGCGCACAGCGAACCGATCGATGCGGCGGTGAAACGCCTGCAGGGGCAGTTGCACGCTCGCATGCGCAAGACGCTACGGGCGATGAAGCGTGCCGAGGCGCGCGCGCAGAGCGAGTCCGCCCCTCCCTCTGGAGGCGATCATGACCGGGATGGGTCGTCCGCACCGGCCCGCATCGGGGGCCACACCGTCCAGGAGCCCGGCGTCGAAGTGAGTGCCCCGATGTTCGGTGCAGCCTGGGTGCGTGAGCTCATCGGGCACGTCCCGGTCGGCAGCCTCCTCAACCTCGCGCTCTCTCCTCGCGAGTTCTCCCTGACCAGTGCCGCCGGTGTCCAGCAGTGCAACCTCGGCATTCCGACCGTGATCGCCTTCGGACCGCACGACACCGCGAACCAGAGTTGCGGCTGGCGCGGACAGGCGTTCGTCATCGAACTGCAGCCGCTGCTCGGACCGAAGCTGAGCGAGCAGTTCGCGATCGCCCCGGGAGGCGAGCTGGTCATGACGCTGCACCTGTCCGGGCAGGGCGTCGACGTCACTCTGGTGCGCCGTTACCGGCGCACGACGCAGGGGCCGCCGCAGACGCTGCTGCCGACCAGCGACTGAAGCCGGGACGCCTCAGGCCAGCGCGAACGCCCAGGCGATCGCCATGATCAGCGTGGCGGCGAGCCCGGGCAGCCACTGCGGCACGCGCTCCAGCCGCCGGTCGATCGGCGGCCAGGCGGCCGCCCAACCGAGCAGGACTCCGAAGGTGAACCCGAGCAGGTGCGCCGTGACGTCAGTGTGCTTGCCGGCCGTGCCGAGCCAGCCGAGCAGCACCACGCCGGCCCCGAGCGGCACCCAGCGGCGCAGCCAGCTCGGGTGCGCCCCGCGCTCGGTCCACCAGGTGTGTGCGGCCATCATGCCAAGGGCCGTGAACACCGCGGTTGACGCCCCGACGGAGCGGTACCACGGAGGTCCCACCAGCCCCTCCACCAGGTTGGCCAGTCCGCCGCCGACGACGATCAGGAACCAGGCGGTTCCGACACCGAGCTGCTGACCGGCGAGGTAGCCGAACCACAGGCCCGCCAGCAGGTTGCCCGCCAGATGCGGTCCGCTCATGTGCAGCGTCAGACAGGTCCAGGCGCGCCACCACTGCCCGGCACGCACCGGCGCCCCGTGCAGCTCGCCGCGGTTGAACGCATCGAGCCGCACCAGCCCGTTCGAGAGCACGTACGCCACCCCGAGCAGCCACAGTGCATAGCCGACGCAGCCGATCCACGCATTGCGGAACAAGCGTCGCGGCGGTGGCGGGGGTAACGGTCGGCGCGGAGGATTTTCCTGCTCGTACAGCTGCAGATGCGCCGTGGCCCGCTCAACGTCCCCTGCGGCCACCTGCAGCACGCATCGGCGTGAAAGCGCCACGATCTCGCTCGCGATGCCGACCGCCGCGAGCACGAGTGCGCGCTCTTCGCAGTCCCGTCGCCGCCGGGCGCGATACACCTCAACCTCCGGTTCGCTGCCGGCCTCCGTCGCCGCGTGCGCCGAGGAGGGGGCGCTGAGTTCGTCCATGAGACCATCATCGCATACCCCCCCGGTGGGCAAAACCGCCCCTCCGGCAGAGTCCCGCGTACGCACCAGCTCGCCGGGTCTTTCGGCGCCGCCCCGCCGCCCGACTTCCCCGCGGGGGCGCAGCCGGAGACACTTCTACGTATGGCCGCCGCCGTCGGCATGGGCCATCATCATCGCGGGCCGTCATGTGCGGCCGCCGGACCCCTGCCACGATGCGCCCACTCGACTTCGATCCCGATCTGCTGCGCCGCTACGACCGCCCGGGACCCCGCTATACCTCCTACCCGACCGCGCCTCAGTTCACGCCGCAGTTCGGCGCCGCCGAAGTACGCGAGTTCATCCGCCGCAGCAACTCCAGCGGCCACTCACTGTCGATCTACGCGCACATGCCGTTCTGCGCGAGCCCCTGCCTCTACTGCGGCTGCAACCGCGTCATCACGCGCGACTCGGCGCGTGCCGAGCAGTATCTGGAGCGTCTGCTCGCCGAAGTGGCGCTGCTCGCCCCGCTGTTCGCGCGACAGCGCGAGGTGCTGCAGGTGCACCTCGGCGGCGGCACGCCGAACTTCTTCCGGCCCGAACAGATTGGACGGCTCCTCGCAGCGCTGGCCGGAGAGTTTCAGCTCAGCGCGCGGCCCGAGCGGGACTTCTCCATTGAGCTCGATCCGCGCTGCGTGAGCACCGAGGACATCGCCGCGCTCGGCGCACTCGGCTTCAATCGTGCCAGTCTCGGGGTCCAGGACTTCGATCCGCAGGTGCAGCGCGCGGTCAACCGGATTCAGAGCATTGAGCAGACGCTCGAGGTGATCGATGCCTGCCGGACCCACGGCTTTCGCTCCGTCAACGTCGATCTGATCTACGGCCTGCCACTGCAGACTCCGGAAGGATTTGCGCGCACGCTCGAGACCGTAATCGCGGCGCGCCCGGACCGGCTTGCAGTCTACGGCTATGCGCACCTGCCCGAGCTGTTCAAACCGCAACGCCATCTCGACACGACATTCCTGCCGCACCCGCCGACGCGCATCGCACTGCTGCGTCTGGCTATCGAGCAGCTCACCGCCGCGGGCTATCAGTACATCGGCATGGATCACTTCGCGCTGCCACAGGACGATCTGGCGGTCGCACGGACCGCCGGCGGCCTGCAGCGCAACTTCATGGGGTACACCACCCACGCGGACTGCGACCTGCTCGGACTCGGCGTCAGCGCGATCAGCCACATCGGGGCGAGCTTCAGCCAGAACCACCGCGACCTGCCGGGCTGGGAAGCGGCCGTCGATGCCGGCCGCCTGCCGGTCTGGCGCGGGC
>JAJZSQ010000105.1 GCA_021849615.1 Pseudomonadota bacterium
CGACAACCCGCTGCTGTGCGTGCTCGGCAAGGCGCGTCGCAATGCGGCCACCGAGCAGGCCGTGCTGGTGACGCGCGCCGGACACGAAGTGGCCATCCAGGAGAGCGCCGCGCCGATCTGCGACCGCGGCGGTCGCGTGATCGGCGCGGTGATGGTGTTTCATGACGTGACCCGCGAGCGGCGGCTGAAGCGGGCGCTGTCCTATCAGGCGAGCCACGATGCGCTCACGGGCCTGATCAACCGCCGCGAGTTCGACAACCGCCTCCACGCGGCGGTGCTCACCGCACAGCGCGGCGAGGGCGTGCATGCGCTGCTGTACGTCGATCTCGACCAGTTCAAGGTGGTCAACGATACCTGCGGCCACCAGGCTGGCGATCGTCTGCTGCGTGACGTCACCGGACTGCTGCAGTCGCGCGTGCGCGCCGCGGATACCCTTGCTCGCCTCGGCGGCGATGAGTTCGGGGTACTGCTCGAGAATTGCACCGTGGAGCAGTCCACGCGCATCGCCGAAAGCGTGCGCCAGGCGATCCGCGATTACCGGTTCACTTGGGGTGCGACGACGCTCTCGGTGGGCGCGAGCGTCGGCATCGTGCAGATCAGTGCGGACACCGAGAGCGTCGCGAATCTGATGAGCGCGGCCGACATTGCCTGCTACGCGGCCAAGGACGAGGGCCGCAACCGGATCCATCTGTACGAAGCGGACGGCTTGAGTCATCCGCGTCACCGCGAGATGCACTGGGTGGCGCGCGTGACGCGTGCGGCGGAGGAGAACCGGCTCGAGCTGTATTTCCAGCCGATCCGCCCGGTCACCGAGCGCCCCGGACCCTCCTTCAACGAACTGCTGGTGCGCCTGCGGGACGATGATGGCCACCTCGTGCCGCCGGGGGAGTTCATCCCGGCCGCCGAGCGTTACAACGTGATGTCGGTGATCGACCGCTGGGTGGTGAGCCGCGCGATCGAGTTCCTCACCGAATGGCGAGCGCAGGGCAAGTCGCTGCCGCTGCTTGCGGTGAACCTCTCCGGGACCTCGCTGAACGACCAGTCGTTCATCGACTTCGTCATGCACCAGGTAGAGGACACCGCACTGGCCGCTGCGCTGTGTTTCGAGATCACCGAGACCGCGGCGGTGACCAATCTCTCCAATGTCGCCTTCGTGATGCGCGAGCTGAAGACCCGTGGCTGCAAGTTCTCGCTCGATGACTTCGGCACGGGGCTTTCCTCGTTCATGTACCTGAAGAGCCTGCCGGTCGATTACCTGAAGATCGACGGCCAGTTCGTGCGGCGGATTGCCGACGACCCGGTCGACCGCAGCATGGTTGAGGCGGTCTGCAAGGTCGGGCGCACGCTCGGTATCGAAACCGTCGCCGAGTGCGTGGAGGTGCAGTCGGTGCTCGATGAGCTTGGCCGCATTGGCGTTGATTACGCGCAGGGTTACTTCGTCGCCAATCCCCAGCCCATTGCGGAGCTGCTGCGCTGAGCGTGCGACCCTGATCGCGCTGTCGCGCGCCTCTTTATGAACGATCATGGGATGCGTGGGCGAGGACGCATGGCGACGATTGCAGCACAACCGTACCGTCGATCAATTCCCCGATGAAGCGAACGGTTTCGGACGCAACACGTTCGGAGTTGAGGGCGCGTCACGCACGAGTTTCGAGGCGATCGATCAGGCGTTCCGCTCGAGAATCCAAGCGTGTCTGAATGCCGTCCTGGAGGCTCCGCCGCGCGAAGCGGCCGATCCGACGATGGTGGTGAACGAAGAGTAGCCTGCTTTCGGGCAGCGCCATTCGCGAACTCGATCCGAACCGCGTCGCTACCCCAGAATTATCTGCAGGGGTGCCGCCCTCCGAAGGTGCCACTGCGGCGACGCATCGGCATCCCCTGAAACGAACACGGGTCGGCCGGCAGAGCCGGCCGACCCGTGGCAGTCCGATCCCGCTGGATCGATACCGCGTCGCGCCGATCAGCCGCGCTGGCGGCGACGCGCTCCCAGGGCGAGGCCGACGGCGGCGAGGCCCGCGGCGAGCAGCGCGAGTGACCCCGGCTCCGGCGTCTGGGTGGCCGGCTGGGTGGCGCTGAGGTCCGTCACCAGAATGTTCCCGGCCCGGGCCGACGGATTGTACGCCGTGATCACCAGGTAATTCTGGTTGATACCCGTCAGGGCGATGTTCTGCAGCGCGGCGCCGCCGTTGGTATTCGACGTGGCCGAGCCCAACAGCGACAGATTCTTCGGGCTGAAATAGTACCCGCCGGCAGTGCCGCTGAACCCGTTGCCTGACGTGAACACGTCCACCTGGCCACCTTCGCCGCTCTGGATCGAACCGATTCCCAGGGAGAAGCTGTGATAGCCGGCGTTGATCAGGTTGCTGACGTCGAGCACCAGCCACTCGTTCGAGGCGATTTCCAGCGAGCTGCCGTTACCCGCCGAGTCGCGGCCGGAGGCGACACCCAGGCCGACCTCGGCACCGCCGGCGGCGCCGAAGCGCTGGGAGACCGCCGTGTTGGTCTGCCAGGCACCCACATCGCTGATGGCGAACGACAGGGCCGTCAGGCTGATGCCATTCGACGTGTAGGTCTCGGTATTGCTGCCGAGCTTGCAGTTGCCCGTCGTGCAGGTCGTATCGCCGTTCGCAACGAGCGAATTGAAAGCGTAGTTCACGCTCATGTTGCCGGCGAGGGCGGCACTCGTGGCGAGGAGGCTCGCGGCCAGGCCGCCGGCGAGCAGGGCAGCGTGGCGGACGGGGGTTCGGGTACGCATCGTGATCGATCTCCGTGTCTTGCTTTTTCCCCGCCGTGGCCCTGGCAGTCGCCGAATCCGCGTCGGGTTTCGGTGCCTGGGGTGGCCGGTGGGTCACCGGGACTGAAGCAAACGTCGTGCCTGAAAAAAATTTATCTTAGAAACAGATAGTTAGGCGTCATTTGTCATATTATTGGAGAGGACATGTAAAGTTTTCCGACGGTGTTCGGGCGGTGTTCCGAGCGCATGAGGCGCCATGATCGAGGGTCCGGGTCCCGCGCTACAGTCGCCAGCGGTTCCCGGCGCTCCCGGTTTAAAATGTAGCCGGAAGCAGCCTGCGTACGGCCTCGGGGGTCGGGCGGGGCACATCGGGAGGACTACATGCTTCGCCAGAAGAGACATCGCCGAGCGCTCTGGGCGGCGGCATTCGCCGCTGCGCCAATCGGGGCCCATGCCGGGCCGGTGGCGCCGGGGGTTTCGTGCAACACGCAGGGCGAGCTCAGCGCCATCCAATGGGGGCAGAGCCCGGTTCTGACCGGCAACGGCTCGTTCATCGGGGTGACCGAGAGCACTGGGTTCGCGCTCACCAAGGTCAGCGAGGCCGGCAGCAGCGGCTTCGACCTCACCCAATTGAAGGGCACGGGCGGCGCGCAGAGCGAGACCGTGCCGTTCACCTGCGGCTTCGATCTGACTCAGATCAAGAGCGACACCGGCGTTCCTGCGCCAGGCGCGAACGTCTTTGCCACCGCCACGCTGAACGCCGGCCATGCGTTCGCGATCGATTTCGGGGCCTTCAATGGCCGCGGCCTCCTGCACACCAAAGAGTGGGTGAGCCTCACCCCGGTGTTCACGGCCGCCTCGTACACGCTCGCCGGGTACGGCCCCTCAGCAGGCAAGGGCACGGTGGCCGGCCAGAGTGTGGTCACGGACTTCAACCTGTATCTCGATGCCCGCAATCCCGATACCCGCTCGCCGCGCTATCAGGACTATCTCGGCGTGCAGGTGCTCTCGGGGACGAGCGTGCTCGGCAGTCAGGATCGGTTCTTCGTCGGCGGGTTCAACGGCCACAAAGGCGGCCAGCTGATCTTCGATCCGTCCTTTTCCGGGACCACGACGGTCAATTTGCTGAGCTCACCCGATCCGGCGCTGATGCGCTCATCGGCCAGCGTGCCGGAGCCCGGTACGCTGGGGCTGCTCGGCGCGGGTTTCATCGGCCTGCTGGCGGCGCTGCGCCGGCGCAAGCGGCCCGAGGACGGCGGGTCGGAGGCTTGAGCAGCCCGACCCCCTACGACGAGCTGCGCTACCCGGGGAAGTTCTACCCCCAAGCCGCTCCGAGCCGCATCGCCATGGCGGCTGCACTGTTCGGGCTGCGCCCGCCGGCGCTCGCCACCAGTCGGATTCTCGAACTCGGCTGCGGGGAGGGTGGGCATCTCGTGCCGATCGCCGCGGCCTATCCCGAGGCGCGCTGCCTCGGCATCGATGCCTCGGCCAGCGCGATCGAGCGGGCCCGCGACTATGCCGAGCGCGCCGGCGTCGACAATTGCGCATTCCGGGCCGAGGACGTGCGGGCGTTCCCGGAGGATGCCGGGCCGTTCGACTACATCCTCGTGCACGGCGTGTACTCCTGGGTCTCCGAGGCGGCGCAGCAGGCCATCCTCTCGATCTGCGCCCGGCACCTCGCGCCCGAGGGCCTCGCCTACATCAGCTACAACGCCTACCCGGGCGGACACGTTCGGCAGATTCTGCGCGACCTGACCGTGTTTCACACCAAGGACATCGTCGACCCGGCCGAGAAGGTGCGCGAGGCGCGCCAGGTGTGCGAGTTCATCGTCGGGGCGATGCCGCCGAATACGCTCGAGCGGCAGTTGTTCGGCCGCCTGCTCGGCGCCTACAACGATTCCGATGCGCTGATCCGCTACGATCTGCTCGCCGAGGAGAATGAGCCGGTCTACTTCCTCGACTTCATGGAAGGGGCGCGCGCGCTCGGGCTGCAGTTCGTCGCCGAGTCGGGGTTCGCGGCGCGCGAGCGTCCGCGCCTGCCCGAACCGGTGCAGCGCTGGCTCGAGGCCATCCCCGATCGGCTGGTGCGCGAGCAGTATCTGGACTTCATCGGCTGCAGCGGGTTTCGACAGAGCATCCTCTGCGGCTCGAACCGTCCGCTTACGGCGCATCCCTCGCCGGCGACGCTCGCGCCGGTGTACCTGCGCAGCTCCCTGGTGCCCGCGGCGCAAGATCACCTCACCGACGAGAGTGCGGTGAAGTTTCGCGACGCTTTCGGGCGCGAACTCACCTGCAGCGAGCCGGTCCCGAAGCTGCTCTACGCGGAACTCGGTGCGGTGTTCCCTGCGGCGCTGCCGTACCGCCAGGTGCGCGAGCGGATCGAGGCGCGGCGGGGATCCGATGGGCCCCTCGATGCGCTCACCGAGGGCAAACTCGTGAGCCTGCTGCTGCAGTCGGAAGACAGCGGAGCGTTGGAGATGTATGCGCAGCCGCTGAGCTTCCCGCTCGAGGTCGCCGCGCAGCCGCGGGCGAATGCCGTGGCACGTCTGCAGGCCGAGCGCGGTGAGGCGCTCACGGTGCGCGGTGCGTCCGGCCTGCTGGCCGCAGACGCGACCCTGCGCGCGCTGATCGGACTGCTCGATGGCAGCCGGGATTCGGTGCGACTGCTGCGCGACTGGCAGCGCGCGCTCGGGGTGAGCGCAGCGCCGCACCCGGACGCACTGGAGCGCGCGCTGCGACTCCTGGCCGCGCAGGGGCTGCTGGCCGATGGAGCCGCGGCGCGACGATGAGGCCTGCCGACCGGGGGCGGTCACCGAGTTGCCGAGGGACTCGCGCCGCGCGATTCCCCCGGTTCGAAGTCGCGCGAAGCGGAGTGAACTGCAGAGGGCCGAGGACGCCGGCGGAGAGTCTCCCGGCGTAAGCTGACGGGCGATCGTCCTCGAACAGAACGGGTGGCGGACGCTCCGGACGCTGAGTCCGCCACATGGGCGCAATGACATGACACAGGTACGGTTTCGGGTCGATTTTGCGGCCGGGTGCTCGATCGGTCCGGGGAAGATCGAGCTCCTGGAGGGCATCGAGCGCACCGGCTCGCTGCGCCAGGCCGCGCGCGGCCTGGCGATGAGCTACCGGCGGGCCTGGCTCCTGCTCGATCAGCTCAATCACTCCTTCGCAACGCCCGTCACGACCGCAACCGTGGGAGGCGTGGGCGGCGGGGGCGCCGCGCTCACGCCGTTCGGGGCGGTACTGATCCGCACCTACCGCGCGTTCGACCACGAAGTGCAGGCGCTCGCTCGCGAAGCGCTTGCCCCGATCGCCTCGTCCGCCAAGCCCCCAGTGTCGTCCCGGACCCGGCGCCGGCCGAAGCCGCAGCGTCGGCGGCTGTCACGCGCCGAGTGATTCGGGTCGCGTGCGGGCGCGACGGGTGCGCCCGTCTTGCACTGGACTCGGGGCGCGAATGCTGCGCACTCGGCTCACCCCGGCGAGGATCGAATCGCAGTGGCGCCCCAGTGGTATAGTTGGTAGGTGACTGCGAAGATGACCTCTCATCTGGAAATGATCGCGGGGCACTTGAACGCGCCGTACGGGCACGTACTGCCTACGGCCGATCTGGCTCTCGCATTGCGCTCGGGATCATCAGGCAGTATTCGATCCGGCCTCAGTCGAGCGCTCCTGATGTCGCTGTTTGTCGAGTGCCCGCCGCAGTCCATCTTGTTGGCCGCCTTGCAGGTCGGTGGCACGTGGCGCACGGTCCGCTCGCTGTACCTCGAAGCCGTGGCGAACGGCATGCAGCCGGTGAAGGCATGGGAAAGTGCCGCATGATCACCCAACAGGACATCCGTCAATTCAAGGAACACGGCTCGTGGCGCGAGCTGGTGGCGCTGGCGGCCGAGATGGTCGCCGATGCCGAGAGACGTGCAGGCGGGGCGTCCATGAATCCGCTGATGGGTGGGGGAACGCGGCTCATGCTGGTCCTTGATCATCGGATCAGTGACGACGTTGACTTATTCATTCATGATGCCCAGTGGATCGGATTCTTGACGCCCCGACTCAATGAGGCGTTCGAGGATCGTTTGAGCGGCTACGAGGAAGACGCCACGTGGGTGAAGCTCAAGCACCAGTACGGCGAGATCGATTTCCTCGTGAGTGGTTCATTGCTGAACCGCAAGTCCGAGTGTGACCCTACGCTGCCATTTGCGTTCGAGCCTGTCGAAGAGGTCATTGCGAAGAAAACTCTTCTACCGGGGTTGGGCACTGACCGCGCGCGATCTGTTCGACTGGATGACGGTGAGCGAGCACCCGAATTATCGACACGTTCAGAACATGCTCGCCACGGTGTTGGCGGCCGATCGACTTGCGTTGCTCTCCGCGTCCGTCGAGAAATTGAGCGTTCTGCCTCAAGCCGCAACGCAATGGCAGGCGATTCGCGCGGCCGACCTCCCGGCGCTGCCCGAGGCTATTAGGTGGGCCAGGGCCGAACTTCAGTCGCTTGCCGAGCGGGCCGAGCGGGCCGAGCGGGCCGAGCGGAGGTTGGAGACGGCTGAGATTCGTCATCTCAGAGAGCCCGCAGGGCGGTAAGCGCCGTATCGGGCCCCGCGGAGTGCCGCCATGCGCGGAACTTCGTCGGCCCAGGGCTTCTTGCGATCTCGCCGAACCTCTTGGCCGCGATGATGCGAACCGGCGGTGAGCGACCCTGGCGGCTGTCACGCGCCAGCGTTGCCGATCGCGCCGAGTGATTCGGGTCGCTGCGGGCCCGACGGGTGCGCCCGTCTCGCCCTGAACTCGGGGCGTGAATGCGGCGCACTCGGCTGAACCCCCCTGAGGCTTCAATGCACGGATGCATTCGCCGGGTTCTGCTATTCTTCGTGATATACGGAGGAATATCACGGGTCCTCGGGGGGTTGAGGGTGCCGGCGCTTCGCCGGAGGATCCCGGGAGACGCCCCGACTCCAGTGCCGCGGAGCGCGAGTCGACGGAAACGGTGTGCGACGGTCCTCTCGCCAGAGGACTGTCCGAGCGCGAACGTCTGCGGCTTCGCGGTGCGGTGGGAGTGGTAGGCCTTCGAGCGGATGCAGAGTGCAGCGCGACGCCAGGTGGCGCATGCGCCCGCGCAGATCGCTGGGACCCGGTATATCCGAGCGAATATTACGCAGGGGAGAGCCGCCGATGCTGAACACCAGAGGGTCGCACGCCGCGCGGCATGCTCTCGTGATGAGTCTCGCCGCGGTGGCCGTGTTCGCGGCCAGCGCGCGCGCGCAGACCGCCCCGGACGCCACCCGCCACCGCACTGCGGCCCCGAACGGCCGTCTCTCTGAGGTGGTCGTCCTGGGATCGCGCACCAGGGGCGTCACGGTCGCCGCCAGCGCCGTGCCGGTTGAGGTGGTGCGTGCCCCGGCGCTCAGCGCGGCGGCGGGCAATCCCAGCCTGGTCTCCGCACTCGCGCAGCTCGTTCCCGCCTTCACCGCGCAAGCCTTCGGCAACGACATGGCCGGCCAGACGCTGCAGGCCCGATTGCGCGGCCTGAGCTGCAATGATGTGCTGGTGCTGGTCAACGGGGCGCGGCGTCACACCACGGCCAATATCGAGGTGGACAGCGGCCCCTATCAGGGCTGTGCCGGCACCGATTTGAATTTCATCCCCCTCGCGGCGATCTCGCGCATCGAGGTGCTCAATCAGGGTGCGGCCGCCCAGTACGGCAGCGGGGCGATCGCCGGCGTCATCAACATCATCCTGAAGAAGAACGCCGCTGGTGGTGAGCTCAGCGGGACCTACGGCGGCTACAGGGACGGCGGCGGCGTGACCGGCGACGTCTCGGTCAACGCCGGGTTCGAGCCCCTGCCGCACAGCTACCTGAACGTGACGGCGGAGGTGCATCACCACGGCAGCAGCAACCGCAGCGCCATCGACGAGCGCGTCATCAATCCGGCGAATCTCGCCACCTATCCGGACTCGAACATGCTCGAGGTCCCGGGCTATCCCTACCTCGGTGCCGAGGAAGGGGACGGGCAGTACGATCTGAAGCTCTTCGAAGTCAATTCGGGCTTTGCCCTACCCGAGGGCGTGCGCCTGTCCGTGTTCGCCACCTACGGCCTGAAGCGTGCGCAATCCTTCCAGAAGTACCGCCTGCCGAGCGCCGTCTCGTACACCGATCCGGTGACGGGCCAAGTCACCTATCCCTTCCCGTTCGGGTTCGTGCCGCTCGAGGCCAGCCGCGAAACCGATGACTCGGTCACGGCGGCATTGAAGGGGACGGTGGCGCGCTGGCACTGGGACCTCAGCAGCACGTACGGCCGTGATCATTTCGAGGCCGAGACGCTCGACTCCGCCAATGCCGCGGTCTATGCCGCCACCGGACACCCGACGCCTTCGGACTACTACGACGGCTTTCTGCAAACGACACAGTGGACCTCGAATCTAGACCTCGATCGGAATTTTGCGGTCGGGCTCGCCGGTCCGCTCAACGTGGCCGCCGGCGTGCAGTATCGCGATGACGGCTACGGGATCGGCGCGGGGATCCCCATTTCCTATCTCGACGGCGGTGCGCAGGGCTATCCGGGGTTCACGCCGAGCGACGCCGGAACCCATCACCGCGGCACCGAGGCGCTGTATGTCGAGCTCGCCGCACGGCCGGTGCGGCCGCTGCGGCTCGATGCGGCCGGCCGTTACGTGCATTACAGTGATTTCGGCTCGGCCACCGTGGGCCAGTTGAGCGGCCGGTACGCGCTGACGCGGCGTGTCGCCCTGCGGGCCACCATCAGCAGCGGCTTTCGCGCCCCCACGTTGGCCGAGGAGTACTACTCCTCGACCAACGTGACGCCGACCAGCGCGTTCGTGCAGCTGCCGCCGAATTCCCCGGGCGGGCGGCTGCTCGGGCTCGGCAATGGCCTGCGCCCGGAGCACTCCGTCCAATACAGCTTCGGGCTGGTCTGGCACCCCACCCCGACCGTGA
>JAJZSQ010000106.1 GCA_021849615.1 Pseudomonadota bacterium
ACGCTTGATACAGCACCGCCTGGTGATCGCCCGGGTAGCTGCGCAACAGAATCTCGGTGAGCGCCCCGAGATTGCTGCGCGAAGGGTGGGCCTCGGGCGTGAGCAGGCCGACCACCCCGATCTGCCAGAGCACGAGCGGGATGCGCGCATCGATCGCCGGCTTCAACAGCACGAACCCGGTGGCCTCGTAGGTCTGCAGGCCCGGTAGCGCCGGGTCGATGCCCAGATCGGCCACCATCATGTCCTCGGCCGACACCCCGGGCAGCATCTTCGCCTCGTGGCCCTCGCGCCGGGCCTGCACGATCGCCTCGTGCGATGGGTAGACGAACACGCCCGGGTGGCCGTAGAACGCCGCGCACACCGTCTGTCCCTGACGCACCGGAGCGAGCAGCGTCTCGACCATGTCCTGGTAGGCCCAGAGCCGGGGTTTGCCGGTGCCGTGCTCGTAATGGCGTTTCAAGCACTCGGCCGATGCATTGAGCTGCTTCACGTAGCCCTCGGTATGCGGGTCGGTCAGCAGGTAGAAGACTTTGTCGGCCGTGAACAGGCAGTACTCCGCCTCACGCGTGAGCTGACTGATTGCGGTCATTCCGGTGCCGACCACGGTCAATTTTCCATTCATGGCAGCCTCTTCTGTCGTTGTGTGGGACGAGAAAGCGGACGGGCGATCGGCGCCGGGGGCGCGGGCGCACGCAGGGCATCCTGGCGCAGCCGTTGTCTTGGCGGTGTGGCACGAAACGGACCGGAACGGCGTCGGGTGCTGCGCGCGCGGCACACCAAGGGCTGCGCCGTGCGCCGGCAGTTCTGGTTTTTCCGGGGCCATGAAGATATGAGACACTTTGACTCAGCCTTCGGGAATGGGCGGTTCAACGAGTTCGTCCCTGCCATCGACGATTTCGTCCCAGCCCCCCGGCGGTGTCGGTGACGGCGGAGGTCCGGACGCGCTGCGTAAGGGAGGGCCGATGCGGATCAGGGGCAAGTGCGGCCGACCATGGGGGCGCATGACGTGACGTGCCGCGTGCGCATGCCACTCGTGCTGGTGACCGTGTTCTGGGCGTACGTCACCGGCGTGGACCTCCTGCAGACCACGAGCACTCAGGCCGCGCTCTCGGCGATGCGCCTGAAAACCGTATTCGCGCCCTGGGGCCCGCAGCTGCTCGCCCACCTGCTGCTCTACCCGGTGCTGCTCGGCTGCCTGTGGGGCTCGCGGCATCTGGGCTGGCGGCCGTACGCCCGGCGGGTGCCCGCGCAAGTGGCACTCGGCCTGGGGTTTTCGGCGCTGGCGGCCCCGAGCCTGCTGCTCGGGGAACTGCTCGCCGGCGACGTCGCCACCGCTCCACACGTCGCCGTCGCTTCGCTCTCGCGCGCCGCGGAGCTGGAGGCGAGCCTGTGGCTCTCGAGCCTCACGCGCTGTCTGCTCGCTTATGCGTTCGCGCTCGCGCTGCTCGGGGCGTGTCAGATGAGCGGCGCGCTGCGCGAACGGGAGCGGCAGGCGGCATCGCTGCACCGGGCGCTCTCGACTGCACGTCTGGCGGCGCTGCGCTCCCAGCTCTCGCCGCACTCGCTGCTGAACCTGCTGCACACCCTGCAGGGTCAGATCGGCTGGGACCCGCCGGCCGCCCGTGCGCTGGTGGCGAAGTTGGGCGAAGTGCTGCGCGAGCTGCTCAGTGCGAGTGAGCGCGAGTTCTGGCCGCTCGAGGCGGAACTGCACTTCGCACAGCAGTACCTGGCGCTGCAGCAGCAGCGGTTCGCCGAGCGGCTGTGCCTGAACGTGCCCGCCCCCGCCGGGTTGCCGGGCGTGTGGGTGCCGAGTCTGATTCTGCAGCCGCTCGTCGAGAATGCCGTCGTGCATGGGCTGCGCGGACACCACGGGGCGGTGTCGATCCGCGTCGAAGTCGCGGCGGCCGGGGATGAACTGACGCTGCGAGTGGTCAACACCGTGGCGCCGCGCGCCCTGGAGCGTTCCGAAGGGATCGGGCTGAGGAACGTGCGCCATCGGCTCGCGCTGCATTTCGGGGAGCGGGCGACGATGCGCGCGGCGACGCAGCAGCAGGGTGAGTGGACGACGGAGATCCATCTGCCGCTGCTCGGCGCGGAGTGCGCCGCGGGGAGTCTGTAGGGAGGGGCGATCGATGCTGACGGCGATGATCGTGGATGACGAGGCGTCCAGCCGGCGGCTGCTGCGCGAGTATTGCGCGGCGGAGCCCGATGTGCAGATCCTCGGGGAGTATGCCGACGGGCGATCCGCGCTGCCGGCCGTGGAGAGCACGCGCCCGGACGCGCTCTTCCTCGCCATCGAGATGGATGCGCTCGATGGCATGACACTGGCGCGCGCACTCGAGATGTCTCGGCCGCCGGTCGTGGTCTTCGTCACGGCGCATGTGCACTACGCGGCCGAGGCGTTTGAACTCTCTGCGGCCGACTACCTGTTGAAGCCCTTCGACGTCGCACGCTTCCACGACACCGTCGAGCGCATCCGCTGGCGCCTCAGGGCCGAGCGCAGTGCGGCGCGGCAGGAGGCTCTGGAGGCGGCGCTCGAACACCTGCAGCGCGCTCGCGCGGCACGCGTGGCCCGGCGGCCGCGGCTGGTCGTGGGAACGGGAAGTGACCGGCAAGTCCTCGACGCCGAGCAGATCGAGGCCGCCTGCGCCGAACGCAACTACGTCAAAGTCAACGTCGGATCCGAGGCCCACATTCTGCGGGCGACGCTGCGCGCCGCGCAGCAGGCGCTGTGCAGCCAGCCGTTGCTGCGGGTCAGCCGCTCGTGTCTGGTCAATTTCAATCACGTGCGTCGCATCAGCCGTACGCGCCGCGGCGACTACATCCTGGTATTGACCGGCGGGGCGACGGTGACGAGCGCCGAGGGGTATCGGGAGGCGGTGCGGCTGCACCTGGAGCGTTATACGGTCGGCTGGCGCGCGCCGCGGCCCGCCGAGACCGCCGTCGGCTCAGCCGAGCGCGGCGGGATTGGCCCGCCAGACCACTCCGGCGAGCACGCAGGCAAACAATACCCAGGCCATATAGGGCAGCAGCAGTGCGCCGGCCACGCGGCTGACGCGCCAGAACGCGGCCACCGTGATGGCGAGCAGTACCGCGAGCAGCACGATCCAGAGGAAGGACGCCGCCCCGAGGTGCAGCCGAAAGAACAGCCATGACCAGGCGGCATTGACGGCGAGCTGGGCAAAGAAGAGCCGCACCGGACGGGACTTCGCCGGCCGGACCCGCCAGACCCGCCACAGCGCCAGCGCCATCAACCCGTACAGGACGCTCCAGACCGGGCCGAACAGCCATCTCGGCGGTGCCCACGCCGGGCGCGCGAGCCGCGCATAGAACCCGGCGGCATCGATCGAGGCGATGGCCCCGACAGCCGCGGCCGCGAATACCAGCAGCAGCGAGAGCGCGAGCAGCTGCAGCGAGTGCCGGCGCGCACCGCGATCCTCAAGCTCGGAAGGGATGGGACTCATCATCGCCATAGCCTGCGGCAGGGCGCGCGGCGCGGTCAAGCCAGTCCGCCCTGCGCACCGCGCACGGTCCGCCGCGGCAATCGGCAACAGATCAGTCTGCGCCGATCCGATGCGCAGAACCATCCGTACACGCCGCAACGATTCGGGCCGGTGGGACGGTGGACGCGCCGCGCTCGAGCGTCTACCGTAGCACGGGTATGGACGACCGTCAGCTCGGTGAGTCATTCGACCGCCACCTGCAGTTCGATCAGCTCGTCACACCGGAGGCGGCCAGTGATCGGGATCGCTTCGAGGCAATCGCGGTGGCGCTGCGCGAGCAGATCGCCGAGCGCTGGCTGGAAAGTACGCGCGAGTGTCTCGCCAGCGGCGCCAAGCAGGTCTACTACCTCTCCATGGAGTATCTGCTCGGCCGCTCGCTGAAGTGCACGCTCGCCACGCTCGAACTCGAGCCGCAGGTGCGCGCCGTGCTCGCCGCACGGCACATCGATTTCGAGTCGGTGTGCGAGTGTGAGCCGGATGCCGGTCTCGGCAACGGCGGGCTCGGGCGGCTCGCGGCCTGCTTCCTCGATTCGATGACGACGCTCGGGATCCCGGCGATGGGCTACGGACTGCGCTACGAGTACGGCATCTTCCGCCAGTCGCTGGTCAACGGCTGGCAGGTCGAACATCCGGACAACTGGCTGCGCCGGCCGGACCCCTGGGAAGTCGTGCGGCCGGAGGCGGCGCTCGAGACCCGCATCCACTGCGGGCTGCGCTTCGAGGAGGGTGCCGCCGTGCTCTCCGAGCAGCGCGGCGCGACGCTGCGGGCGGTGCCGTACGACCGTCCGGTGGTCGGCTTCGGCACACGCCGCGTCAATACGCTGCGGCTCTGGGCGGCGAGCGCGCCAGATTACTTCGATCTCGATGAGTTCAATCACGGGGATTTCTTCGGCGCCGTGCACGACAAGATCCTCGCCGAGAACCTGACCCGCGTGCTGTATCCGGACGATGTGACCTCGGCGGGCCGGCACTTGCGCTTCCTGCAGGAGTATTTTCTCGTCGCCTCTTCGCTCGCGGACATCGTGCGCCGCTTCCGGCGCACGCACGAGGACTGGAGCGCGTTGCCCGATCAGGTCGCCATCCAACTGAACGACACCCATCCGGCGATGGCGGTGGCGGAGCTGATGCGCATCCTGCTCGATGAGGCGCACCTCGGCTGGGAGCAGTCCTGGGAGCTCACGGTCCGCACGCTCGCGTACACCAACCACACGCTGCTGCCCGAGGCGCTCGAGCGCTGGCCCACCGACCTGTTCGAGCGGGCGCTGCCGCGCCAGCTCGAGATCATCTACGAGATCAACCGGCGTTTTCTCAACGAGGTGCGCGCCCGCCATCCGGGCGATGAGGCGCGGGTGCAGCGGATGAGCCTGATCGAGGAGCAGCCGCGCAAGGCGGTGCGCATGGCGCACCTGGCAGTGCTCGGCTCGCACCACACCAACGGGGTGTCGCAGATCCACAGCGAGCTGCTGCGCACGCGCACGCTCGGGGACTTCGCGGCGATGTTTCCGCAGCGCTTCGGCAACGAGACCAACGGCGTGACGCCGCGCCGCTGGCTGCTCGCGGCCAATCCGGAGCTCTCGAGCCTGATCCGCGCGGCGATCGGGCCGGGGTGGATCGGCTCCCTCGAGCAGCTCCGGGCGCTCGAGCCGCTCGCCGAGGATGCGGCGTTCCGTGAGCGCTTCTGGCAGGCCAAGCGTGCCGCCAAGGTGCGCTTCGCGCAGTGGCTGCAGCGCACCGGCGGTGAGACGCTCGATCCGGACGCGATCTTCGATTGCCAGATCAAACGCATTCACGAGTACAAGCGTCAACTGCTCAACGTACTGCACATCATCGTGCTCTACGACCGCCTGCGCAACGGCTGGACGGCGCCGCAGGAGCCCGCGCGCACGTTCCTGTTCGCCGGCAAGGCCGCACCGGCCTATGCGCTGGCGAAGCTCATCATCAAGCTGATCAACAACGTCGCGGCCGTCATCGACGCCGACCCCGCGGTCAAAGGCCGGCTGAAGGTCGTATTCCTGCCCGATTACGGCGTGACGCTCGCCGAGCGGTTGATTCCGGCGAGCGACGTCTCTGAGCAGATCTCGACCGCGGGTTACGAAGCGAGCGGCACGAGCAACATGAAGTTCATGATGAACGGCGCGCTCACCGTCGGCACACGCGACGGAGCCACGATCGAGATGGCCGCCGCGGCCGGCGAGGAGAACTTCTTTCTGTTCGGTCTCACCGCCGAAGAGGTTGCCGCCGGCCGCAGCGGCTACGACCCCCTCTGGCACTATGAGCACGAGCCGCAGACCCGCGCGGCGCTCGAGCTGATTGCGCAGGATCACTTCAGCGCCGAGGAGCGCGGGGTGTTCACCCCCATTCTCGATGCACTGCTGAAGCACGGCGATTACTACATGCACCTGGCGGATCTGACCGCCTACACGCGCGCGCACGCCGAGGTCGCCTCGACCTACGGCGAGCGCGCGGTGTGGGTGAGTCGGGCGATCCGCAACGTCGCGGCGAGCGGGGCGTTCTCGAGCGACCGGGCGATCCGCGGCTATGCCCGCGACATCTGGGGCGTGGCGCCGTGCACCCCGACGGTGGGCGCCGGATAGGCTTCGCAAGCCAGGTGCGCCTCCGACCAGGGGCGCAGCAGGTGGCTGAGCAGCTCCACGTCGTTGGCGACGGCGAGCGGATCACGCCCGAGCGCCGAGCGCAGCGCGTCTTTCAGCCACTCGCTGAGGGCCGGGTGGGCGAGCGCCCGGTGAATGCGCCGCTCGGCGCTGATCAGATCGATGTCGGCACGGGAGGGGGGCATGGCAGGTTCTCCTCACGGGGTGTCAAAAATAGCCGTCGCGTTTCTGTTGCTCGAGCGAGCCGCCGGCGTCGCGATCGCCGAGGCGGCCGCTGCGCTCGGAGCGGCGTGAGTGCAGGGTCTGCGCCACGACCGCCTCGAGCGTCTCGGCATCCGACTCCTCTGCCGCGGTCACCGGCCAGCAGCCGAGGGTGCGAAAGCGCACCGTGCGTTCCTCGAGGTGTTCCCCGGGACGCAGCGGCATGCGGTGTGGCTCGTCGACGACGATGAGCTGTCCGTCGCGCGCGAGCACCGGACGCGGGCGCGCCAGATACAGCGGTGCGAGTTCGACGTCGTGCGCCAGGGCGTAGGCGAGCACGTCGAGCTCCGTCCAGTTCGACAGCGGGAAGACCCGGGCCGTCTCCTGCATGCCGAGCCGGAAGTTGAACAGGCTCCACAGCTCGGGCCGCTGGCGGCGCGGTTCCCAGGTGTGCTGCGGGCCGCGCACCGACACGATGCGCTCCTTGGCGCGCGAGCGCTCTTCGTCGCGCCGGGCGCCGCCGAGGATGATGTCGTAGCGACCGGCGTCGAGTGCGCTCTTCAGCGGGTCGGTGCGCATGACGGTCGTGTAGCGATCGCCGTGGTCGAACGGGTTGATGCCCGCGGCGCGCCCGGCCTCGTTGTGCGCAACGCGCAGATCGAAGCCGTAGCGATGCGCGAACCGGTCGCGGAATTCCAGCAATTCGCGGAACTCCCAGGTCGAATCGATGTGCAGCAGCGGCACCGGCGGCCGTGACGGATGGAACGCCCGGCAGGCGAGGTGGGCGAGCACGGTGGAGTCCTTGCCGCCGGAGAACAGCAGCACCGGTGTGCGTGCTTCCGCGATCGCCTCGCGCAGGATGTAGATGGCCTCGGCCTCGAGCGCCGCGAGCGAGGGGCGCGGCCACTCGGCTGACGCACCGCCGGGGGAGAGCATGGAGGCGCACGTGCCGGTCACGCCGGTGCCCCCGAGGGCTGTGGGCGGCTCGACACCGGCGCAGCGTACGGCGCGCGCTGCGGCGCGAACAGGCGCTCGGGACCCTGCTCGTGCAGGCGATACAGGTGCAGCCATTCGTTCTCGACCAGCTGGCGCACGTCGGGCAGGCGCTGCACGATCCGTTCGATCCGCTCGCGCGGTGCGTCGATGAGCACCGTCAGGCGCAGCGGCGCGTGCCGCCATTCGGTGCCGTCGTGCACGGACTGGCGGGCCAGCCCGATGCGCAGATCCCCGCTGTGTCCTTCCAGGACGCCGATGCGCCCGCCGAGCACGTTGTGCAGCACCTTGTTGCCGCTGCCGAAGCGCTCCGGATCGACGGTCGAGCCGTAGTACTGCAGGTTGATCCAGTGCGCCACGACCAGCGGGCCGGCGAGCAGCGGCTCGAGCAGCGTGCCGTCGGGATCCTCATCCGGGCGGTACTCGTGCAGGAAGGCCCGGCCCTCGAGGTCGATGCCGCGGGTTCGCTCGCGCGGCGCGAGAATGAAGGCGGCATTGCCCGCCAGCCCCCACTCGGGCCGCACTTCGGACCAGTCGCGCGTGCGCCGCTCGAGGCGGCGCAGCAACGCCGCGTCCCGCCCGACGAGGTGCGCCAGACCGAGGTCCGGGGCTCGCTCGCGCCGCACCTGTGCCCCGGCGCGCCGCAGCGTCTCGCGCAGCCTTTCGAGATCCGCCGCGTGCCCGGAGGGGAGAGACGCCGGCTCGAACAACGCCACGGTGTCGGTCACCGTGTCGTGCAGTCCGGCGATCACCACGGTGTGCTCGGGGAGCTCGATGCCCTGTTCGGCGAGGGCGCGGCGCACGACCGGATCGTTCAACAGGTCGGCGAGGATCCGGGCGTTGACGTCGCCGCTGTGCCCGCCGCAGGCGCCGCAGGCGAGTGCGGCGGCCTGCGGATTGTTGGCCGTGCGGGCGCCATGCCCGATGAGCACGAGCAGGCGGGCCCAGGGGCGCTCAATCCCCATGGCGCGCAGGATCCGCGCCGCGAGCTGCACGCGTTCGGCCCGTGCCTGCGGGTCGCTGTCGCTGAGGTGAGGCCGCAGCGCGGCGTGTGCGCCGCGCTCGAGCCCGATGCGCCCCGAGCGCTCCGGTGTGCGCCCGAACGTGCGGGCGAGCAGCTTCGGCAGATAGGTCAGGCCGAGGATTTCCACCGTGCTGAAAGCGCCCGTCGGCATGCGCGAGAAGGGTTCCAGGCTCGCCCCGCGCCGCAACGCCCGGCGGCGCTGAGCGGCGAGACGGTCATCGTCTGCGACATCACCGCTCGTGTCGGTGGCGGTGAGCGTGGGAGCGAGCAGTGCGGGCAGCTGCGGCCGTTCGAGCGAGGTGCCGAGCGGGGTGTAGCGCAATGGCAGTCCGAAGAAGCCCGCAAAGCCATAGGTGCGCACGCCCTCATCGGCCTGCTCGACCGCCCGGCGCATGCGCTCGGAGCGCACATCGATGCAGAAAACGAGCTGGGCGTGCGGGGGCGCCGGTTGCGCCGCGCAGCGTGGTGCGCGAGGCGTGCGCAACGCGGCGAAGAGCCGTGTCTGGTAGGCGATCTCGTGCGCGCGCTGCCAGAGCAGATCGACGGCGAGCGCCGCGGCGGGCTCGGCCCGCACCGCCGCATTCCAGTGCTCGAGCCAGTCGCGCCACACCGAGCGCTCATCGTGCCGTCCGTCGTGCAGCAGGGCCTCCCAGGCGAGACGGATCACCAGCAGGTGCGCAAGGTGCGCATCGTCCCGGCCGGCGAGGTTCGCCTCCCAGCGCAGGTAGGCGCACCAGGCGGCCCAGCCGCCGATGCGCGCCGCGATCACCTCGAGCAGTTCTGCCAGGTGTACATCGCGCACGGCCAGCCGCTCGAGCGCCCAGTCGAAGGCCTCATCGGCCGTGTGCGGCAGTGCGGCGGCGCGGGCCTGCAGCGAGGCGAAGCGCCGATCCTCGCGCAGCGCGGCGCGCCAGGATTCGAATAGCCCGGAAGGCTGCGTCGGCACCGCGTCGCGCTGCAGCTGATCGAAGTAAGCGGCACAGGTCTCGCTGATCTGCTGCGTGATGCGCACCCGCCAGGGGACCGCATCGCCCCGGCCGGGGGTGCTGTCGAGCCGGTCGCTGAGCAGCGGCAGTCCGGCGGCTGCGGGGGCCGGCTCCTCCAGGGCTCGCACGGCGTCGACGATGCTGCGTACCGCAGCGTGTTCGCTCAGGGCCTGCTCGAGGTGCGCCGGCTGGATCCGTCCGAGCTGCCAGGCGCGCAGGTACTGCGCGCGCGTCCACGTCAGGGGCGTTGCGCTCAGACGCCGCAGCCGCTCGGCGGCCGAACCGAACGGCAGGGTCCGATAGCCCCAGTAGGGGCTGACCGCGACCTGCCGATCGATCGGCCAGGCGGGCGCGACG
>JAJZSQ010000107.1:0-1824 GCA_021849615.1 Pseudomonadota bacterium
CGGCACGCGTCTCGCAACAATCGAACGGCAATCTCACCGACGTGGCGTTTCGTGTTGCGATGATTGATCGCCGCCACCGGCCCGTCAGAAGACCCCTGTTCGAATCGTCGGCGCTGTTGTCGCGAGAGGAGCAGAGATCACCATGGCAACGAATCGAGGCGCTTCTGGGCCTCACAGCCCGGAACATTGGCCGCCTGGAACACCGGGTCTCCACGGACGCCTTCTGGATCCGATACGTCCGCTCAAGAGAGTGTTTCGGCAGCCTGGCATCGGAATAGATCCGTATAGATACGGATACGTGCCGTATCGATACGGATGCGTGACCCGTGCCGCGCGGCCGTGCCCCGTGCCCGACACCGCAGGCGTTCGCCGCACCTTGCACCGCCGCTGGCGCGGGGACCAGTGATCTAAGCCACCGGTCCTGGGCGGATGCGCTCCTGCGGGCGGACGCTCTGGATTGGCGAGCACTCACGGTCGATGACATGAGAGTCCGCCGGCACGAGCGCTTCGCGAGACGTGACGGATCATCCCCCGAACGCTCAGACGCCACGGCGAGCGCCGAGCGGCGCGAGCCCGATCCGTGGCGCTGAAGAGCCTGCGCGCTGCGTCACCGGTCAAGGTCGGCGCAGCACACGGTCACGTCGGGATTTCGTCAGACGCGCCTTGCAGGGCGTCGCTGCGCGTGTTACCTACTGAACCTTATGGTTCAGTGTTTAATATCCGACTTCGACGCCTCCTTCGCTGCGCTCTCAGATGCCACCCGACGCGGCATCCTGGAGCAGCTGGGGCGTTCCGACGCTTCGATCACGGAACTTGCCGCGAAATTCCGCATGACCCTCACGGGCATGAAGAAGCATGTCAGAGTCTTGGAACAGGCGGGACTCGTCGCAACACAGAAAATCGGGCGCGTTCGCACCTGCATGCTCGGCCTGCGGCGACTGGAAGAAGAAGCCGCGTGGATCGAACGATACCGCCGACTCTGGGAGGCGCGTTTCGATGCACTCGACGCGGTGGTCGAGGATCTGAAGCGAACCGAGAAGATCGCTGACACCCACACGAAAAAGTGAGCCTACCGCCATGACGAATTCCACCACTGTCGATCGAACGTCGGATCGGGAGCTGCTCGTCACACGAACCTTCAACGGGCCGGCACACCTCGTGTTCGCGGCGTGGACCGGGCCTGAACTGCTCAAACGGTGGTGGGCTCCCCAATCATTTGGCATCACCTTCATTTCACGCGAGATCGATCCACGGACCGGGGGCAGTTAGCGCTTCGTGTTCGGCCACCCGTCTTCCGAGCAGCCTCTGGATTTTTTTGGCAAGTACCTGCAAGTGACGCCGCACTCGCGCCTCGTGTGGACGAATGAGGAAGGGGGAGAAGGCGGGGCGGTCACGACCGTGACCTTCGAGGAACGCGGTGGCGAGACGCAAGTCGTCATGCACGACCTCTACCGGTCCAAGGAAGCGCTCGATGGCGCGATGGCCTCCGGCAGCACCTGCGGGTTTACCGAGGCATTCGAACAGCTGGACGTGCTTCTCGTCACGCCAGACGCGAACGTGGAACAGCCCTGACCGCATTCCTCTCGCAGGCGCTCGCCACCGTGCACTGAATGGCAGAGTGAATCCCCGACGGCGCCCATCAGCCCGCACTGGGAGGCCCCTGCGGCCCGTTGCCCCCCGAAGCGGATACGAGACACCGCTCGGGCCCGCCGAATGAGGCTCCTCCGCGCCTCACACCAGCGGAACGGATGAAGTTGCTCAGGAACCGCGGCGCTGTCTTGCACTCGGGAGCGGCAGCCCGCGGCATCGCGCCCGGGCGTCACC
>JAJZSQ010000107.1:1924-9642 GCA_021849615.1 Pseudomonadota bacterium
TAAAGAGTCCGCGTTGCCGGCCGCTACCTCCATGAAGTTTCCCAGCCCCGATTCAACAGAATATGTCAACTCCCCCTGCTCGCCAGCCCGGCTGAACGGATCTGCATGAACGCTCCCGCCCATGCCACCGTACCTGCCACCCCGCTTTTCGACTCCTACGTCGAGCTCACGCGCGCGCTGCTCACTCCGGTCACCGGCATCTGCTTGTTCGATGAGCAACTGAATAGCATTGGATCGACGCCAGGGTTGCCCGTCGGTCCGCTTGCGCAGTGGCTGCGAACCTCGGGCTGCAGCGGTACCCCGACATCGCCTCCGGAGCCTTGCTCTACGGGCCTGCGCGCCGGTCAGCTCCTCACGGCACTGCCCATCAGCACCTCCGATGCCGAACTGCTCGGCGTACTGTGCATCGAGCAGCCCGTCCTCGCTGCACACGTTGCGCCGGCCCGGCACGCCGCCCAGCTCGCCGCGAAGCTCAAACCGGTGCTGGACTCCCTGAATCGCGAACTCAGCGCGCGCCAGCCCCGCAGCAAGAAGCTCCAGACGCTGATCGAGCGAACCGCCGAGCTCGAGTGGCTCTTCAACGTCACTGGCGATCTGCGCGGCGGGTCCGACGAGAACCGCATGCTCGAGCAGCTGCTCGCTGCCGCAACGGAACGCCTGCAGTGTGCACTCGGGGTGCTGCATGTGCCGGAGAAGCGCCTGACCCTCGAACATCAGCGGGACCCGAAGAGCGCCTCACCGCTGCTTCGAGCATGGACCGAAGCGCGCCCCGGTCTGCTCACCTGGACCCAGCGGCAGAGCCGCCCCCTGCTGGTCAACGGCGCAGGACGCTCCGGCACGAACGTCGTGCCCTGCAAGATCCTCGCGGTGCCCGTCGTGCCGGACCACGGGCGAAGCATCGGCCTGCTCGCCTTCTTCAATCCCCCCGATGCCCGGGACTTTCAGAACCGGCACATGTATCTGGCCCGTCACCTCGGCCGGCGCAGCGCCACCGTCATTGCGGCGCAGTTCGATCTGATGACCGGACTGTATACCCGCGACGGACTGGAACAGATGTACGGGCGAGTGCCGGAGAACTCCAGACCCGCCGAACGCAGCGTCATTTACGTCGACGTCGACCACATGGACGTCGTCAATGAGCTGCACGGGTTCGAGCTCGGCAATGAATTGCTGGTACGCGTGGCCGATACTCTCTGTCCGCCCCAACTACCCGCAGGTGCGCTCGCGGCGCGGATCGCCGGTGACCGGTTCGCCGTCGTGCTGCCGGACACCGACCCGCGAAGCGCCACTGCCGCCGCGCAACGCATCCAGCAGGCCGTCAGCGCCCTGGTCATCGGGCCGGCCGATGCCCCGCTCGAGGTCTCCGTCAGTTGCGGCGTCGCGGCGCTCGTGAACATGCCCGAGGGTCTGGCCCGAGCGCTTGCGGCCGCCGAACTCGCCTGCAAGAGCGCAAAGAAGCGCGGACGCAACCGTGTCGAACTCTACGCAGTAGAGGATTCGAGCATGCTGCGCCGGCACGAGGACATCACCGCCGTCGGCCAGCTGCGCGCGGCATTCAAAGCGGAACGACTCACGCTCTATGCCCAGCGTATCGCCCCGCTGTGCAATTCCAATCTGCCCGGCGGCTACGAGATTTTGCTGCGTCTGAACGATCCGCAACGCGGCATCGTCGCACCCGGACCTCTGATCGGCGCAGCCGAGCGCTATCAACTGCTACCGAGCATCGACCGCTGGGTGGCGCACCGCGCGGTCCAGACGCTCGCACCATACCGCAACACACTGAAGACGCGCGGCGTCACATTTGCGATCAATCTCTCCGGCCAGTCAGTCGGCAGCGAAGAGTATCTGCGTCAGCTGATCGAAGACCTGACCGAGGCAAACCTCCCGCCCGGCGGTCTGTCGCTCGAGATCACCGAGCAGGCCGCGGTGAAGAGCCTCGCCCAAGCGACGGAGATGATTCGCCGGCTCGCGCCCTGGCGCTGCCGCTTCGCGCTCGATGATTTTGGCACCGGTGCGAATTCGCTCACTTACTTGAACACCCTGCCGTTTGCGCGAGTGAAGATCGACGGGTCGTTCGTGCGCGACATCCTCACCAACCCTCGTTCAGAGGCGACCGTGCGCGGCATCATCGAGCTGGCACGGGGCCACGGCCTGGAGACGGTCGCGGAGTACGTCGAATCCGAAGCCATCGCCGCGGCGTTGCGCAAGCTCGGCGTCGATTACGCGCAAGGTTACGCCTTCGGCAGACCGGAGCCGCTGGAGGACATCCTGAAGTCCCTGGCGCAGGATGAATCCCGCCGGCTGCGCCGCCTTTATCTGGAGCTGTAGCGCCACGCACCGCCCGCACGCGCGGCACTGCCCGGTGCCTGTGATACGTAAATGACCGAATGACACGAACGGCCGGACTCCCCAACCATTACGGGGTCCCGCGCCGGGACACCGTCATTTGCAATCACGGGAGAATCGCCATGAGCCTGATTCGCTGGGATCCGTTCGCGGACGTCGAGAACCTGTTCAACCGCATGATGCCGCGTATGCCGCGCGGACCGCGCCTGTCCGTAGAGGACGATGGTGGCGTCACCTTCGAATGGTCGCCGTCGGCGGACATCAGCGAGACCGACAAGGAATACCTGGTGCGCGCCGATCTGCCGGGCCTGAAGAAGGAAGAGGTGAAAGTCACCTTCACCGACGGCGTGCTCACCATCCAGGGCGAGCGCAAGCAGCACAAAGAGGAGACCACCGAGAAATTCCACCGCGTGGAGAACTCCTACGGCACCTTCACCCGTTCGTTCTCGCTGCCCGACAACATCACACCCGACGCCATCCGCTGCGAGAGCAAGGATGGCGTGCTGAGCGTGCACATTCCCAAGGCTGAACAGAAAAAGCCGAAGGAAATCTCGATTCAGTAGGGATACGGCACACCGTGCCGGCCCGGGGCGTCGAGGCCCGCGGGCCGCATCTGTGGGCCGTATTGATGGCACCCAGCGGGCCGGCCCGAGGGCCGACCCGCTGGGTGTCGTCCGCTCACTCAGGCGCGGCGCCAACCGCTGTTCGCGCCGCCGCCACGCTCACCCTGCGTGCGCGCACCACGGCGCTCCCCGCCGAAGCGCCGACCGCCCTCGCCGCGAGGTGCTCCCGCCGGTCGAGAACCGTGCGACTCCCCGTGACGATGCGCGGAATGACGCTGACCGTCCTGCGGCGCCGCCGTCCGCGCAGCGTTGCCGGGTACGCGTTCCTGTCGTTGTCCCTGCCCCTGTTGCGGACGACGAGGCCCGCCACGGCCACCGCGGTTGCCGTTGCCGGCGCCTCGATCCCGATGCATCTCGCGCGGCGGGCCCCGATCGGGCTCCGCGGGCATGTTCAGAATCGGAAAGGCCGGTACGGCAGTGGTTTCGATCGGACGCTTCAGGAGCCGCTCGATGTCGCGCAGCAATGGCTCCTCGTCCGGTGACACCAGCGACACCGCCGCGCCGCTCGCTCCGGCACGGGCCGTGCGGCCGATCCGGTGCACATAGTCCTCCGGCACGTTCGGCAACTCGTAGTTCACCACATGCGGGAGTTCTTTGATGTCGAGTCCGCGCGCAGCAACTTCGGTCGCCACCAGCGCCGTGACGCGCAGGCTCTTGAAGTCCGCCAGCGCGCGTACCCGCGCCGCCTGGCTCTTGTTGCCGTGGATGGCCGCGGAGTTGATGCCGGCGCTCTCGAGCTGCTTGGCGAGCCGGTTCGCACCGTGCTTGGTGCGGGTGAACACCAGCACCTGCTGCCAGTTGCCCTCGTTGATCAGATGCGCGAGCAGGTGGCGCTTGCTCTCCTTCGGCACCCGATAGAGGGACTGTGTCACTCGCTCGGCCGTCGAATTGCGGCTGGTCACCTCGACGTTCACCGGATCGTGCAGGAACCGCTGCGCCAGAGCGCGGATGTCCTCGGAGTACGTCGCGGAGAACATCAGGTTCTGGCGCTGCGCCGGCAGCAGCTTCAACACCCGCCGGATGGCGTGGATGAAGCCCATGTCGAGCATGCGGTCGGCCTCATCGAGCACGAAGCAGGAGACGCGGCTCAAGTTCAACGCGCCCTGCTCGCTCAGATCGAGCAGCCGGCCAGGGGTCGCAATCAACAGATCACAGCCGCGGCGCAGCTGATCGATCTGGGGATTGATGCCGACGCCGCCGAACACGACCGCGGAGCGCAGCTTCAGGTAGCGGCCGTAACCGGTGGCGTTGTCGGCGATCTGCGCCGCGAGCTCGCGCGTCGGCGTGAGCACCAGCGCACGCGGAGCCGGATGAGCCCCGTGGGCCGCATCCTGCGTCAGACGCTGCAGGATCGGCAGCACGAAGGCCGCCGTCTTGCCGGTGCCGGTCTGGGCGCCGGCCAGCACGTCACGGCCGGCGAGGATGGCGGGAATGGTGCCCGCCTGGATGGGAGTCGGCGCCGAATAGCCTTTTTCTTGCACGGCGCGCAGCAGCTCGGGCAGCAGCCCGAGGTCGGAAAACGACATGAATACCTCTGTCATTCAAGCTCGCGCAAACGGCCTGGCGTCCGCGTCGGCATTGCCGGCGGATCAGCCATTTCTGTGGCCGTGGCGGTCAGAGCGAGGGGGTGGTTAGGGGAAATCGAAGCGAAGCCGGAGCGGCTTGACCGCGAGCGAGGCAGGCGCAGACCGCTTGGCGCCTGTATAGTCTTGCGAGACGGACTATACCGGTCGGCAGGCCGCGAGTCCATGGTTTCTATGGCATGAGATGTCCCTGATCACACTTCGCGATGCGCAGCTCGCCTTTGGCGAGCACGCCCTGCTCGATGGCGCCGCCCTGGCGGTACAAGACGGTGAACGACTCGGGTTCATCGGCCGCAATGGCACCGGCAAATCCACGGTGCTGAAAGTCATCGCCGGACTCACGGCACTCGATGACGGAGAGGTGCAACGCCGCTCAGGCCTGCGCATCGCCTACGTCGAACAGGAGCCGCTGATTGCGCCGAGCGCCACGGTGAGCGAGAGCCTCCTGGAGCGCGCACGCACGCTGGCACACGCCGCTGCCTGTTCGGCCGAAGAACTGCACGGTGCCGACCGCGAGCGCTGGCAACTGCTGTCACGCCTGGCGGAGTTCCTGCAGCGCTTCGGTCTCGACGGGAACCAGAGCCCGCACCAGCTCTCCGGCGGCGAGCGCAAACGCGCTGCCCTCGCCCTCGCCTTCGCCTCGGGACCCGATCTGCTGCTGCTCGATGAGCCGACCAATCACCTCGACATCGAGGGCATCGCCACGCTCGAGGCGTTCACCCTGAGAGTCCCGGCGGCGATCATCGTGACGCACGATCGGGCGTTCCTCGATGCCATCGCCACGCGCATCATCGAACTGGACCGCGGCGTGATCCGCTCCTACCCGGGTAACTTCGCCGCCTACGAGAGCCGGCGCGACGACGAGAAGGTCGCCGAGGACCTGCAGCGGCGCCGCTTCGAGAAGTTCTGGGCGCAGGAGGAGGTGTGGATCCGCAAGGGCGTCGAGGCCCGCCGCACGCGCAACGAGGGCCGGGTGCGACGCCTGGAGCGTCTGCGCCAGGAGCGCCTCGAGCGGCGCGACCGGGTGGGCAGCATCAAACTCGCGCTCGATGCCGGCGAGCGCTCCGGACGACTGGTCGCGGAGCTCACCGACGTGCGCCAGAGCTTCGGCGGACGCACCCTGATCTCGGGGTTCTCCACCCGCATCATGCGCGGCGACCGAGTCGGCCTGATCGGTGCGAATGGGGCCGGCAAGTCGACGCTCTTGCGCATCATCCTCGGCCAACTGACGCCCGAACACGGCAGTGTGCGGCTCGGCACCAATCTGCAGGTTGCGTACTTCGATCAGATGCGCGAACAGCTCGACCCCGAGGCCACACTGGCCGAAGCGATCAGCCCCGGCTCGGACTGGATCACGATCGGCACCGAGCGCAAACACATCATGACCTATCTCGGGGACTTCCTGTTCCCGCCCCATCGCGCCAAATCCCCGGTGCGCATGCTCTCGGGCGGTGAGCGCAACCGGCTGTTCCTCGCCCGCCTGTTCGCCCGACCGGCGAATCTGCTCGTGCTCGATGAGCCGACCAATGACCTGGACATCGATTCACTCGAACTGCTCGAACAACGCCTGCAGGACTACTCCGGTACGCTGCTGCTGGTAAGTCACGACCGGCGCTTCCTCGACAACGTCGTGACGCAAACCATCGCCGCCGAGGGCGGCGGCGAATGGCGCGCCTACGTGGGCGGTTACACCGACTGGCTGCGGCAACGGCCGCAGATGCGTACGTCGCAGCCGCAGACCGCAAGCCCGGTGCTCGCCGAGGCGGCACCGGCGCCGGCCAAACGCGCCGCCCGCCCCGCGCGCCTCGGCTACATGGAGGGGCGTGAGCTGGCCGCACTGCCCGGACAGATCGAGGCGCTCGAGCGCGAACAGGCCGAGATCGGCGCGCGTCTGAGCCAGCCCGATTACCGCAACGGTGGTGTCGAGCGCATCCGCGCCGACGGCGAACGCCTCAATGCGCTCACCGCAGAACTCGAACGGTGCTATGCGCGCTGGGAGGAACTCGAAGCGCGCCGGGGCGCCAGCTGACTCAACGCGTCGGGCGCGCCCCGCTCATCCAAGCGTTCACCGCTGCGGTGCGCGCCGCCGGCGGCAACGCCTGAGCGGCGTGCTCACGCGTACGCCGGGGTATCCGCTCGCTCGCCACGGCTTCGTCCGGCTTGATCAGCACGAAGTCGCTCTCGAGCGCCTCGACCAGCGTCGAGGTGAGACTGCCGACGAGCTCGACGGCGAGCTTGCGGTGTGCCAGCGCCCCGAGCGCCATCACGTCGTAGTCGCGCCCGGCGGCGAATGCCGCGAGCTCGTGCTCGGGCGTGCCGGCCAGGATGTGGGCGTGGTGCTCATCGAGGTCGGCCTGACGGGCCAGCGCCCGCAATCGCGCGGCCCGTGTGCGGCTCGCGACGCCGTCAGCGGGCATGCGCTCGGCGTACACCAGCTCGAGCTCTCCGCCGGTCGCCAGCGCAAGGCGCCGGGCGATCCGGATGATGGAGCTCGCGAGCCCCGCGGTTTCCTCATCCGAAACGTCGATCGCCGCGGCGATGCGCAGCCGTTTGCGCCAATGACGGTTGCGCACCAGGGCGAGCGTCGCCGGGCAGGTACGCATCAGCTGCCAATCATTTTCGTCGAACGCACTGTGACCGCGCCGATCGATGCCACCGGCGGCTTTCATGACGAACTCGGCGCGACTGTGCTCCACCTTGCGCACGACGCCCTCATACAGCGGACTCTCGCAGGCGGCATCGATGGTCACGGCCGACACTGCCGGATCGATCAGTTTGCGCTGCTCGGCCAGATACGCCTTGGCACGCCCGATGCAATCGGCGAGCGCCTTGGCATGCCCGTTCGTCTGATAATCGTGCTTCAGTGCATACGCCTGCTCGGCATCGCACATGAACAGCTCCAGGCCGAACCCGAAGGAGCGCGCCAGTGCGGCCGCCTTCGCCAGCAGCACCGTATCGGACGGCGCATGTTGCGCCACGGCCAGTATCGAGTTCGTCTTGCCCATTCCGCCGACCCTCTCGAGGCAGGTTTCAACCGGCAACCCGCTCGTGCCACGACGTCAAAGTGGCACAGGCGCGCGCAGCGCACCATCCGCACTGTCCCTGATGCCCCCTCGGGTTCGCGAGAGTGGCCTGCCGAAGTGGCTCAGCGCAGATAGGCCTCGGT